>NZ_CM174491.1:0-452500 GCF_057839485.1 Stenotrophomonas sp. KH_036_B | reverse complement strand
CCAGCGCCACATCAGGTCGTCGCCGATCTTCATGGTCTTGGTCACCATGTCGATCGCCGGCTCGCTGATGCCAATGTAGTTGTTGAGCGACTTGGACATCTTCGCCACGCCGTCCAGGCCTTCCAGCAGGGGCATGGTCAGCACGATCTGCGGCTTCTGGCCGTAGTGCTCCTGCAGGCCACGGCCCATGAGCAGGTTGAACTTCTGGTCGGTACCACCCAGCTCGACGTCTGCCTCGAGGGCGACCGAGTCATAGCCCTGGACCAGCGGGTACAGGAACTCGTGCAGGGCGATGGACTGCTGGGCGGCGTAACGCTTGGCGAAGTCATCGCGCTCGAGCATGCGCGCCACGGTGTGCTGGCCGGCGAGGCGGATCATGTCGGCCGCGCCCATCTTGCCAAACCACTCCGAGTTGAAGCGCACTTCGGTCTTTTCACGGTCCAGCACCTTGAAGACCTGCTCTTCATAGGTGCGCGCATTGGCCAGCACGTCGTCCTTGCTGAGCGGCTTGCGGGTGACGTTCTTGCCCGAAGGGTCGCCGATCATGCCGGTGAAGTCGCCGATCAGGAAGATGACCTGGTGGCCAAGGTCCTGGAACTGGCGCAGCTTGTTCAGCAGCACGGTGTGGCCCAGGTGCAGGTCCGGCGCGGTGGGGTCGAACCCGGCCTTGACCCGCAGCGGGCGGCCGCTTTCCAGGCGCTGGCGCAGCTCCTCGATCTTGAGGACTTCGTCAGCACCGCGGCCGATCTGGGCAAGCGCTTGTTCAATCGAGGACACGTACAACTCCCGGCAATGCCTTATTTACATGAATGACGTTAAGTACAAGTTAACCGCATGCGCTTCACAAAAGCCAATACGCACAAGGGTTTGACGCGATATTTATACCTGTCTATGTTACCGACGTTTGGGCCCGCGATCCCGGGTCAGCCAGGAACACACCGACGATGCTGAATACCGATCAAGGCCGCGCGCGCAAGCAGCGCTTCAAGGAACGCCTTCACGTTCTCCACGACACCGCCCTGCATCGGAAGCTCAGGCAGCATCTTCCCGCCGCGTTCAACGAGCGCTGGACCCGGCGCCACTGGATGCACGCCAGCCTGTTCGCCACCATCGGGGCGCTGGTGGCCACGATCGTGCCGGGCTTCTCCCACACCATCGATGCACCCTACTCCGCCAGCCACGCCACGCTGTCCCTGCCGCTGCCGCCGCTGTCGCAGGAGCGCCGCCAGCAGGTGCCCGGTGACAGCTGGCAGGTGCTGCGCGTGCAGCGCGGGCAGACGCTGAGCAACCTGTTCGACGAGGCCGGCATTTCGCCGACCGTGATGCACCAGGTGCTCGACCACCCCGGCGCGCGCGCGGCGCTGACCAAGCTGCGCCCTGGCGCGGAGATCGGCTTCGACCTGCCGCTGTCCGGCGAGCTGCGCACGATCCGCTTCGACCGCGATGGCGACAACCGGGTGGAGCTGTCGCTCAAGGGCGACCAGATCAACGAGAAGGTGATCAAGCGCGAATCGTCGGTGCGCCGCGTGGTCGCCAGTGGCGAGATCACCAGCTCGCTGTACGCCGCGGCACGCAAAGCCGGGCTGTCGCCGTCGGCGATCGCGACGATGACCGATGAAATCTTCAAGTACGACATCGACTTCTCCAAGGACCTGCAGCCGGGCGACCGCTTCAGCGTGGTGCTGGACGAGACCTGGCGCGAAGGCGAGAAGGTGGACACCAGCAAGATCCTGGCCGCGACCTTCACGTCGGGCGGCAAGACCTACAGCGGCTTCCGCTTCGACCGCAACGGCAAGTCCGAATACTTCGACGTCAGCGGTCGGCCGCTGAAGAAGAGCTTCATCCGCATGCCGATCCCGTTCGCGCGGCTGAGCTCCAGCTTCGGCGCGCGCAAGCACCCGGTGCTGGGCAAGATGCGCATGCACAAGGGCGTGGACTATGCGGCCCGCACCGGTACGCCGATCATGGCGGCCGGCGATGCGCGCGTGCAGTTTGCCGGGACGCAGCGCGGCTACGGCAACGTGGTGATCCTGGACCATGGCCGCGGCCACACCACGCTGTACGGGCACATGTCGCGCTTTGGTGCGATCAAGACCGGCCAGCGCGTGGCGCAGGGCACGGTGATCGGCTACGTCGGCTCGACCGGTCTGGCGACCGGCCCCCACCTGCACTACGAATTCCGCGTCAACGGCGTGCACCGCAACCCGCTGTCGGTGACCATGCCGCCGCCGGAGCCGCTGCAGGGCGGCGAGCTGGTGGCCTTCCGTGCGCAGACCGCGCCGGCCCTGGCGCGCATCCAGGGCATGGAGAAGCTGATCTACGCCGATGCCAGCCCGGCACCGCAGGCAGCCAAGGCGGCTACCACCACGGCCAGCGCGGCCAAGCCGGCCAAGCCGAACCGCGGCTGATCCGATGGCGTTGCAGCGCGCGCACCTGCGCGCGCATTGACGGCGGCAACAGGTTGCGCGGAAGCTGCACGCATCCTGTTGAACCGCCTGGCCATGACTGCACCTGATCCGACTACCCCGCTCTACCTGGGCCTGATGTCCGGCACCAGCGCCGATGGCATCGATGCCGCGCTGGTGCAGTTTCCGGCCGAGGGCGGTTGCCGCTTCGTCGCGGGCCTGACCCACGGCTGGGACCCCGCCTTCCGCGCCGAGCTGGTGGCGCTGGGCGAAGGGGGCGAGCTGGGCTCGCTGGATACGCTGGGGCGGATCGACGCGCAGATCGGCATCGCCTTCGCGGCGGCCGCCAATCGTCTTCTGGCACAGGCCGGGGTCGACCCGGCACAGGTGCGGGCGATCGGTTCGCACGGGCAGACGGTGCGCCACCGGCCGCTGGCCGATCCGGCCTTCACCTGCCAGCTCGGCGATGCCAACCGCATTGCCGAGCTCACCGGCATTACGACGGTGGCAGACTTCCGCCGCCGTGACGTGGCGGCTGGCGGACATGGTGCGCCGCTGATGCCGGCCTTCCACCTGGCGATGCTGGGCACCGCCGACGAGGATCGGGCGGTCTTGAACCTGGGGGGCATTGCCAACCTGACCCTGATTCCGCGGGCGGGCACGCCGCGTGGCTTCGATACCGGGCCGGCCAATGCGCTGATGGATGCCTGGTGCGAGCGTCACGTCGGGGTACCGTACGACGCCGACGGGGCGTTCGCGGCCAGTGGCGAGTGCGACGAGGCGCTGCTGGCGGGCTGGCGCGCGGAGCCGTGGTTTGCGCTGCCGCCGCCGAAGAGCACGGGGCGCGAGCAGTTCCATCTGGAGTGGGCCGAGGCGGCGCTGGGCGAGCGGCAGCGGTCGGCGGCCGATGTGCAGGCCACGCTGCTGGAATTGACTGCTGCCACGGTGGCCGATGCGCTGCTGGCGAACCTGCCGGGGGCGACGCGGGTGCTGGTCTGCGGCGGCGGGGTGCGTAATGCGCAGCTGCTGCGGCGGCTGGGGGCGCGGTTGCCGGGCGTGGTGATCGAGTCCAGTGCGGTGCACGGCTTGGACCCGGATTACCTGGAGGCGATGGGGTTTGCGTGGCTGGCGCAGCGGACGCTGGACGGGCTGCCGGGAAATCTGCCGAGCGTGACCGGGGCGCGGGGGCCGCGGATTCTAGGGGCGATTCACCTGGCGTGATGCGATATGACGGGGCCGACCGCGCGACGGGGTAGAGCCGGCTGGGTAGAGCCGGCTGGGTAGAGCTGACTGTTAGTCGGCTGCAGTTGGCGCGGTCGCCCTGGAGAGCAGCCGACTAACAGTCGGCTCTACCCAGTCGGGTCGGCCCATCGGTCCTGCACCGTCAGAAAGCTTTGACGTCCGGGAGGGCCTGGAGGGCGGCGATGGCTTCGGCCAAGGCGTTTACTTCGGGGTCGTGGAAGCCGCTGCGCACTTCCAGTTCGCTGGCGAACAGGCCCTGCTCGAGCAGGACCACGCAGGTGTGCTCGCGGGTCCAGCCGCGCGCGACCGCGACCCGACGGATGCGTTCGTTCAGCAGCGGATCCAGGTCGCGCAGCACTAAATCAGCCATGTGTTTTCCCCTGTTGGCAACGCACCGCCCCCACGGCACAACGGATCGATCATCGCCCAGTGGCCGGGCGCGGGCAAGCGCCGGTCAGGTGGCGGCCCGCTGCCGGCGCGATTGCTGCACGATCAGCAGCGCGCACAGGATCACCACCGGAATGGCGATCAGCGCGGTGCCCACGAAGAACAGCGCATAGCCCTCCAGCAGGGTGCGGCCCTGCGCCAGCGACTGCACCGCCCAGCCGGACAGGCCCTTCAGCGCCTTGCCCGGCATGGCGTAGAACGAGCTGAGCAGGGCGTACTGGGTGGCCGTATAGCCGATGCTGGTCAGGCTGGACATGTAGGCGATCAGCGCCGTGCCGGCGAAACCACCCGAGATGTTGTCGATCGCCATCGCGATGGCGAAGCTTGTCGGGTCCGGCCCCACATAGGCCAACCAGGCGAAGGCGAGATTGGACGCAGGGCCGAGCACCGCGCCAACCAGCAGGGTCGCCAGCACGCCCCAGCGCACCGACACCAGGCCGGCGGCGGCGATGCCGATGAAGGTGGCCACCAGGCCAACCGAGCTGCGCACCGCGCCCACGGTCTCTTCGGACAGACCGAGGTCGACGTAGAACGGGTTGGCCATCGGACCCATGATGAAATCGGCCATGCGATAGATGCTGATGGCCAGCAGGATCAGGATGGCGCCGCTGCGGTGTTCGCGCACGAAGGCGATGAACGGCCCGACCAGCGCATCGAACAACCCGCGCGGCGTCCACAGCGGGGCGGCCTGGATCTGCACGGCCACCTTGGCCTGCACCGGTTCGCGCGCCATCACCACCGCCACCACGCCCAGCGCCATCAGCCCGGCCATGATTTCGTAGGACATCTGCCAGCCCACGCGGGCGGCAATGAGCAGGATCAGCGCGTCGGTGACCAGCAGCGCGGTGCGGTAGCCCAGCGCGGCGGTGGAGGTGAGCAGGCCCAGCTGTTCGCTGTTGTCGGCACTTTCGATGCGCCAGGCATCGATGACGATGTCCTGGGTGGCCGAGGCGAACGCCACGATGGTGGCCATCACGCCGAACACAAGCATGTGCTCCCACGCCACGCCCAGGAACAGCACGTTGCCGCCCTTGGGCTGCACGATCGCCATGCCGACCAGGGCCACGGCGACCACCGCCTGGGACAGCAGCATCCAGCCGCGGCGGCGACCGAAGCGACCCAGCAGCGGGGCGTTGACCTTGTCGACGATCGGCGCCCACAGGAACTTCATCGAGTAGGCCAAGCCCACCCACGACAGGAAGCCGATGGTGTCCAGCTCGATGCCTTCCTTGCGCATCCAGAAACCGAGCGTGTTGCCCACCAGGTAGATCGGCAGGCCCGAGCTGAAGCCGAGCAGCAGCATGGCCAGCACCTTGCGCTGGCGCAGGTTGGCCAGCACCCGCTGCCACGGGCGGCGGGGCTTGGCGACCGCTTCACTCATGGGGCGTAGTCCACCGTGAACGGGGCATGGTCGGAAAACCGCTCATCGCGGTAGATCGAGCAGCCGCGCAGGCGGTCACGCAGGCCCGGGCTGACGAACTGGTAGTCGATGCGCCAGCCCACGTTGTTGGCGCGGGCCGCGCCACGGTTGCTCCACCAGGTGTAGTCCTCGCCGGTGGGGTGCAGCAGGCGGTAGGCGTCGCTCCAGCCCTGGCCGCCGGCGATGTCCAGCGCCTGGCCGGCGTCGGCGCACTGGCCGTTGAGCCAGTCGCGCTCGGGCGGCAGGCAGCCGGAGTTCTTCTGGTTGGACTTCCAGTTCTTGATATCCAGCGCGGAGCGCACGATGTTCCAGTCGCCACACAGCACGTAGTCGCGGCCGCTGGCCAGCCACTCCGCCAGGATCGGGCGCAGCCACTCCATCACTTCGTACTTGAAGCCCTGGCGCAGGTCGCCCGAGCTGCCCGACGGAATATAGAAGGAGACCACGCTGAGGTTGCCGTAGCGGGCCTCGATGTAGCGGCCTTCATCGTCGAACGGGGCCCAGCCCAGCGAGGTGATGACCTGGTCGGGCTCACGCTTGCTGTAGATGGCCACGCCGCTGTAGCCCTTCTTGGTGATGGCGTCGCGGTAGAAGCAGTGGTGGCCGTCCGGACGGAACATCGGGTCGGTCAGCTGGTCTTCCTGGGCCTTGGTCTCCTGGATGCACAGCACGTCGGCATCCTGGGCACGGAACCAGTCGAGGAAGCCCTTGGTGGCGGCGGAACGGATGCCATTGGCATTGAAACTGATGATGCGCATGCTGACCCGGGTCTGGAACGGTAACCGGCAAAGCATACCGGGTTGCCCGGCCCATCGGCTGGCCGGATACGGCCATTGCAGGGGCCTGCGGCCGGCGCTGGCGAGCCTGAATTGCGGGCCATGCATTAGGATCTGCGCTCCAGATGAATTGAATAGAGCGTTAGATGAGCGACCACCGTCACCGTTTCCTGCAACTGGCCCTGACCGCCGATGCCCTGCGTTTCGGCCAGTTCACCCTCAAGTCGGGCCGCCTGAGCCCCTACTTCTTCAACGCCGGTCGTTTCGACTCCGGCGCCCGCATGGTCCAGCTGGCCGCCTGCTACGCCGACGCGGTGGAGGCCACCGGGCTGAAGTTCGACGTGGTGTTCGGGCCGGCCTACAAGGGCATCCCGCTGGCCACCGCCACTGCCTGTGAATTCGCCCAGCGTGGCCGCGACCTGCCGCTGTCGTTCAACCGCAAGGAAGCCAAGGCACACGGCGAAGGCGGCAACCTGATCGGCGCGGACATGAACGGCAAGCGGGTGCTGATCGTGGACGACGTGATCACCGCCGGTACCGCGATCCGCGAGGCCCTGGCCATCATCGCCGAGGCCGGTGGCACGCCGGCCGGCATCGTGGTGGCACTGGATCGGCAGGAGATTGCGTCGGAAACCGACCGCCGTTCGGCGGCCCAGGCCGTGGCCGAGGAAGCCGGAATTCCGGTGGTGGCGGTGGCCACGTTGGGCGACCTGCTTGATTTTGCCTCCGGAAATCCGGAACTTGTCGGGTACCGGCAGCCGCTGGAGGACTATCGTTCCCGTTACGGCAGCCGTCCTACGCGTTGAGAGCAGGGGGCTCCCATGTCCAGGATCGTCACGTTCACCATCATCGGCCTGTTGCTGGCCGCGCCCATGCTCACGGCCGAGGCCCAGAGCAGGCGCAGCAGCAGCGACCCGAAACCGAAGAAGCTGTTCTGCTGGAACGAGGGCAAGGAGCGCATCTGCAGCGACGCATTGCCCCAGGAGGCGGTGAACAGCGCGCGTGAGGAGTTCAGCGTCAACAGCGGCCTGCGCCGCGGTGGCGTGGAGCGCACGCTGACCGAGGACGAGCGCGCCGATGCGGCGGTGGCCGCTGCCCAGCTCCAGCTCGACAAGGCCGCCGAGGAAACCCGGCAGCGGACGGAGCAGGCGATGCTCTCGACCTACGAGGACGAGAACGACCTGCGCCGGGTGTTCGTGGAGCGCACCGGGATCCTGGACAACAACGTGCAGACGGCCAGCTACAACGTGGCCAGCCTGCGTGGCGCGCTGGTGACGCTGCTGGGCAGCGCGGGCGACCGCGAACTGGCCGGCCAGCCGGTGGCGCCCAAGCAGGCCGAGAGCATCCAGCAGCGCCACACCGAACTGCTGGCCCAGCAGCGCATGCACGCCTCGTACCTGCAGCAGCGCCAGGCCCTGGATGTGGAAATCGAGGAAACCCTGCAGCGGTATCGGTTGTTGAAGGGAATTACGACCGACCCGCGCGGCTGACGGTTATTGGGGCCGTCAGGCGGGCGTAGAAGCTTGGCGTACGGTCTTCGATTGGATCTGCAGCGAGCGTTGAGGGCCCCGCCGCGGCCGGCAGGCCCCTATGCAAATGTCCCCCGGCGTCGGCATGCGCCGCCGCCTCCTCCTTTACTTTGCCAGGGACCTACCGGCCGCGACGGGGCTCGGCTTGCGGTTCGCAGGAAAAGACAAAATCCGGGACGGAGGACGTTAATCGGTGACGGTGAGGCTTAACCTCCTCCGTCCCCTTTTTAGGACCTACCGGCCGCGACGGGCTCGGCTTGCGGTTCGCGATGGAAAAGCGGATGTCACGGTGCCAACGCCGGTGGGGCGAGTGCGGGGCCGGCATGCCCTTGCGGCGAAGTAAAGGAGGAGGGGGCGGCCGCAGGCCGACGCCGGGGGACATTCGCAGGCAAGGGTATGGCGGCCCCGCGCTCGCCCCACCGGCAGCCGCTATTGAGCGACCTTCACCGGCAAGGGTATGGCGGCCCCGCGCTCGCCCCACCGGCAGCCGCTGTTGAGCGACCTTCACCGGCAAGGGCATGGCGGCCCCGCGCTTGATCCGCCGGCAGCCGCGTCTGCTTCAACGCGAGCGCTTTCTAAGACGAGCGTTTTTTATGCTCTTTTTACGCCGCACGCCGCTGACGGGCGTGGAGCGTTTACGCCGGTGAGGACCACCATGGCGCCCTGACGTGGAGTGGTTCCACCTGGACGTCCCATGAGCCTGACCCTGTTCGCTGTCCGTATCGCCGCCGCCCTGCGCGCGACGCCTTCCCTTTCCCGCTGCTGAGATCACGACGATGCCTGCCTGGCTTTCCCTGGTGTGCGGCGTGCTGGTGCTCGTCGCTGCGGCCTACCTGCTGTACGTCGTGCTTCGGCCCGAAACCTTCTGACCGGAGCCGACCATGACCGAGATCCTGTTGATTCTGCTGGCCAGCATCGTGCTGGCCTTTCCGCTTGGGCTGTACCTGGCCCGGGTAGTGCGCGGTGGCCCGATGCGCGGCGACGCGTTGTTCGCGCTGCTGGAAAAGCCGCTGTACGCCCTGCTGGGGGTGAATCCCGCGCGCGGCATGAGCTGGCGCGGCTACGTGGCCGCCTTCCTGCTCAGCAACGTGGTCATTGCCGTGCTGGTGCAGACGGTGTTCATGACCCAGGCCTGGCTGCCGTTCAATCCCGACCAGATTCCCAACATGCGGTGGGATACGGCACTGCACACGATGGTGTCGTTCCTCACCAACACCAACCAGCAGCATTACTCCGGCCAGGCGCAGCTGTCCTACTTCGCGCAGATGACCGCCATTACCGGCCTGCAGGTGGTGACGCCGATGATGGGGCTGGCGCTGGTGGTGGCCACCTTGCGTGCACTGTTCGGCAAGGCGCCCGAGGGCGATGCCGCCGAGGCCGACCTGCCCGCCGACCGCCGCATCGACGTGGGCAACTACTACGCCGACGTGGTGCGTTCGTGTGTGCGCTTCATGCTGCCGCTGTGCCTGCTGTGGGCGGTGCTGCTGACCAGCCAGGGCGTGCCGTCCACGCTGGCCGGTGGCCCCACCGCGACGCCGATCGATGCGGCCGCCGGCATGGACGCGCAGAAGCTTCCGCTCGGCCCGGTGGCGGCGATGGTGGCGGCCAAGCAGCTGGGCACCAACGGCGGTGGCTGGTATGGCCCCAACAGCGCCATGCCGTTGGAGAACCCCACCCCGCTGTCCAACGCACTGGAGCTGATCGGCATCCTGCTGATCCCCATCGCAGTGGTGTTCATGCTGGGCGCCTTCACCGGGCGCAAGCGCCTGGCCGCGCTGGTGTTCGGCTGCATGTTGGCCATGTCGAGCCTGTCGATCGCGGCGACGGTATGGCTGGAAGGCCATTCGGCCACGGCCGCCAGCCCGCTGCTGATGGAAGGCAAGGAAGTGCGCTTCGGCGCCGATGGCACCGGGCTGTGGGCCGCGGTGACCACGCAGGTGTCGAACGGCTCGGTGAACGGCATGCATGACTCGCTGAGCCCGCTGGCCGGTGCGGTGCCGATGATCAACATGCTGGTCAACGCGATCTGGGGCGGCATCGGCTGCGGCCTGCAGCAGTTCATCGTGTACCTGCTGCTGGGCGTGTTCCTGGCCGGGTTGATGACCGGACGCACGCCGGAACTGCTGGGCCGCAAGCTGGAAACGCCGCAGGTGCGCCTGCTCGCGCTGCTGGTGCTGCTGCAGCCGATCACGATCCTGGCGTTCACGGCGTTCACGCTGGCCATTCCGTCGATCACCGGCACCTCCAACCCGGGCTTCCACGGCGTGAGCCAGGTGTTCTACGAGTACGTGTCGGCCTTCGCCAACAACGGCTCGGGCTTTGAAGGCCTGGGCGATGCCACGGTGTGGTGGAACCTGAGCTGCACCATGGTGCTGCTGCTGGGTCGCTACCCGGTGCTGGTGATTCCCCTGATCGTCTGCGCCCAGCTGGCCGCCAAGCGGCGCGCGCCGGAATCGGCCGGCACGTTGCAGATCGAGACCCCGACGTTCGCGCTGACGCTGATTGCGCTGATCGCCATCCTGACCGTGTTGCAGTTCATGCCGGCGCTGGTGCTGGGCCCGGTTGCCGACCACCTGTCGCTGGCCTCGCACTGAGACCCGATGTCATGAGTACCACTCCCATGAGTACCTATCCTTTGAATGCGACTCCCCACCGCCGCCAGCGCCTGCTCGACGGCGCCGGCTGGCGCCGCGCGCTGCGCGATGCGGTGATCAAGCTCTCGCCGCGCCACCTGCTGCACAGCCCGGTGATGGCCGTGGTGATGGCCGGCACCGTGGTCAGCCTGCTGGTGACCCTGACCGGCAACGCGCCGCTGGGCTTCGGCCTGGCGGTGAGCGCGATCCTGCTGCTCACCGTGCTGTTCGGCAACTTCGCCGAAGCGGTGGCCGAAGCACGTGGCCGCGGCCAGGCGGCGTCGCTGCGGCGCGCCCGCCAGGACCTCAGTGCACGCCGGTTGTCCGCGGCGCATGCCGGGGCCAGCGAAACCCAGGTGCCGGCGGCGGAGCTGCGCCCGGGCGACCACGTCATCATCAGCGCCGGCGAGCTGATTCCGGCCGATGGCGAAATCGTGCAGGGCCTGGCCACCATCAACGAAGCGGCGGTGACCGGTGAATCGGCCCCGGTGCTGCGCGAGGCCGGCACCGACCGCAGTGGTGTGATCGGCGGTACCAAGGTGCTGTCCGACCAGATCATCGTCAAGGTCACGGCCGAGCCGGGGCACAGCTTCCTGGACCGCATGATCGCGCTGGTGGAAGGCGCCAACCGGCAGAAGACGCCCAACGAAGTGGCGCTCACGCTGCTGCTGGCGGCGATGACGCTGACCTTCCTGGTGGTGGTGGCCACGCTGCCGGCGATCGGCGCGTTCGTCGGGGTGAAGGTGGATCCGCTGCTGTTGATCGCGCTGCTGGTGTGCCTGATTCCGACCACCATCGGCGGCCTGCTGCCGGCGATCGGCATTGCCGGCATGAACCGCGCACTGGCCGCCAACATCCTGGCCAAGTCCGGCAAGGCGGTGGAAGTGGCCGGCGACGTGGACGTGCTGCTGCTGGACAAGACCGGCACCATCACCTACGGCGACCGCCAGGCCAGCCACTTCCATGCGCTGGCCGGGATCGACGCGGCCCAGCTGCGTGAAGCGGCACTGCTGTCGTCGCTGGCCGACCCGACCCCGGAGGGCAAGTCGGTCGTGCGCCTGGCGCGCGAACAGGGCTGCACCACGGTCGAGCCGGACCGCGCGGAGTATTTCGCCTTCAGCGCACAGACCCGCATGTCCGGTGTCGATCTGGACGGCGGCCGGCGCATCCGCAAGGGCGCGGCCGATGCGATCACGGCTTACGTACGTGAGCTGGGCGGCACGGTGCCGGCCGAGCTGGCCGGGCGCGTGGAGCAGGTGGCGCGCAATGGCGCCACGCCGCTGGTGGTGTGCGAGGGCCGCTACGTGCTGGGCGTGATCGAGCTGTCGGATGTGGTCAAGCACGGCATGCGCGAGAAGTTCGCGCAGCTGCGTGCGATGGGTATCCGCACGGTGATGATCACCGGCGACAACCCGCTCACCGCCGCCGCCATCGCGGCCGAGGCCGGGGTGGACGACTACATCGCCGAAGCCCGCCCGGAAGACAAGCTGGCCCGCATCCGCGCCGAACAGGCCGGCGGCCGGTTGGTGGCGATGGTGGGCGACGGTACCAACGACGCACCGGCGCTGGCGCAGGCCGACATCGGGCTGGCCATGAATTCGGGCACGCAGGCGGCCAAGGAAGCCGGCAACATGGTGGACCTGGATTCGGATCCAACCAAGCTGCTGGCCGTGGTGGAAGTGGGCAAGCAGCAGTTGATCACACGCGGCGCGCTGACCACTTTCTCGCTGGCCAACGACGTGTCCAAGTACTTCGCGATCCTGCCGGCGCTGTTCGCCGCGACGTTGCCGGCGATGGCCACGTTGAACGTGATGCACCTCTCCAGCCCCCGCAACGCGGTGCTGGCTGCGTTGATCTTCAACGCCCTGGTGATTCCGGCGCTGATTCCGCTGGCGCTGCGCGGGGTGCGTTTCCGCCCGGCCACGGCCACCGCGCTGCTGCGCCGGAACATGCTGGTGTACGGCCTGGGCGGCGTGCTGCTGCCGTTCGCGGCCATCAAGTTGATCGACCTCCTCCTCTACTCGGTATTTGGCGCATGAACCGCTCCGCTGCTGCTCCGCTGTCCCGCCCGGCGCGTGCACGCGCCGCCCTCGCCATCACGCTGCAGCACCGTGCTGCGCTGCGCCCGGCCATCGGGCTGGGCGTGGCCAGCCTGCTGGTACTGGGCCTGGCCTACGCGGTGGCCACCACCGGCCTCAGTGGCGCGTTGTTCCCGGCGCAGGCCGATGGCAGCCTGCTGGTCCGCGACGGCCAGGTGCGCGGCTCGCGCCTGATCGCCCAGCCCTTCGTGGGCGATGGCTACTTCCAGTCGCGGCCGTCCGCGGCCGGCTACGATCCGATGGCAGCCGCCGGCAGCAACCTGGCGCGCAGCAACCCTGCCCTGCAGGAACGCGTGCGCGAGGCTACCCATGCAACGGCGGTGCGCGAGGGCATTGCGGTGGCGCAGGTGCCCGGTGACCTGGTAACCCAGTCCGGCGCCGGCATGGACCCGGAGATTTCGCCGGCGGCGGCGGCCGTGCAGGTGGCGCGCGTGGCGCGCAGCCGTGGACTGGGCAGCGAACAGGTGCAGGCGCTGGTGAAGGCGCATACGCAGGGACCGCAATGGGGCGTGTTCGGGCAGCCGCGGGTCAACGTGATGGAACTCAACATGGCACTGGATGCGTCGACGCCGTGATGCGGCAATGGCGCTGCCGGGCGCACAATCGCTCCCTATGACCGACTCCAGAACCCGACAGGCCGACGCATTGGTGGAACGCCTGCAGCGCGAGGCCGGCGGCAAGCTCACCGTGTTCCTGGGCGCCGCGCCCGGCGTGGGCAAGACCTACAGCATGCTCGGCCGCGCGCACGAGCAGCTGCGCCGTGGCGTGGACGTGGTGGTGGGGCTGGTGGAGACCCACGGCCGCGCCGGGACATCGGCACTGCTGGAGGGCCTGACGCAGGTGCCGCTGCTGCAGCGCGACTACCAGCAGCATGCGCTGCAGGAAATGGACCTGGATGCGGTGCTGGCACGCCGCCCGGCACTGGTGCTGGTGGACGAGCTGGCCCACCGCAACGTGCCGGGCAGCCGCCATGAACGGCGCTGGCAGGACGTGATGGAGCTGCTGGATGCCGGCATCGATGTCTGGACCACCCTCAACATCCAGCATCTGGAAAGCCTCAATGACGTGGTGATGCGCATCACCGGGGTGCGGGTCAGCGAGACCGTGCCCGATGCGGTACTCGACCGCCTGCACGACATCGTGCTGGTGGACCTGCCGCCGCGCGAGCTGATCGAGCGCCTGCAGCAGGGCAAGGTGTACGTGCCCGAACAGGCGGCGCAGGCCCTGCAGGCGTTCTTTTCGCCGGCCAACCTGACCGCGCTGCGCGAACTGGCTATGCAGGAGGCGGCCGACCGCGTGGACACCAGCCTGCGCGAAACCCGCGCCGCGCGCGGCGAAGGCAACCTGCCACTGCGGCGGCGCGTGCTGGTGGCGATCGATGGCGGCGGCCAGAGCGAATACCTGGTGCGTGTGGGCCGGCGCATCGCCGAGCGCCGCGATGCGCCGTGGACGGTGGTGACCGTGCAGCGCCGGCGCGAGGACGACAACACCCGCCGCGAGATCGATGCGGCGTTCGCCCTGGCACGGCGGCTGGGTGGCGAGGCCGAGCTGCTGCATGGCCCCAGCATCGCCGATGCCCTGCTCGACCACGCCGCGCACAACAGCGTTTCCACCGTGGTGCTGGGCCGCACCCGCGAGCGACCGTTCGCACGCATGCTCAACCGCACCCTGACCCAGCAGCTGATCCAGCGCGGTGCGCACCTGGAGATCACCATCATCGGCACCCCGCAGGCGCGCGCCCGCGCACGCCGGCATGGGTTGTCGATGCCCACGCTGAGTACCGGCAGGGACACCGTGCTGGCGCTGGGCGCCACCGCCCTGGCCTGTCTGGTGGCGCTGGTGGCCGAGCGCTGGGTGGGGCTGTACGACCTGTCGATGGTGTTCATTGTGGCGGTAGTGATGGTGGCCGCGCGCAGCCGCACCAGTGCGGCGGTGATCGCCGCGGCGCTGTGTTTCCTCGCCTACAACTTCTTCTTCATCGCGCCGCGCTTCACGTTTGCGATCAGCGCGCGCCAGGGGGTGATCACCGTCTTCCTGTTCCTGGCCGCCGCGCTGGTGGCCGGCCGGCTGGCCTCGCGCCTGCGCATGCAGGTGCTGGCGCTGCGCGCGGCCAACCGGCACGCCAACGCCCGCCAGGTGCTGGGCGGGCAGCTCACCCGCGCGGCCAGCAACGAGCAGGTGGCGCAGGCAGGCCGCCAGGCGCTGGAGCAGGCGTTGGATGCACCGGCATGGCTGCGCATCGGCGCGGACACCAGCACCAGCGGCAGCGCCGCGCCGGGCGACACCGACCTGGCCGCCGCCGACTGGGCGCACCGCCACGGCCAGCCCAGCGGCCGCTTCACCGACACCCTGGCCGGCGCGGAGTGGTGGTTCCTGCCGCTGCTGGATGGTGACAACCGCGCCATCGGCGTGGCCGGCATGCGTTTCGCACGCGGCGTGGCGCGGCTGACCCCGGAGCAGCGCCAGCTGGCCGAGGCGATGGTGGACGACATCGCGCAGGCCGCCCTGCGCACGCGGCTGGTGGCGGACCTGGAGAAGGCCCACGTCAGCAACGAGACCGAGCGCCTGCGTTCGGCACTGCTGTCGTCGGTGTCGCACGACCTGCGTTCGCCGTTGGCGGCCATGATCGGTTCGGCCGACAGCCTCTCCAGCTATGCCGATGCGATGGATGCCGTCGACCGCCGCGCGCTGCTCGACACCATCCTGGTGGAAGGCGAGCGGCTGGACCGCTACATCCAGAACCTGCTGGACATGACCCGGCTCGGGCATGAGGGGCTGCAGATCAACCGCGACTGGATCGGGGTGGACGAGCTGGTGGGGTCGGCCGCGCGCCGGCTGCAGCGGTACCAGCCCGAGGTGAAGCTGCAGCTGGATATTCCCAGCACGCTCGCCCCCATCTGGGTGCACCCGGCGCTGGTGGAACAGGCGGTGTTCAACGTGATGGAGAACGCGGCGAAGTTCTCCCCCCCGGCGCGCCGGTGGAGGTACAGGCGCGCCTGGTCGAGGGCGAGCTGCGCATCGACGTGCTGGATGCCGGTCCCGGTATTCCCGACGACGAGCGGGCGCGCATTTTCGACATGTTCTACAGCGTGGAGCGCGGCGACCGGGGCCGTCATGGCACCGGGCTCGGCCTGACCATCTGCCAGGGCATGATCGGCGCGCACGGCGGCAGCGTGCAGGCCCTGCCCGGACGCGACGGACGCGGTACCCTCATCCGCATCACGCTCCCCCTGCTGCAACCCCACCCTGCCGATGATCACGACGACACCTGACCCCTCCCAAGGCGTGCCCCCGGCGCGCGTGCTGGTGATTGACGATGAAGCGCAGATCCGCCGCTTCCTCGAGATCAGCCTGCGCGCGCAGGGCTACCGCGTGCTGCAGGCGGCCAGCGGCCAGGCCGGGTTGGAGCAGCTGGTCAGCGAGGGGGCCGACCTGGTCATCCTGGATATCGGGCTGCCCGACATGGAAGGCCACCAGGTGCTGGCCGAGCTGCGCCAGTGGAGCCAGGTGCCGGTGATCATGCTCACCGTGCGCGCCAGCGAGACCGAGAAGGTGCGGGCGCTGGACAACGGCGCCAATGACTACGTGACCAAGCCCTTCGGCACGCAGGAGTTGATGGCGCGGGTACGGGCGCTGCTGCGCTCGCGCACGGTGTCGGCCGATGGGGTGTTGCCGCATTTCGACGACGGCCATCTGCACATCGACCTGGTACGCCGCGAGGTGCAGCTGGACGGCGTGCCGGTGGCACTCACGCGCAAGGAATATGCGTTGCTGTCGCTGCTGCTGCGCAACGCCGGCCGGGTGGTGACCCAGCCGCAGATCCTGGCGGAGATCTGGGGACCGACCCACCAGCACGACACGCACTACCTGCCCATCCTGGTGGGCAAGCTCCGCCACAAGCTGGGCGATTCGGCGCTGGATTCGCGCTACCTGTTCACCGAACCGGGTGTGGGGTTGCGGTTCAAAGGCTGAACATCGACCGGCGGTCGATGTTCAGCCGGTAGTGCCGACTGTTAGTCGGCAACCCGATCAGAACCCCAGTTCGACACCCGGCAGCAGGGGCTGCAGCTGTTCGCGAAACAGCGCCTTGATCCGTGCCAGCGCAGCCTCGTCGTTGCCCTCGAACCGCAGCACCAGCACCGGAGTAGTGTTGGACGCGCGCAGCAGGCCCCAGCCGTCCGGGAAGTCCGCACGCAGGCCGTCAATGGTGGACAGGCGCGCGCCGGCGAATGGCGAATCCTCCACCTGCGCCGCCGACACGAACAGCGACACCAGCGCGTGCGGGGTGCCCGATTCCACCGGCACCTTCAGCTCCGGCGTGGAAATGCTGTCGGGCAGTTCCTCGAACACCTCCGACGGCGTCTCTTCGCGCTGGGCCAGGATTTCCAGCAGGCGCGAGGCCGCATACAGGCCATCGTCGAATCCGAACCAGCGCTCCTTGAAGAAGAAGTGGCCGCTCATCTCACCGGCCAGCTCTGCATCGGTCTCGCGCATCTTGGCCTTGATCAGCGAATGCCCGGTCTTCCACATCATCGGGCTGCCACCATTGCGCAGCACGTAGTCGGACAGCTTGCCGCTGCACTTCACGTCGTAGATCACCAGCGCGCCCGGGTTGCGCATCAGCACGTCGGCCGCGAACAACATCAGCAGGCGGTCGGCGTAGATGATCTTGCCTTCGCGGGTGACCACGCCCAGGCGGTCGCCATCGCCGTCGAACGCCAGGCCGATATCGGCATCGAAGCGCTTTACCGTCTGGATGAGATCTTCCAGATTGTGCGGATCGCTCGGGTCCGGGTGGTGGTTGGGGAAGGTGCCATCGACATCGCAGTACAGCGGAATGACCTCGGCGCCAATGGCCTCCAGCAGCGGCTGGGCCAGTTCGCCGGCCACCCCGTTGCCGGCATCGGCCACCACCTTGAGCGGGCGGTCCAGCTGCACGTCGTCGGCAATGCGCTGGATGTAGTCCGCGTTGATGTCGCGCTGCTGCAGGTTGCCGGGTTCGGCGGCCACGTGCAGCTGGCCGTCGCGGATGCGCTGGTACAGCTCGGTGATGGCGTCGCCGGAGAGCGTCTCGCCGCCGACCACGATCTTGAAGCCGTTGTAGTCCGGCGGGTTGTGGCTGCCGGTCACCGCCACGCAGCTGCCGGCGCGCAGGTGATAGGCGGCGAAATACACCACCGGGGTGGGCGCCAGGCCGATGTCGGTGACATCGCAGCCGGCACGGCGCAGGCCTTCGATCAGGCTGGCGCTCAGTTCCGGGCCGGACAGGCGGCCATCACGGCCCACCACGATGTCGCGCAGGCCCTGGACCTGCAGCACCGAGCCGATGGCCTGGCCAATCAGCACCGCCACCTGCGGGGTGAGTTCGCGACCGATCACGCCACGGATGTCGTAGGCGCGGAAGATCCCTTCGGGCACCTCGTTGCCTTCGCCGGGCGGCAGCGGCGGCGGTGCGGCACCGCCAGCGGGCGCGGCCTCCAGCACCGGTTCCAGCACCAGGCTTTCACGCAGCGTGGGGCCTTCTTCGCCTTCGCTGGCGGCGGCACGGCGGCGCGGCAGCTTCACGCGGCCCTTGCCGAACTGCAGCATGCCGGCAATGGCCAGCAGCAGTACGGCGACGACCAGGCAGGAAATGGCGCCCAGGCCCAGCGGGCCCGGGTCGATGTCCGGCACAGCGGCCGCCAGGCGCAGCCCGCTCTTGCCGATGGGACGGGCCAGGCCCTCTGCCCCTTCGGACAGCGCGGCGTCGCCCTGTTCGATGATGTTGTGGCCGCCCTGGCGCAGCGCCAGATAGCCATCGGATGGCACGCGCACCTGGTCGAAGGTGCCGGTCAGGCGCAGCAACGGCTGGCGCACATAGATCACGGCCGGTCCCTGCGTGCCCAGCTGCACCGGTACCGCCAGGCCGAGGCGCTGGCCGCCGGCATCGCGGACCACGCGCGTGGCCACGGTATCGCCTGCGATGGCGGCTTCCAGCAGGGCCAGGCGCGAATAGCCGAAGGCCTTCGGGTCGGCATAGGCCTGCTCCAGGCCGGTGGCGAGTACTTCCACCTCTTCGGTGCCCGGCCAGCCTTCGCGCACGGCCAACGCGGTGGCGTCGGCATCGCCTGCGGCCAGTGCGGCGCTCACCCGCTCGCTCTTCACCAGCGTGCGCAACTGCGTGCTCTGGCTGGTCAGCGCGGCCTGCACGCCTTCCACGATCTGGTCGCGCGAAGCTTCCAGCGACTGCCCCACCGAGGCCTGCCGCCATTGCCGCACCCCGCTCCAGGCAAACCACGCCGCCAGCAGAGTCAACGCCCCCACCAGCAACAGCCCGTTACGCTTGCTTGTCAATCGCGGTTGTCCGTCCGCCGTTGCCTTGCTCATTGATGTTCCCCCTGTCAGCGCACCCCGGTATGGCCGAATCCACCCGTTCCCCTGGCGCTGTCGGTGAAAGTATCCACTACCTGCAGGCCCACGCGTGCAATCGGCAGCACGACCAGCTGTGCAATACGGTCACCGGGCTGCAGCGTGAAGGGCTCGCGGCCGCGGTTCCAGGCGCTGATCAGCAGCGGGCCCTGGTAGTCGGCGTCAATCAGGCCGGTGCCGTTGCCCAGCACGATGCCATGCCGGTGGCCCAGCCCGGAGCGCGGCAACACCACCGCGCACAGGTTCGGATCGGCAATGTGGATGGCGATACCGCTGGGAATGAGGGCCGTGTCGCCCGGTTGCAGGGTCAGTTCGGTCTCCAGCGCCGCGCGCAGGTCCAGCCCGGCGCTGGCTTCGGTGGCGTAGGCCGGCAGCGGCCAGCTGTCGCCGAAGCGGGGGTCGAGCAGCTTCACCTGCAGCGGCTGCAGGGACGGAGCGTGGGTCATGCGTGCAACCTCTGGGCAATCAGGGACAACAGTTGTTCGGCCAGCAGCGCCTTGGTGGTGCCGGGGAACACCTGTTCCCCACCCGGCCAGTAGGCGGTCGCTGCATTCTCATCGCTTTCGAAGCCGCCGTTTGTGATGCCCACCTGATTGGCGATCACCAGATCCAATCGCTTGTCGACCAGCTTGCCGCGCGCGTACTTCTCTACGTCGTGGGTTTCGGCGGCAAAGCCGACCACCAGCTTCAGCGACTGGGTCTGCGCGGCCACTTCGGCCAGGATGTCCGGGGTACGCACCAGTTCCAGCGTGAGGGTCTGGGTGCCGGCGGTCTTCTTCAGCTTCTGCGGGGCCACTTGGCGCGGGGTGTAATCCGAGACCGCCGCAGCGCCTATATAAATGTCGGCCGGCAGCGCATCGAGCACGGCGCTGCGCATCTGCGCGGCCGAGCGCACGTCCACCCGCTGCACCCCGGCCGGCGTGGCCAGATGCACCGGGCCACTGACCAGCACCACCTGCGCGCCCTGGCGCACGGCCGCGGCGGCCAGTGCGTAGCCCATCTTGCCGCTGCTGCGGTTGCCCACGTAGCGCACCGGGTCCAGGTCTTCATAGGTGGGGCCGGCGCTGATGACCACGCGCAGCCCCTTCAGTACCTGCTCGGCGGCGGGCACGGTGGACGGCGACTGCAGCGCCGCCAGCGCGGCGACGATGGCGTGCGGCTCGGTGAGCCGGCCCGGGCCGGACTCGCCTTCGGCCAGCGGGCCGTCTTCCGGGCCGATCACCTGGGCGCCGCGCGCGCGCAGCAGGCCGATGTTGGCCTGGGTGGCCGGGTGCAGCCACATGCGGTGGTTCATGGCCGGGCACACGGTAAGCGGCGCGGTGGTGGCCAGGCACAGGGTGGTGACCAGATCGTCGGCATGGCCATTGGCCAGCCGCGCCAGCAGGTCGGCCGTGGCCGGGGCCACGATGACGCGGTCGGCCCAGCGGGCCAGCTCGATATGGCCCATGGCCTGTTCGGCGGCGCTGTCCCACAGGGTGGTGCGGGTGGGCTGGCCGGACAGCGCCTGGAAGCTGAGCGGGGTGACGAACTGCTGGGCCCCGGCGGTCATGGCGACCTGCACCTGGGCCCCGGCGTCGCGCAGCCGGCGCACCAGTTCCAGCGACTTGTAGGCCGCGATGCCGCCACCCACGCACAACAACAGCTTCTGGCCTTCCAGCGGGCGCGCCTGCGCCGGGGAAGCCTGGGGGGAGTCAGCCACCTGCGATTTTCCTGTCGAACCGAGGGGATTAGCTTACCCGATGGGGTGTGCGGGGCTGATGCCCCAGGGGCATAAGGAGTAGGTTTTTGGTCATGAAGCCGGGCTGGCAGGCCGAGCGCGGGAAAGGCGCGCATGCAGGAACCGCGCCATCGTTTCACCCCGCCCTGCCTGGGTTCCATCGGCCGCAGGAGTGATTCGTCGCAGGGTGGATGCAGGCGAAAGGGGATCAGGCCAGCATGGCGCGGACCAGACCCATCCACACGCAGGGACCGCGCCATGACTCATGCACTCCCCTTACTGCTTTCCGCCTCGCTTCTGCTGATGACGTCGGCCGTGGCCGCGCCGCCTGCGCTGAGCGACGCTTGCGGGCTTGCTCACCGGCCGCTGACCGGCACGCTGGTTCAGATACCTTTCGAGAGTGTGGACGGACGCATCTATGTGCAGGCGCGCGTCAACGGTGGAGAGCATTATCGGTTCGCCGTGGATACCGGCGCCAGCGGCATCGGGCGCGCCGACATGCGCCTGCTGTCGGCACTCGGCCTGCCCCTGCACGGGGAGACCACCACGTCGGACGGGGTCTCCCGGGCCCGGGTAGATACGGCGCGAATCGAAGCACTGCAACTGGGTGAGCTGGTGCATCGCGACGTGGACGTGATCGCCCGCGATTACAACGCACGCAATGCGCCAGACGCTGCGTTCGACGGGATTCTCGCGCGCGACTTCTTTGCCGACGGCCTGCTGCGGATCGACTATCCGAAACGATTGCTCTCGTTCTCGCGTACGGAGCAGCTGGCCGCCTCCTCAGCCAATGCGCTGCCCTATACGCGCGCCTTCCGCATACCGGTATCGATTGATGGGCACCCGTTCGTTGCGCAGCTGGACACAGGCGCCAACGTCGGCTTCGTATTGCCGCAGACTGTGTTCGAGCAGGTCTCCGACCAGCCCCTCGGCGAATCGGTCCGCTCGCAGCTGACCAATGGACAGCTGGAAAGCTGGCGCGCCGTAGTCAAAGGTCCGATCCGGGTGGGGCAGGTGAGGCATGCCGACATGGAGGTGCGCGTGTCACCGAAGTATCCCGAGCTGCTGGTAGGAGCGCATGCACTGCAGGACGCGGTGGTGATGATCGACTCCCGCAGCCATGTCGTAGCGGTATGCCGTTGATCGAAAGGCCGCCCGCGCACCTGATTGCCCTGCCAGGGAACATTGCCGCTTGCTGTCGTGGAGTACGCGCGAAACGAGGTGAGTTGCGACAGATGGTGATCGAGAGCAATGGAATTTTGCTGGACTGAGACAGACTGTCCACAATCACCCCGGACTTGGCCGTAGTCTTCGCTCCCTACAGGGTCATCGCAACGTCGTCGCCGGGAGCAAAATATGCAGACAGCCAGGACGAAATGGCTCGCGTACACGGTCCTGGTCGGCTTGCTTCCGATCTTCTCTCGATTTCTTGTCTGGCTGGTGACCAAGGAAGGCAGCATCGAGCCGTTTTCGCCACAGGACTTCATCGCGTTCGGACTGGTTCTCCATATCTCCAACATCAACGAAATCGAACATCTGGTCGGCGCCGACAGGTCATGGAAGACGGCGCAAAACGGCATATCTGCCTGCTTGATAGCCATTCATGGTGTTCTTTTCTGCTTGACGTTGATCGGAGGCGACGTCATCGATCGGCAAGCAATCATGTACTGCGTAGCAATCATCGCCCTCGCGTCGCTAGGTCTCAGCTACTCGCTGTTCACTCGGATCTCAAAGATCCGCCTGACTCATACAGAGCTTTCTCCATGACAGTAATTCTCGTCGCCGCAACCGTGGTGATTGCCATCGTAGCCTTGGGGTTTGCAGCCTGGATGATGGTGCAGACGCATAAAGAGGACCAGCGGCGCAAATCACCCACATCTGAAGACTGATCCACGGAAATAGTCCCGGCGGCCAGTCGGGGCCACTTGGCAACCGCTGCATTTGGCCTGACACTCTCAGCCGGGCAATCTGCCGATCGGCAGCAGGCCCAAACCCCGCGTTGGCACAGGACTCCATGGCGTATGTGGACTTGCCCGGAATGTGACCGAACGTTCACCCGTGCCAATCAGCGGCACGCATGCGGAACCGGTGAACGGAGCGCGGTGTTACGGGACAGGCCGGCACACCTCGTGGCGCTGTATGAGCACGTCGAGGCGTTCGCCACGTCACTGGGGCCAGTGGAATGCGTGACCCGCGAGCGTTACATCCTGTTCCGCAGCCGACGGGTGTTCGCCGACGCCGTGATCATGACCGACGCACTGCGCCTGGCGATTCACCTGGGACGGAGGGTGCAGCACAGCGCCTTCATCAAGGTGGTGGAGGACGGAAGTCAGGTCACCGTGGTGGCCAAACTGCGCCGGTTGGATGAACTCGACGCGATGCTGCCGTTCCTGCGTGAAGCGTACGAGCATTCACTTACGTAGCGGCGGCTGGCCGCATGAGCCACCGGATACGTGATACCCCGAATTGCGAATCACAAAGGACTGCAAAATGCGCATGAATCGCTGGCACACACTCATCCTGGTGATGGTATCCGCACTGCTTGTTGCCGCCTGTGCACGCAAGCCGAATGCGCTCGAGTCCTCGTTCATTGGCAGCTGCACGGCGAGCGGATCGAACAAGGCGCGATGCGAGTGCACCTACGATGCGGTACACAAGCACTACGGCGACAGGCGGATGGAGGAGTTCAACAATGGGCGTGCCCCCGATGACTTCCCCAACGTACTGGCCACCTCAATGGCGCAGTGTGTTGGGAAGTAGCGCGCGGGCCGCGTGCAGAGTACGGTGGTCCGTCACGCCGCGATGGTGTAGGGCACGAGGATCAGGAACGTCCCGAACCACGCCAGGGCGAATCGCTTCCAGTATTCCATCCGATGTCCGCTGAAGCTGTTGAAATGCCGTTTATAGCAGGCGCTCTTCCCCACCAGACCGCGCGGCGGTTTCCTATGCCCCCGGCGTGCGCGAGCGCGGACACTGTCCGGATGGCAATCAAACATTGGCCCAAGCACGACCGTCCCCGCGAGAAGCTGCTGAAGCTGGGACCCGAGGCGCTGTCTGACTCGGAACTGCTGGCGCTGTTCATCGGCAGCGGGTGCAACGGGCTGGATGCGGTGCAGAGTGCCCGCCGCCTGCTGGACGACCACGGGCCGCTGCGCAGACTCATGGACATGGATGCCACGCAGCTGAAGAAGCTGCCGGCCCTCGGCCCGGCCAGCGCCTGCAAGCTGGTGGCCGCGTTGGAGCTGGCCAGCCGCCATCTCCTGGCCGATCTTGAGCGCGGCGACAGCGTCTGCGACCCCGGGGCGGCGGGACGCTACTTCAAGCTGCGTCTGCGCGCGCGGCCGCAGGAGGTCTTCGCCGCATTGTTCATGGATACCCGCAACCGCACGCTGGCCTATGAAGAGCTGTTCACCGGCACCATCGACGCGGCCACCGTGTACCCCCGGGAAGTGGTGCGCCGTGCCCTGCTGCACAACGCGGCGGCGGTCATCGTCAGCCACAATCATCCGTCCGGCCGGGCCGAGCCCTCGATGGCCGACCGGGACATCACCCACCAGCTGCACCAGGCGCTGGCGCTGGTCGGGGTGCGGCTGGTGGATCACATCGTGGTGGGCGACGGCGCCCCGGTCTCCATGGCCGAGCGCGGCTGGCTCAGGCATGACCCGTTCGCCCGCACCTGAACGGCCAGGTCAGGCCGCCGCCCCCCGCCCCTCAAGGCCTCCCACCCCACTCCGTCCCGGCTTCCCACCCCCGCTTGGCCCCGGTTCAATGGATCGGGACGGCTTCTGGGCTAAAATTGCCGATTCCGCCGCTCCAGTCTTCAAGCAGGCCTTGTGAAAAATCTCCTCCGCGCCCTGATCAGCCAAGGCATCGAAGCCTTGCGCGCCAACGGCACTCTGCCGGCCGATACCCTGACCCCGGAATTCGTGGTGGAACGCCCGAAGACCCGTGAACACGGTGATTTCGCCACCAATGCCGCCATGCTGCTGGCCAAGCCGGCGCGCAGCAACCCGCGCGCCCTGGCCCAGGCACTGCTGGACGCGCTGCCCAAGAGCGACGACGTGCTGCGCGTTGAGATCGCCGGCCCGGGCTTCATCAATTTCCACCTCGCCCCCAGCGCCTACCAGCGTGAAGCGGCCAGCGTGCTCAAGGAAGGCGCCGATTACGGCCACAACCTGAGCGGCAATGGCCGCACCGTGGGCGTGGAATACGTGTCGGCCAACCCGACCGGCCCGCTGCACGTCGGCCACGGCCGCGCCGCGGCCATCGGCGACTGCCTGGCCCGCCTGCTCGAAGTGAACGGCTGGAACGCCAAGCGCGAGTTCTATTACAACGACGCCGGCGTGCAGATCGAGAACCTGGCCCTGTCCACCCAGGCGCGCGCCAAGGGCCTGAAGCCCGATGACGCTGGCTGGCCGGAAGCGGGTTACCGCGGCGACTACATCGAAGACGTGGCCAAGGCCTACCTGGCCGGCGCCACGGTGGAGCTGGAAGGCCATTCGGTGGTGGGCGAGCGCGACCCGGACAACCTGGATGCGATCCGCCGCTTTGCGGTGGCCTACCTGCGCAACGAGCAGAACCAGGACCTGGCCGCGTTCGGGGTGGATTTCGATATCTACTTCCTGGAAAGCTCGCTGTACAAGGACGGCAAGGTCGAAGAGACCGTGGCCCAGCTGAAGACGGCCGGCCACACCTATGAGGAAGGCGGCGCGCTGTGGCTGCGCTCGACCGACTTCGGTGACGACAAGGACCGCGTGATGCGCAAGTCCGACGGCACCTACACCTACTTCCTGCCGGACGTGGCCTATCACCTCTCCAAGTGGCAGCGCGGCTATGAGCGCGCGATCACCGAGCTGGGCGCGGACCACCACGGTTCGCTGGCACGCGTGCGCGCCGGCCTGCAGGCGCTGGACGTGGGCATTCCCAAGGGCTGGCCGGAATACGTGCTGCACCAGATGGTGACGGTGATGCGCGGCGGCGAGGAAGTGAAGCTGTCCAAGCGTGCCGGCAGCTACCTGACCCTGCGCGACCTGACCGAAGAAGCCGGCCGCGATGCGACCCGCTGGTTCCTGATCGCGCGCAAGCCCGATTCGCAGCTGACCTTCGATATCGACCTGGCGCGCCAGCAGAGCAACGACAACCCGGTGTTCTACGTGCAGTATGCGCACGCGCGGGTGTGCAGCTTGCTGCGCCAGGGCCAGGAGAAGGGGCTGGCGTACACGCCGGCTGAAGGCCTGACCGGGCTGGCGTCGCTGAACGACGAGGCGTCGCTGTGGCTGATGGTGGAAATGTCGCGCTTCCCGGAAGTGGTGGAAGCCGCCGGTATCGCACTGGAACCGCACCTGATCGCGCAGTACCTGCGTGAATTGGCGCACGCGTTCCACACGTGGTATCACGGCACGCAGGTGCTGGTGGCTGACGATGCCGAGCGTAATGCCAAACTGACGCTGGCCTGCGCGGCACGTCAGGTGCTGGCCAATGGTCTGAACATCCTGGGCGTTTCCGCCCCGGAAAAAATGTAAGTAGTGGAGAAGCAGTAAATGGCAGCACGACGCGGCAAAACCCAGGCTCGACGCAACACCAGCCAAGGCACGCCCGGATGGGTGTGGCTGGTGGCCGGCGTGGCGATTGCCGCCGTGGTGTTCCTGGCGGCACCGAACCTGTTCAAGAACGACGGCGATGGCTTCCTGCGGGTGGGCCCGCAGCCCAACCCGAACGCGCAGCCGGCCCCGGTCAGCGACGCGGAGACCGACATGGGCGCGGAACTGCCCAAGCCGGGTGCGGCCAAGCCTGCCGAGCCGGCGAAGCCGGCGGCCACGCAGTACGACTTCTACACCCTGCTGCCCGGCAAGGAAGTGGAAATGTCCGATGCGGAGCTGGCTGCCAGCGCGCGCGCGGAAGACCAGCGCCGCGCCAAGGTGGAAGCACAGCGCGCGCAGGCGGCGCTGGAAGGTCGCCCGGTGCCGGCCGCAGCGGCCACCTCGACCAGCGTGGCGTCCACCGCACCGGTGGCAGCGCCACTGCCGGCCCCGGTGAGTGAGCGTCCGGCCGCGACGGCGGCGGCCACCCCGGCACCGGCGGCGGCAACGCCGAAGCCGGCACCCGTCGCTGCTGCACCGGTCGCCGCCACGGCAGCGGCTGAGCCGGCGGCCAGCAATGTGCGTTACATCCTGCAGGCAGGTGCGTTTGGTGCGTCCGGCGATGCTGAAGCGACCAAGGCCAAGCTGGCGATGATCGGGTTGGCGGCGCGGGTGGAATCGGCGCAGATCAACGGCAAGACGGTGTACCGCGTGCGCATGGGGCCGTATGGCAGTGCGGGCGAGCTGGCCGAAGCCAAGCAGAAGCTGGATGGCACCGGCTTGCAGGCGATGGCGATCAAGGCGCAGTAGAGCCGACTGTTAGTCGGCTGCAGCCAACAAACAAAAAGCCCCGCATCGCGGGGCTTTTTGTTTGGACCCGCGTTGCATGCCTCCTGGAGCAGCGGACTAACAGTCCGCTCTACCCCGTCGGCCCGTCGATGCGTCGGTCTGTCGGTCCACCCGTGCGTCGATCCGTCGATCCGTCGATCCGTCGATCTGTCGATCTGTCGATCCGTCGGCCTGTCGATCCGTCGGACCGTCAGGTGCGCCGGGTGCGCCCGGTGCGCCCGGTGCGCCCGGTGCGCCCGGTGCGCTACGTTATGCGTCCTATTCCTTCAGCACGGAGCACGTATGGGCAGTTCAGACGGCAACAACCACCGCATCGACAACATCGAATTCAACGTTTCCGACATTGCCCGCAGCAAGGCGTTTTACGGCGAGGTGTTCGGCTGGACGTTCACGGATTACGGTCCGGGCTATACCGAATTCAACGACGGGCGGTTGCGCGGTGGCTTCACCACCGATGGGCCGGTGCGAAGCGGTGGGCCGCTGGCGATCCTGTACGCCGACGACCTGGTGGCCACGCAGGCGCGGGTCGAGCGTGCCGGCGCGGAGATCTCCACGCCGGCGTTCGATTTCCCGGGTGGGCGCCGATTCCATTTCCGCGACCCGGATGGGTATGAATTGGCGGTGTGGTCGGCGGTGTGATCAGTCGCGGGCCACCTGGAAGCCGGCGTAGGACTGGCTGACCGGCATCAGTTCGAGGCGGTTGATGTTCAGGTGCGCCGGCAGGGTGGCGACCCAGAAGATCTGCTCGGCGATGTCGTCGGCGGTCATCGGGTTGGCGCCGGTGTAGAGCGTGTCCGAGGCGGCCTGGTTGCCGTGGGTGCGGACCAGGGTGAATTCGGTCTCGGCCATGCCCGGCTCAATGGTGGTCACGCGCACGCCGGTGCCGTGCAGGTCCGAGCGCAGGCCCAGCGAGAACTGGCTGACGAAGGCCTTGGTGCCGCCATAGGCGTTGCCGCCCGGGTACGGGTACACGCCGGCCACCGAGCTGATGTTGATGATGGCGCCCTTGCGCGCCACCAGCTGCGGCAGCAGGCGGTGGGTAAGCGTGACCAGCGCGGTGACGTTGGTGTCGATCATGGTGCGCCAGTCGTCCAGCGAGGCGCTCTGCGCCGGGGCGGTGCCCTGGGCGAGGCCGGCGTTGTTGACCAGCAGGTCGATGTCGGCGAACCCGGCCGGCAGTGCGGCCAGGGCCGCTTCCATGGCGGCGCTGTCGCGCACATCGAATACCGCCGCGTGCACGCGCTCGGGGCCGTACTGGTCCACCAGCGGCTGCAGCCGTTCGGCGCGGCGGCCCGTGGCGATCACCCGCCAGCCGGCCTGGGCGAAACGATGGACGGCGGCAGCGCCAAAGCCGGAAGTGGCGCCGGTAATCAGAGCGGTACGGGTCATCGGGGTACTCCGTGGGAATCCCGACTATTTTCGCACCGTCCGCCGGCGCGTGTTGCCCCCGACGGGCGGCTTCAGCGGATGCGGAAGACGCGGGCCTTGGGCAGGTCCTCGTCCACCTGCAGGAACCAGCGCCCGGCAATGCCCGGCACCACCACGATGGCGGGGTTGGCGCGGGTGGCCTTGAGCTTCATTTCGCCCTTGAGCACCTGCCATTGCTGGCCGTTGTCCAGGGTGAAGACGGTGCCGGGCTGCCAGCCGCTGACCTCGCCGGTCACGCTGGCGTGGATGGGGCCGTCATCCAGGCCGGGGAACATCGGTGCCGGGGTCGGCGCACCGGGCAGCGGCGCCGGGGCGGCCGGGGTGGCGGCTGCCGGGGCACGGGCGTCGGCCTCGCGCAGCAGCCGGTTCAGGGTCTGCAGCTGGGCGGGGGTAAGGCCTACGTCCGCCAGTTGCTGCGGGTCCACGCGCTGTTCAATCGCCACATACGGGGCCTGGGCCGAGGCCGCCGCGGCCAGCCAGACCATCCCCACACCCGCCAGAACCTGCCACCTGCGCATTGCCTGCTCCACTGCCTGTCGATGCTGAGGCCCGCACTGTGCTTCACTTTCATGGCAGCCAGATGACAGCAGCGGCGGCCTTGGCGGGCGTGGCCGCCGGCTGGGGGTAAAATGGTGGCCAGCCACGCAGCCGCGTCGGCGGTATTGGACGTCCCATGATCAACAACGATGTACTGCGCAGCATCCGCTACATGCTCGACCTCAGCGACGGCATGATTGCCGACACCTGTGCCCTGGCCGACCCGGCCTTCGTGGTGGACAAGGCCGATGTGGCCGGTTGGCTGCGCAAGGAAGACGAGGAAGGCTTCGTGGCCTGCGACGACCGCACGCTGGCGCACTTCCTGGACGGGTTGATCGTGCATTTCCGTGGCCGCGATGAGAGCCAGCCGCTGCGCCCGGTGGAGAAGCGGATCACCAACAACCTGGTGTTGAAGAAGCTGCGTGTTGCCTTCGAGCTGAAGGACGTGGACATGCATGAGATCTTCAACGCTGCAGGGTTCCCGGTGTCGAAGCCGGAGCTGTCGGCGCTGTTCCGCCAGCCGGACCACAAGAATTTCCGCGCCTGCGGGGATCAGCTGCTGCGTAATTTCCTGAAGGGTTTGACGCTGCGCGTTCGCGCGGCGTGAGGTGCAGCCACGCAGGGCGTGGCTCTACCGTCAGGTCTGGTGGGTGATGTCTCCGGCGTAGAGCCACGCCCTGCGTGGCTGCGCGCGGTGCCCGGGCGGCGAGGGCCGGGCACCGGATTGATCAGAAGGTGGTCTGGATCGCGAATTCCACACGGGAACCGGCGTTGCTGCCGAACAGCCGTTTGGCGGCGCGGTCGGTGTCGTGCGCGGTCACGCGCAGTTCCCACGGTCCGTGCACGGTCCAGATGGCGCTGAGCTGCCCGTGCAGGTAATCGTCGGCGTACGCGCTGTCGAGCCAGTAGTGACCGACCGCCGCCTCCATGCGCCACTGCTCGCCCAGCGGTACCCGGGCGCCCAGCTGCGCATAGGTGCCGGTGGTGCCGCTGGCCAGCGCGTCGTCGGACACGCCCACGCTGAGCCAGTAGCGCTCCTTCCAGGTCAGCGTGCTGTTGAGCTCGGTCCAGTCCAGGTCGACCTGGGTGGACGGGTACAGGTAGTGCGTGAGGTTGACGTCCAACGCCCAGTCCGGCGCCAGCGCACCGCCCCAGCCGGCGACGATGTCGAATTCACTGCGTGCGCCGGCATCCGGCTCGAACGACACGCCCGAGCCCCACACCGAGCCGTACCAGCCGGACGCGCTGCTCAGCTTCGCGCCCGCCTGCACGGCAGGATCTTCCACGGTCTGCGAGCTGCCGCGCCAGACATAGTCCGAGGTCAGCGCGGCATTGCCGTCCACACCGGCACATGCTGTGCCACTGAGTGCCAGGCCGATCACCAGCCCACCTGCGCGGCGCACCGTGCGCCCTACCTGCTGTTTTGCCACCACGTGTACCACTCCAGAAAACGGCCTCGCCGTTGAAGCGCACAGTGTGGTGAGGGCAGCCGTAAAGGCGCCATGCGGCACCGCCAAGGCGGGCGCAAATTCAGCGTAAAACCTGCCCACCAGGCCTTCAGGCGCGCCGCGCTATCATGAGCACCCTGACTGACCTGCAGCGAGAATGGCGTGGACGCGATCCTGACCCCGGTATCGATTGGCGAGCTGATCGACAAGATCACCATCCTGGAAATCAAGGCCGAGCGCATCACCGATGCGGGCAAGGTCGCCAACGTGCGCACCGAACTGGATGGGCTGCTGCCGCTGTGGCAGGAACAGCTGGCCGCACATCCAGGGCTGGATGCGTTGAAGACCCAGCTCAAGGCAATCAACGAGCGCATGTGGGAGATCCAGGACCAGCTGCGTGACAAGGAAGCGGCGCAGGTGTTCGATGATCAGTTCATCCAGCTCGCGCGCGGTGTCTACGGCACCAATGGCGAGCGGGTGAAGGTGAAAAACGAGATCAACCGGATCGCCGGGTCGCAGCTGGTGGAAGAGAAGCAGTACCAGGGGGAATGAGGTCAGCGCGCGGTAGCGGCCAGGAACCGTTCGCGGTCCTGCTGGGTGCGCCGGCGGATCTCCGCCAGCGCCTCGTTCTCGGTGGCTTCCAGCATCGATTCGAACAGCCGCTGGAAATGATTGCGCATGGCCGCGCGGGCCGCGCCCGGGTCGCGCTGGCGCAGGGCGTCCAGGATCGCGGTGTGTTCGTCGTTGCGGGTGTCGTTGTCGTTGTGGCACACGTTGGCGTACACCTGGCGCACCCGTGGCAGCTCGTTGCGCATGCGCCAGATCAATTGCACGCAGTGCTCCACCACCGGGTTGCCGGCAATGCGCGCAATGGCCAGGTGGAACTGGCGGTCGGCCTCGCTGGCGGCTGCCTCGGGCGATGCCGGGTCGGTCATCGCCGCGATCAGGCCTTCCAGCGTCTTCACTTCGGCGTCGGTGATGCGGCTGGCCGCCATGGCCGCCGCTTCGGCCTCGATCACCGCGCGCGCGGCAGTGAGGTCGAACGCCGAGACATCCGGCAATGCGCCGGGTGCCGCCGCGGGCCGCGCCTTCACGTAGACGCCTGAGCCGGTCTTGATGGTGATCAGGCCCTGCGCCTCCAGGGCGATTTCCGCTTCGCGCACGGTGACCCGGCTCACCCCCAGCCGTTCGGCCAGGTCGCGTTCGCCGGGCAGGCGCGAGCCGGGCGGGAATTCGCCCTTCTCGATCAGCGCGACGATTTCAGCGGCAATGGACTGGTAGAGGCGGGGTTCGGACATCATCAAGGCCTGGCTGTACGGTGGCTGGGAACCGACACGCGACCCGCGCCGGGGGAGTACGGCGCGGCGCGGCCCGGAAGCCGCGCCGCCTGCCTCAGAAGCGGTAGCGCACCCCCAGATAATAGCGCCGCCCGTAGGTGGTGTACTCGCGGAAGCTGCCCAGGATGGGCATATCCGACACCCGCGGCTCGTCGGTGAGGTTGCTGGCCGACAGCGACACCGACAGGTGGTTGTTCACCTTGTAGGTGGCGCGGAAGTCCAGCGAGCCATTGTCGCGGACATAGCGGTTCTGCGCCGGGTCGCCGACAAACTGCTGGTAGTAGTCGGAGCGGTACTTGTAGATGGCCTGCAGGTCCAGCTTGCCCAGGCCCCAGTACACCTGCGCCGAGGCCACGTGTTTGGACAGGCCGAAGATGTTGGCCGGCTCCACGATGCCGGGGGTGACGATGCCGGTGGCCGGGTCGGTGGACTCGCCCAGGCGCAGATCTTCGGTCTTGAAGTTGGAATGGGCGTAGTTGTAGCTGGCCTTCACGCCCAGCCCGGAGAAGATGCCGGGCAGGTAGGAGAAGCTGTGCGAGCCGGTCAGCTCGAAACCGATCAGGTCGCTTTTCTGGTCGCTGGTGGCCAGCTGCTCCACCGGTACGGTGACGCTCTCACCGTCGATGTCGAAGTTTTCACCTACCACCACCGGCACCGAGCCGCCGTTGAACTGTTTGTAGTACACCGCGGTGGAGAGCATGGAATCGGCGTTGGCGTACCACTCCAGCGACACGTCGGCGTTCCAGGACATCAGCGGGGTGGCGCGCGGGTTGCCGGTGGCGGTGATGTTGCCCAGCGCGTCGGCAACGCTGTCGAACTCGGTGTCCACTTCATCCAGGTTGAAGCTGCGGCCGTAGCCGAGCGCGGCCAGGTCCGGGCGCGACATGGCGCGGTAAGCGGCCACGCGCAGGAGCAGGTCCGGGCGCAGTTCGAAGGCGGCATTGAAGCTGGGCAGCCATTCGTTGTTGCTGGACTTGAGCACCTGCTGGGTGAAATCTCCATTGGGCCGCAAGGTGACGGTGCCGTCGGGGTTGTTGACCACATCCAGCCCGCTGCGCAGGCCCATCGAGCGCACGTCGGTGTGCACCCAGCGCACGCCGATGTTGCCGGTGACCGGCACGCCGAACCATTCGCTGCTGTAGTCACCCATCAGGTAGATGGCGCTGGTTTTCTCGGTCACATCGTTGTTGGCCGGGTCGCGCAGGTCCGCGCTCAGGCCGGTGTCGTCCGCGCCGGTGAAGGCCTTGAACAGGCAACGGCTGTCGAAGGTGGCCCACTGGTCGATGGTGTTGCCGCTGGCATTGGCCAGGAAATCGTCCTGCGGGAACGCCTGGCGGCAGGCCTGGTTGGCGGCGCGGATCGCGGCAACGTTCGTGGTGGTGACGTCCACGGTGTCGGTGAAGTCGGTGTAGGTTGCCTCGGAACGGCGCAGGCCGCCCTTCAGTGCGGTGAAGAAGCCACTTTCCGGGGTGAATGCCGCGTCGAAGCGACCGGCACGGATGGTGTGCTCGCGGTCCTGCTGGCGTCGGCGGATCAGCGCCGAGTCGGTGAAGTTGTCCGGGTTGTTCACATCGAACGCCGGATCCAGGTAGATGCTGGGCACATCACCGCTGTAGTCGTAGGTGTAGTCGACATAGCGGGTGTTCTTGATGCCCGCCACCGGCCTGCCGTTGACGTCGGTACGGCCGGCGCGCAGGCGGGTGGAGCGTTCGATCTGCGAACGCTGGGTGTTGGAGTAGGACAGGTCCGTGGAGAGCATCCACGCCGGGCTGGGCCGCACGATCAGGTTCAACCCGCCGCCGGTGTATTCCTCGTTGCGCTCCAGGAAGTTGCCGGTGGAATCGATGGTGCTGCTGCCGGTGTGGCTGATCAGCGCGCCGTCGTCGGTGACCACGCGGTTGTTGAGGTTGCGCATCATCGACGACAACGTCAGGTCCGAGCGGTCTTCGGTGTAATCACGCTTGGAGTGCTGGTAGTCCAGGTTCACTTCCACCGCGTCGTTGGGCCGCCACTGCAGCGCGCCGAACTGCGAATCGCGCTTGTCGTGTTCAATGAACTGGCGGTACAGCCGGCTGCCCGGTGCCAGGTAGTACGGCACGCCGTTGGCCACGTCGTTGCCGTTGACCGGGGTGCAGTTGCGGGTGGCGCCGACCACTTCGCGACCGTCGCAGGCCGCCCAGGTGGTACTGCTGGAGAACATCTCTTCCGGGTTGCTGCCCTCGAGCGCCTGCAGGCCGACGGAAACGCCGAGCTTGCCGCCGTTGCTGAACTCGAACTGGTCGATGTAGCTGGCGGTACCGCGCCAGCCCACGCCGTCGCCATCCTTCAGGCGATCGTCGTATTCCTGCCAGGTGCCACGCCCGTCCAGCTGGATGGTGCGCTTGCCGTACTCCAGCGGTTTGACGGTTTCCATGTTGACCGTACCGGCCACGCCGCCTTCGACGAAGTCGGCGCGCTGGGTCTTGTAGATCGCCACGGTGTTGATCAGTTCCGACGGGAACTGGTTGAAGTTGACCGAGCGGTCGCCGCTGCCGTTGGTGGCCTCGCGCCCGTTGAAGGTGGACGAGCCCAGGAACGGGCCCAGGCCGCGGATCGAGATTTCCGACGCACCGCCCTTCTCGCGATGGGTGGACGCGCCGGTGATGGTTTCGATGGCTTCGCCGATCGACAGCGCCGGCAGGTCGCCGATGTCTTCGGCCGACAACACATCGGAGACCACGGTCTCCTCGCGCTTCTTGTCGATCGAGGTCTGGATGGTGCCGCGCGTCCCGGTCACCTGGACCTGGTCGAGCGTGGTGGCCTGCGCGGGTGCGCTGGCCGGAACATCGGCGTCCTGTGCGTGGGCCAGCGGAACGGCGGCAGTGGCACACAGGGCGTAGAACAGCGCGCTGTGCAGCGCGGTGTGGCGAAAGCCTCGTGGCGAGGCCGTACGGCGGTCATGCAACATCGTGATCTCCCTCCCAGGATGGATCGTCCGACTACACGGATTCGATCCGGAAGATTCACGGTTCAAAGACCAATGTCAATGAATTGGTACTAAAGTCTACCCCGGTGATCCACCCAGCCCACTCAGGACCACTTTTATGTGCGGATGCAGCAGATATATGCGCAAACGGCAGACCACCTACACCGAAAGTGGTATGCGATTGTGGTTGACGTCGTTGCGGTTGGGGCTGTTACCATCCGGGCTCGCGTTGAGGTCTACGGTGATCTGGGAGGGTTAGCCTGTGGCACAGCAACAAGATGTTGGTGTTTGTGGGGCGGTGAACCGGCGGCGTTGGTGGGGTCCATGCGTTGAGGCGCCGATGGGCCGTACGGGCGGACGCTTCGGAACCGTCGCTGCCATTCTCGCACTGCTGCCCGCGCCGGGGGTTGCGTGGTCGGCCGAGTACCTGGTGCATGACGCGGCCGGGTACGCTGCGGCTGCCAACGCGCTGAAACCGGGTGACACGGTCATCCTGGCCGACGGGACCTGGCGCGATGTGGATCTGCTGCTGACGGGGACCGGCAAAATTGGTCAACCAATTCGACTGACGGCCCAGACCCCGGGCAAGGTGATCCTGAGCGGGCAGTCGCAGCTGCGGCTGGCCGGGGCCTACCTCGAGGTGTCCAACCTGGTGTTCCGGGACGGCTGGGCGCCGGGCGGGGAGGTGGTGAGCTTCCGCCGCTCCTCCAGCGAGTGGGCCGAGCACAGCCGGGTGACCGGCATTGTCATCGACGGCTACAACAAGCCCGACCGCGCCCAGTCCGACAACTGGGTAGGGATGTACGGCGCGTACAACCGCTTCGACCACAACCAGCTGGTGGGCAAGACCAACGCCGGCACCACCCTGGTGGTGGTGCGCAACGCCACCAGCGGGCTGGACAACCGCCACCGCATCGACCACAACTGGTTCGGGCCGCGCCCCAACCTGGGCAGCAATGGCGGCGAGACGATCCGCGTCGGCACCAGCCACGACTCGCAGTCGGCGTCCAACACGGTGGTGGAGAACAACTGGTTCGAACACTGCGACGGCGAAGTGGAGATCGTTTCCAACAAGTCCGGCGGCAACCTTTACCGCGGCAACGTGTTCAAGCAGTCGCGCGGCTCGCTGGTGCTGCGCCACGGCCACGGCAACATAGTGGAGCGCAACGTGTTCCTGGGTGACGGCAAGGCGCATACCGGCGGCGTACGCGTGATCAACCGCGACCAGATCGTGCGAGACAATTATTTCGAGGGCGTGGTGGGCGATGGCTTCGCCTCGGCGCTGGCGGTCATGGCCGGCACCCGCGACGCACCGTTGAACCGCTACGAGCAGGTGGACAACGCACAGATCCGCAGCAACAGCTTCGTGCAGGTGGGCCACCTGTTCCTCGGTGCCGGGCTGGACGACGAACGCAATGCCATGCCGGTGCGCAGCAGGATCAGCCGCAACCTGTTCGTGGGCGATGGCAGCGACGACCCGCTGCGCGTGCAGGGCGACCTGTCCGGCATCACCTTCGGCGGCAACGTGCAGAGCCCCACGGCATCGCCGGGCTTCCCGGGCGGGGTCAGCAGCCGTGCCCTCACCCTGCAGCGTGCGGCCAACGGCCTGCTGTATCCGCCGGCCGGTACCGAGGTCGGCGCGCCGCGTGACCTGGCGCCGATCCCACGCGAACAGGTGGGCGTGGACTGGTATCCCAAGCAGCACACACAGGTGGCCGTGGACAGCGGCGCCCGCCACACCGTCGCGGCGGGCGAAGACACCCTCACCCGCGCCGTGGCCGACACCGCGCCGGGGGACATCCTGCAGCTCAAGGCAGGCGACTACCGCGTCAACCAGGTGCTCGCCCTCGCCCACCCGCTCAGCGTGGAGGGCCCGATGCACGGCACCGCCCGTGTGCGCTTCAGCGGCCCGTCGCTGTTCGAGCTGCGCGCCGGCGGTGCACTGCGGCTTACCCGGCTGGACATCGATGGCAGCTTGGCGCCGGATATGGCGGGCAATGCCGTGGTGCGCGTACCGCCCGGCAGTCAGGCATTCAACTACACATTGGACATCACCCACAGCCACATTCACGGGTTGACCAGCAACAAGGCCTTCGATGTGATCAACACCGGCAAGGGCACCTTCGCGCGGTCGATCCGCCTGCAACAGGTGCAGGTGAGCGACATCAGCGGCAGCGTGATCAACGCGTCCGCCGAGACCGACGACCTGGGCACCTACAACGCGGAAGTGGTGGACATCCTGGATTCGCGCTTCAGCCGCATTGGCGGCGCAGTGGTGGACCTGTACCGGGGTGGCACCGACGAGAGCACGTTCGGGCCCGCGCTGCACCTGCGCGGCAGCACCCTGGACGAGGTGGGCGCGAAGGGCGATGCCAGCCTGCGCCTGCACGGCGTGCAGCTGGCCAGCCTGGAGCGCACCCACTGGAACCGCAGTGGCCGCGTGCGCTTCAGCCATGAAACCGGCGAGCCGCAGCTGCACCTGCGCGGCAACACCTTCACCGCTACTGCGGCACTGCAGTCCGATACCCCAGCCGAGACCCTGCCATGACGCGTTCCACGCCCCTGATGCTGCTGCTGGCGGCCACCTTCAGCGCCGCCGCGCTTCCCGCCGCCCACGCCCAGGCACCGAGCGCGGCAGCGCGCAGCAGCGAAGCGGGCAGCGCACCGGTGCTGGTCACCGCCGCGCAGTGGGAACAGATGCGCCGCGATGGCGCGACCTACCCGATGTTTGCCAAGGAACAGGCGCGCGCCGAAAAGATGGTGCGCGCGATGATGAAGGCCGGCATCGACGTGCCGGTGCCCAAGGACAAGGGGGGTGGTTACACCCATGAACAGCACAAGCGCAATTACCAGGCCATCCAGGCCGCCGGCGCGCTGTACCGCCTCACCGGCGACAAGGCCTACGCCACCTTCGCCCGCGACCTGCTGCTCGGCTACGCCAAACTCTACCCGGGGCTGGGCGCGCACCCGCAGGGCCGCGGGCAGATTCCCGGCCGCCTGTTCTGGCAGACGCTCAATGATTCGGTGTGGCTGGTCAATGCGGTGCAGGGCTACGACGCGATCCGCGACAGTCTCACTGCCGACGAGCGCCGCACCATCGACGACAACGTGTTCCGGCCCATGGCGCAGTTCCTGAGCGGCACGCCGGAGAACTTCGACAAGATCCACAACCACGCCACCTGGGCGGTCGCGGCCACCGGCATGACCGGGTACGTGCTGCGCGACCCGGTACTGGTGGAACAGGCGTTGATGGGCAGCAAGCGCGATGGCAGCGCCGGCTTCCTCAAGCAGGTGGACCAGCTGTTCTCGCCGGACGGCTATTACGAAGAGGGCCCCTACTACCAGCGCTACGCGCTGGCGCCGTTCATCCTGTTCGCCAACGCGGTGGAGCGCAACGACCCGCAGCGCGGCATCTTCAAGCGCCGCGACGGGGTGCTGCTCAAGGCGGTGGATGCACTGGTGCAGAGCAGCTACGGCGGCTACTTCATTCCCATCAACGACGCGATCCTGGACAAGGGCCTGGATACCGAAGAGCTGGTGGCGGGCATCGATATCGCCTACGCCAGCACCGGCGACGCGCGCCTGCTCTCGGTCGCCAAGCAGCAGAAACGCGTGCTGCTCTCGCCCGAAGGCCTGCAGGTGGCCAAGGCACTGGCCGACGGCAAGGCCAAGCCGTTCGCCTTCGTGCCCACGGTGCTGCGCGACGGTCCGGACGGCACTGAAGGGGCGCTGGCGATCCTGCGCATGGGCGGCGAGGACGGCCAGGCACTGGTGATGAAGAACACCAAGCAGGGCATGGGCCACGGCCACTTCGACAAGCTCAACTGGCTGTTCTACGACAACGGCCAGCGCGTGGTGACCGATTACGGCGCGGCCCGCTTCCTCAACATCGAGGCGAAGGCCGGCGGCATCTACCTGCCCGAGAACAACAGCTGGGCGCGGCAGACGCTGGCGCACAACACGCTGGTGGTGAACGAGCAGAGCCACTTCGGCGGCGACTGGAAGAAGGGCCAGCCGCTGGCGCCGGCCCCGCTGCTGTTCGCGGTCACCGACGACACCCAGATCGCCTCGGCGCGCATGGACGGTGCGTACGACGGGGTGACCTTCACCCGCACCCAGGCGCTGCTCTCGCACCCGTCGCTGGGCCAGCCGGTGGTGCTGGACCTGCTGCGCGTGGACGGCAGCAAGCCGGCGCGCTACGACCTGCCGCTACACTTCAGCGGCCACATCATGGATGTGGGCTTCAAGGCGCAGTCCGCGGTGACCACCCGCCCGGTGCTGGGCAAGGCCAACGGCTACCAGCATGTGTGGGTGGATGCATCGAGCGAACCGGGCACCGAAGCGCGCAGCCTGACCTGGTTGCTGGATGGGCGCTTCTACACCTACCGCTTCGCCAGTACCGCACCGTCGCGGGCCCTGATCGGTGAGAGCGGCGCGAACGATCCCTCGTTCAACCTGCGCCGCGAGCCGATGCTGCTGCAGCGCGTGGACGGGCAGGCCAGCACCACCTTCTACGGCGTGCTGGAGCCGCATGGCCAGTACGACGGCACCGCTGAAACCGTGCGCGGGGCCAACAGCCGCATCGACCGCATCGCGCACTACCGCGGCAAGGACGCCAGCGTGCTGGTGCTGAACCTGGCCGGCGGCCAGCGCGTGGCGCTGGGCATTGCCGATGACCCGTCCAGGGGCGGCAGCCATGAGGTCAGCGCCGACGGCCAGCGCTGGAACTGGACCGGCGGCTGGAAGCGCTTCGATACCGCCAGCGGCAAGGGCGGCAAATGAACGTGTCCACCCGTACCCGTTCCTACGTTCGCTGGCTGATCGTGGCCCTGATCGCAGTGGCCACGGTGATCAACTACATCGACCGCAACGCACTGGCGGTGATGTGGCCGGAGATCTCCAAGGACGTGGGCGCCACCAAGGAAGACTACGCACTGCTGGTGACGGTGTTCATGCTGTTCTACGCCGCCGGCCAGTTCGTGTTCGGCCGGCTGTTCGACATCATCGGCACCCGGCTCGGCTTCGCGCTCTCCATTGCGGTGTGGTCGATCTCCATCGCGCTGCATTCGGTCACCCACTCGATCCTGTCCTTCAGCATCGTGCGCGCGATGCTGGGCATCAGCGAGGCGGGCGCGTGGCCCGGCGCGGTGAAGGCCAATGCCGAATGGTTCCCCGCGCGTGAGCGGGCGCTGGCGCAGGGCGTGTTCAATGCCGGCGCCTCCATCGGCGCGATCATCTCGGCGCCGCTGATCGCGGTGCTGTTCCTGTGGCTGGGCTGGCGTGGCACCTTCATCCTGATTGGTGCGATCGGCTTCGTGTGGCTGCTGCCCTGGCTGATCATCTACCGCGCCGGACCGGACAAGCACCCGTGGGTGAGCGCCGCCGAGCGCGCGTTGATCCTCGACGCGCCCACCGAACAGCCTGCGGTGCCCAAGGTCGAATACGCACCCAACGTGCGCCAACTGCTGGGCCACCGGCAGACGTGGGGCATCCTGGCGACACGCTTCTTCATCGACCCGATCTGGTGGCTGTTCGTGTCGTGGCTGCCGATCTACCTGGCCGACACCTTCGGTTTCGACATCAAGCAGATCGGCATCTTCGCCTGGGTGCCGTATGTAGGCGCGATGATCGGCAGCCTGGGTGGCGGCTGGTTGTCCGGCCGGCTGATCGGCGCGGGCTGGAGCGTGGACCGCGCCCGCAAATGGGTGATCACCCTGGGCGGCGCGATCATGGCGCCGGCGCTGCTGGGCGCGGTGCTGGCCACCGACCCGGTGTGGGCGGTGGTGACGATTGCGTTCGTGCTGTTCGGCTTCCAGATCGCCATCGGCAACATCCAGACCCTGCCCGGCGACATCTTCAACGGCAAGTCCGTCGGTTCGCTGGCCGGCCTGGGCGGCATGGCCGCGGTGGCCGGCACGCTGATCACCACGTGGCTGGTGCCGGTGATGACCCGCGACTCCTACGCACCCATTTTCATCCTGGTGGCGGCGCTGGTGCCCGCCTCCCTGCTCGCCCTGTGGCTGGTGACCGGACGTGTCGAGAAGGTCGACGCGCCGCCTTCCCGCTGACGTTTTCTTTTTCCCCCTCGCATCACTGGAGTACCAAATGAATCAGTTCAAGGACAAGGTGGCGATCGTCACCGGTGGCGGCCGCGATATCGGCCGTGAGATCTCGCTCAAGCTGGCCGCGGCCGGCGCCAAGGTGTGCATCAACTACGCCAACGACGAAGCCAGCGCGCAGGACACCCTGCAGCAGGTGCAGGCCGCCGGCGGCACCGCCATCGTGCACCGCGCCGACGTGACCGATGCGCAGGCCGTGGCCGGCATGGTCGCCGCCACCCAGGCCGCGTTCGGCCCGCAGATCGACGTGCTGGTGAACGTGGCCGGCGGCATGGTGCAGCGCCGCCCGCTGGCCGATATCGACCCGGCGTTCTTCCACCAGGTCATGGACCTCAACATGAGCTCGGTCTACCTGACCACGCATGCGGTGGTGCCGCACATGCCCGAAGGCGGCGCGATCGTGAACTTCGCCTCGCAGGCCGGCCGCGATGGCGGTGGCCCGGGCGCATCGATCTACGCCACCGCCAAGGCGGCCGTGATGACCTTCACCCGTGCCATGGCCAAGGAACTGGGCCCACGCGGCATCCGCGTCAACGCGCTGTGCTGCGGCATGATCGCCACCCGCTTCCATGACGAGTTCACCAAGCCCGAAGTGCGTACCGCCGTAGCTGGCAATACGCCGCTGCGCCGCCAGGGCCGCCCGCAGGAAGCCGCCGATACAGCGGTGTACCTGGCCTCGGACGCCGCCGGCTTCATCACCGGTGCCAACGTCGACGTCAACGGCGGCACCTACTTCTCCTGATTGACCCGCTGACCGCCTGGGAGGGCTGCCATGCTGCGCTGGATCACTGCACTTTCGATTGCACTTGCCACCAGCGCCGCGGCGCTGCCCGCCCAGGCCCAGGTCTGGGTGCCGGCCTGGACGGCGTCACCCGCGCCGGACCGCCAGGACGGCACGCCCGAGGCCCCGGTGCAGTTCGCGCACCAGACGGTGCGCCAGGACATGCGCCTGGCCAGCTCGGCCACGGCGCTGCGCTTCCGCATCAGCAATGAACTCGGGGTTGCGCCGCTGCATATCGGCGGCGCCACCGCACAGCGCACCGGCACGGCCACACCGGCCAAGCTGGTGACCTTCAATGGCCGCAGCGAGGTCGTGGTGCCGGTGGGCGCCGCGCTGCTCAGCGACCCGGTGCCGATGACGGTGCCGGCGCTGGCCGATGTTTCGCTCACCGTATATTTCCCCGAACCCACCCAGCCGGCCGTGCGGCGCACCGCGCTGCGCATCGCCGACGGCCGCCAGGCCGAGGTGGGCGACAAGGTCAAGCTGGCCTACCGGCAGAACGTGGTGTCGGCGGTGCTGGCCGAGCGCAGCAGCAAGCCGGTCGTGGTGGTTGCCCTGGGCGACTCGATCACCGAAGGCGCCACCGCCACCCGCGGCAGCAATGGCGACTGGCCTGCGCTGTTGTCGGCCCGCCTGCAGCAGGCCTGCCCGGACCAGGTGGTGCTGGTCAACGCCGGCATCAGCGGCAACAAGGTAATGGATCATGGCCGCAGCCACAGCGCGCTGGCGCGGCTGGACCGCGACGTGATCGCATTGCCGAATGTCAGCCGCGTCATTCTGTTTGAAGGCATCAACGATATCCGCCACGACGGAGGTACGCCGCCGGTGGCGGGCCGCAACGCCGACGACATGGTGCTGGGCTACCGCCAGGTGGCCGAGCGACTGCACAGCAACGGCATCCGCGCGATTGCCGCGACGATCACCCCGTTCGGTGGCTCGGACCGCTACGAGCCGGTGTCCGCCGCGACCCGCACCACCCTCAATACCTGGATGCGCGGCGGTCGCAGCGGCTTCGATGCGCTGATCGACTTCGACCAGATCCTGCGTGACCCGGCCAAGCCGGAGTTCCTGCCCGAGGTGATCACCCGCGATTTCCTGCACCCCAACGACGAAGGTTACCGGCGCATGGCCGACGGCGTGGACCTCGCCCTGCTCGGCTGCAGCGCACGATGAGCACGCAGCACTTCCAGTTGGCCGCGCACGCAAACCCGCGCTGGGCGGCGATGGCGCTCGGTGAAGTGATGCTGCGCTTCGACCCCGGCGAAGGCCGCGTGCGCAACGCGCGCCAGTTCCAGGTCTGGGAAGGCGGCGGCGAGTACAACGTGGCGCGCGGGCTGAGCAGCACGTTCGGCCATGCCACGGCGGTGCTGACGGCGCTGCCGCGCAACGAGCTGGGCCTGCTGGCCCAGCAGCTGATCCAGGCCGGTGGCGTGGATACCGGCCAGATCGTGTGGCGCGACTACGACGGCATCGGCCGCAACACGCGCATGGGGTTGAACTTCACCGAGCGTGGCTTCGGGGTTCGTGCGCCGTTGGGGGTGTCCGACCGGGCGTACTCGGCCGCGTCGCAGCTACGGGCCAATGAGTACGACTGGGAGGCGTTGTTCGGGGTGCACGGGGTGCGCTGGCTGCACACCGGCGGCATCTTCGCGGCGTTGTCCGAACACAGCGCGGAGACCGCCATTGCTGCCGTGCAGGCCGCCCGCCGCCACGGCGTGGCGGTGTCCTACGACCTCAATTACCGCGCCAGCCTGTGGAACAGCCACCCGGACCCGGACGCGGCGCGGCACGCGAACTGCGCGATCGCCGCCGAGTGCGACCTGCTCATTGGCGATGAGTATTCCTTTGCCGCGTGCCTGGGCATGGACCTGGCCGACCTGGGCCGTCGCGAAACGCCGATGGATGTGGGCCCGGCCGATGCCGCCGCGCTTCGCGCGTTGGAGCGCTTCCCGAACCTGCAGGCGGTGGCCTTCACCCTGCGCGATGCCAGCAACGCGGCACGCAACGGCTGGGCCGGTGCGCTGCGCAACCGCGACGCGCTGTTCGTTTCCGCCGCGCGCGAAGTGGACCTGCTGGACCGCGTGGGTGGTGGCGATGCGTTCGTGGCCGGCGTGGTGCATGCGCTGCTGGAAGGCCTGGGCGAACAGGCCGCCGTGGAGCTGGGCGCGGCGCATGGCGCGTTGGCCATGTCCACGCCCGGCGATGCGGCGTGCACCAGCCGCGAGGAAGTGGAAGCGGTGGCGCGTGGCGACGGCGCGGCGGCGCGCCGCTGACGGGTGTGGATCAGCGCGGGGCTGAAAGCCGCGCCAGTCCCTTGGTGGCGGAGACAGTGAGCGGTGCGGGCAGCGCGTCTGGCAGGAACCAGTCCAGCGCGAGGATGGCTTCCGGCTCCAGCAGCGTCGCCTGTGCGTCGTCCGGTGCGTGCACCAGATAGACCGGCGCCACCCAGTGCTGCTGCAAGGCGGGCTCGAAGTGATCCACCACGCAGAGCAGGCGTTCAATGCTTACCTGCAGCCCGGTCTCTTCCAGCACCTCCCGCACCACCGCGTCTTCGACCTTCTCCATGAAGTCGACCTTGCCGCCGGGCAGGCCCCAGTGGCCCTGCTCGGGCTGACGGCCGCGCTTGACCAGCAGCACGGCGCCGTCGGCGCGCTGGATGACGCCACCACAGCCCAGGCGGGGCTGCTGTTGGGGGGTGGTTGAGCTCATGGGGTTCTCCTGGGACGGGTGCATTATCACCGGACAGCGGCAGATGGCGCGGACCTAGAGGGTGACGTCGACATCTTGCAGGCCGCCGGAACCAAGCGAAAGCCGCTCATCCTTCTGTCCTAGTTGGGCTCCTTCATCACGAAGTCTCATACCGTCCGCAGAACTTCAAGCGCGCGGATGGCTTTTTCTCTGGCCCAATCAAGTATCCATCGAGATAGTCAGCAACATACCTATCGTCCCAATAGGCCAAGCCGTAGAAAGCATTGATGAACTCTTCAACAAGCGCCTATCCACGAACCTTGGCACCGATGAATCCTTTTGATCGCAAATTCTCATATGGATTCGCCTCACCAACTTGATTGCGACCCGGCCCGGGAATCACCTTCCATCGACCGGAGTCGAGCAAATCCTTTGTCACCAGAAGCAACGAAAAAAATATCTTCGGCACGCAACGCCGGAACCTCGTCTACCGAACAATCCTGCCGGGCATCGAAGATCGCAACAGTGACACTGTTGAGGATCTGGCGCTCCCGCACAACAACCTTGGCGATGGAGCCCTACCCGTCCATCAGCGGAATGACGAATACGCTGCCGACTCCCCACTTTTGGGGATTCATTGGCTTTACCACAAGACACCTGCGTTTCTATCTACAACCGCGACCGCAACCAAGCCAGAGGTTATGCAGTCCAAACAACAACGGAGCGTTTTGCCGCGAATGCTACGCACGACGACGGTCTCACGGACGACCGGATCAGTTGGCCACTTCATCGAAAGGAGGCTACAAGGGCATTGTGGTGGGTGTCGAAGAAGATCCTCGAGCAATCCACAGAGAAGACGAAGTACTCAAAGAACTGCATGTCCTGCAGCACCCCCACTATGCACGCTGGCTCCTCAATCCGGACGACCGGCCAAGGCGCACCTTCATCGTCGGTTACAGCGACATACACCGCTCCCTGCCCCATGCCATCGAGAAGATCGGTAATCCCTTGCTTCCAGACCTCCAAGTCCTGACCGTAGGCAAGGCTACTGCTGACCGATAAATACTCCCACCATCGATAGGCAACCCAATCCGCTCCATGGATGCCCGCAACCTTCCGCAACAAGGACTGAGCCTCCAGCGCCTCAACCAATGTCGCGCTGCGGGCAAGCAGGCATATCTCACGTGCAATTGCATCCACGGGCTTTCCTTCTGCCTTGCACACTGATCATTGCCCTCCATTCGTGCTGGGTGTGGAAAGGTAACTACTCAGGCAAGAGAGGTGGGCCGCCAGGCCGCTCCTGCATCCAGTAGTGTCGTCCAATCACCTCAAGCGTTCCAATCGAATCAGCTCCACCCCAGCGACTGCCTGCGTAGTAGCGTCCGGCGACGGTAACGATGCCGTCCTTCTGGATCATACGAGTGAACCTATCCCTCTCAGGCGCCGGCAGGTCCAGCGCAACGCCACCTGCGCCGCCAGAATAGAAGTAGAGGTCCCTTGATGCGAAGAGGTAGGGCCGATCGTCGACGACAGCCACATAGCCTGTCAGCTCCACATTTCGCTCAGCGGCGCTCGGCTCACTCCACAGCTCTGGAAACATCGCCTTGCAGACCAGGGTCGGCGAGCGCCCAGCGTCCGTATCCGGAATCGCGTAGCAGCGTCCGACGGATACCCGCTCATCCGCAGAAGCGCAGAAGCTTGAGATCAACAGTAGGCTGGACGGCAAGAGCAGCTTGGCAAGCATGAATGTGAATCCCCACTAGAGTTCCAGTTGGTCGATGCGTGGTACGTCCACCCTGCTCCATATCACACACCGTACAAAGAATCGAAGAACTTCTTCCAGAGTCTGGCGACCTTACGTCTACCCACAGCGCCCAAGTTCGCAAGGACGGTGACAGCTGTCGCACAGAGCAGGAGACCACCGCAGATCACGACCCTACCCACCCCGGTAGAAAGAAGAGCATCCAAACGCCAACGGCGACCACGACCGAGACGAACAGCACCCCGAAGATTCGGTTCATCGTATGACATCTCCGATTTCACTATTCGATCGCAGGGTTGATGGACTCCAGCGCGGAACTGAAAGCGCTGAGCTGAGCGACACACCAGCGCGACGCCAAGGTCGGTGTGGCGGAGGCAGCGGCTCGAAGGTGAGCAGAGTTGCGCCAATCGACGTTGGAAAATCGACCCGAACAAGGCCGGTAGCGATGATACAGCCGAGCACTAAAGCTATCGACCTCCTCATTTGAACCGCCTCACCTGATCAAAAGTGATCTGCACCAAGGCCTAGCACGAGCGGCCTTGAATGAACTCGCGAATGCGCCGGGTCAATCGACTGGCTCGGCCCCATAGCGCTGCCAAGGGAACTGCGGATCCAGCCTGCCCTGGCCGTCTGGCAATACAAGTGAGAATGCACCAGGAATCTCTCCGGCGACAACAACCAGCACGCGATCATCCGCTGCCTTGATGATCATTCCCGCCTCAATGTGATATCGACCCTCATCGATCACCATCAGCTGAACCGACTCAATCAGGAAGCCTCCAACACAGAGAACTGACAACGCTGCACCAACTTCAATGGGAGCGTCCGAGACCGCCACATTGATCGTGCCGTACTCCTCCCAGTTTCCAACCTCCGTACTGGACCCAGAGAACTCCAAGACCCTACCGGACGACAGCTTGGCCTGCGCATACCACGCCTTCTCAAGAGATTGCGAACGTGGAACCGAGATCGACAGCAGGCGATCTCCGGCCAATGCCGATGCAAGGCTCTCTCTCTTGATCCCCTCAACCTGCATTGGAAGGAGAATCCTGCCGTCGGCAATGGGAACGCTGGTAGTGAAGTGCATCATGGGACGCAGGAAGCTCCTCCGGCATCGCGGGCATTCAGCGCCTTGGTGTTCTCACGTAGAAAGGCTCGCAGCCCCTCAGAATCGTCATCCCCGGAACCGAAGTCATCATTCATCCTGGACATCATCAGATCCAGTCCCCCAAGACCCTCTACGCACCTGGATACGAAGGCGCTCGTGGCTGCAAAGAGGGTCACGTCCTGATCAAGGCGCACCAGCGACCTGGAGGACACCGAAAACACGTAGTGGTCACTGAGGAAGTTCGCGTCCTTCAACCAATATTCCCTCAGTGAATCCATGATGGGAACAACACCCAATGGGCTACCGCCACTACTGAGCTGCGCAACGGACATGATCCATACCCGGCAATCAGGATCGGTCAGTTCTCGGTGTGTCGCAAGCCAAGCCTCCCAGACGTCAGAGGGCGCAAGATCCTCGTATAGGTTCCTGTCGAAGGCAAGTGCGGCCCAGTACTCGTCCATGACAGGACTGTCGGGCGGTCGAGCATCCGAAACAAAGACCCCGAGCAGATTCATTAGATCCTCTTCCATCGCATCACACTCCTGAGTGTCCGAGTCGTGGTTGCGGGAACCTTCCTTCCGCCACCTGTTGACCATTGCTCGTGCGCCGTCAGCCGCACTACTCCCACACGCCCACTGGCGCGACAGAAGGCGGCGCAGGTGCGGCGCACGAGACAGCCACTCCCCCAATCGGACAGGGGAGTCATCTTCTGCTTTCTCGCAGCATCCCGATGATTTGCCTGGCCTCCGCATCATCAACCTCTTGGAAATCGTTGATGTCATAAAGCTCAGCAAGTCGCGATTCGGGATCGATGTTTAGAACCGCGTTGACCTTGAACAGACCACCAGCTTTTGCTGGTGAGTGGTAGACCGCGTGATTGAATTTATGAATCCTGTCTGCCGCCCCATGTTCCTACGATACAGAATCCTGAAAGCTGTAGAACGTATAGGCAGGCTGCAAGCATGACGGTGAAATCAGGATTGAGCCGTGCTCCATGGTTCCATATATGTATACATCGCGCACGGCCAACTCATAAGTCGGCGAACTAGAGGCGACCGCCTGACAGAATGATCCTGCGACTGGAGATTGCGAGCAGCCAGAGATCAATGTGGACAGTAGAGCAAGTGCCACCCTATTCACGGCTCATACCCCCTGGCAGCCAGCGCCACCGTTCTCACAGGCATTCCTCCAATGACACCTCACCCCGCACATCTCTTCATTGCGACGCCCGGCAACTGGCACAGCATATACGCTGGACGGCCTCGATCGTCAGCTCGGATGGAAGCGCCTACCATGCAACCATCCAACACTCGAATGGCCCTAAAGTAGTCCCTGCCAATCTGCCAGGTCGCCGGGAGAGTCCATTCTTAGGCAAAGCTCCAATCGACCCCTGTGCTCGCTGCATATGCCCACCTGGCGCCGTTCTGGTCCACTCACATCCCTTGAAAGCACCAGATAGCCGACATCCACAACGCGCCGCCTCCATGTCCCGATCAGGCCTTCGATCTCCCACTTCGATGTATCGCTGATTGCCTTCCAATCGGGCAGCCAGGCATCTGCTGCTGATGGCGGCTTCAGTGCAGAGACAAGGCACCCCAACTCTGAAGACGGAGCGTCCAGCACGGCGTACAAGCGCTGATCCTGGTCTGAATCCCATGCAACAAGATAGAAGTACGACTCAGCTCCATTGGGACACGTCACAATGCCCTCGGTTGGACCGTCGTAGTAGCCAAGGGCGATCACCTTCGGCAGCCTGCTGTTCACTGCATCTCTCCTCAAGTCCGAACGCCCTGTTGCATTCTGCCTGCTGTTTCTCTCGTCACCGGCCTGGGCATCTCAAGCGCTATGCGGTTCGAGTCCATCTTCGCAACGGTGGCTTCTACTCTTAGGCCCTCCGGCTCCACTCTTGAGCATGAGCATGCACCGCTCCCTACTCCGACACCAAGACAAATCCCGCTTGGGTTCGCTCGTACGGTAATTCGATCAGTAGCCAGGCAGCTCCCGTAGCCGTGCGCAATAGGCCTTATCTCGTCCGCCTTCAGCTTGAACTCTTTGCTCATGGATGGCACTCCGAATCATGCGGGGCAGTATCCCTCCGGATACGTCGATGTCACCACATCAGCGTCATCCAAGGAGACACTCCACTGGCGTTCGCCGAATGAATTTGGCGCATCACTTGTGATCGACCAGATCTCTTCAGAACCTAATGAATCTGATGAAATATCAACCGCAACGACCCCTAAGGTAAGGGTGAGCACACCAACACGAGAGATGTCGACAGAACATACATCTTCACCAATCAGCTTCGACCACCCATAGAGAGCCCATGCGCGCTCACTACCGTCATGACCCAATGTCTCAACCGGCAATTGCTCCGCCGCGCTCACCTGAATATACCTAATGATGTTCTCAGCACAAACCTTGATGCTGCTGCCGTCTACGAACTGCCTCACCGCGGGTTGAGGTAGTACTGCACGCCCGGGGCAAAGGTTCAAGCCTGGATGGACTGGCCTAGCGCGTTCGGTGCGCCGGCAACCTGCAGGACCTCGGGCCAGGTCTGTACGGCGAGGTGGCCATTGCTTCTGTAGACGAGGCCCAGGCTCAGATGACAAAGCCACAAATGACGAAGATTCATCGATGGGCATTCAATGTACTTTCGATCACTGACCTTACGTAGCGGGCTCGCATACTGTTCGAGTCCGATTCTTCAGCAAGAAGTTGCAATGCCTCACTCTTCATCTTCGCCCCACTTGTAGATGAATAGATGTGGAAACAGGGCTCCAGGTATCCAGGATTGCCCATGATGAACTTCATGCAATCCTGCACCGTCAAGTCATCTCCATAGTCTGCCCATTTGATATATCGACACCAGAAGACCGGGGCGCTCGACCTAGAGAATTCCCGCATTGATGTCGCCATCAATGCTGACAGTTTTTCAGCTAGCTCAGAGACAAGGCTTGAACTCAAACCCAATGCAGCCGAGCGCCCAGGATCGATCGACTGCCAGCAAAAAACCATAAAGTCTGCGACAAGCTTTTCACTTGTGCATTCGGGACCAGCGCCGGCGTAGTACGCTAACGCCGCTTCAACATCGCGGGGCTCTTGAGAAAACGTACTCATATCGCACGACCCACTGCATTTATATCTGCATTCTGATTCTGAGCATTCCTCACTGTTACCCGCACCTATTTGACCCCTGGCATGGTCTGAGTATACGCGCCAACCCTCGATGCGGCTCCGTCTTGCGTTATTAGGCCAGCAGAGACAGCGTCCCGCCTAATGTTTGATGTGTTCGATCCGACAGACTGAAACAGACGCACAAATCTTACATGAGAGGCCAAGGCTGCGGGATTGACGTGTCCGTCTGCGGCTCTAGATATGTGTCGCGCCCGGCCGAAGTTGACAACGGGATGTACTGCGTGCGCTCACCGGCACCCTGATCCCACAGATACGCATGCGCGCCACTCTGGCTGGACAGGTAGTGCCGGTTCTTGCCACTACCCGCATCGATCACCGAGCTGCATCGGCCATGGCCGTCGTATCGATAGCGTTCGCGGGTGGTGGCTTGGCGCAGCCGGTTTCCAAGTCGAACCGATACGCCTGCCCGTTCTTGATCGACAGGTTGCCCCACACGTCGCAGCCCAGGCCGACGATCGCCGCACTGCCCGCATTGCGCACCAGGGTCAGGCGGTTGCTGCCGTGGTAATCGTACCGGCGCTGGCTTTCTCCCGGCTGGGTTCTTGATGCCAGACGGCTAGGGTGACTCACCCGCATCAGCGGGATATTCAAAGACTAGCGCAAAGTTTTTGCGGCGGTCATCCGGAACCATCAGCTTGAATTTCTTAATCGTCTCCCTGGCCACCATATCAATCGCCCTACTCCCAGAGCTCTCTGCGATTTTTACATTGATCGGGTCACCGCGTTCGTTTATCTGAAATGCGATTCTTACGCAAGATCTATCGTACTCAGCCCCAAGAGGATCTCTTGGCACGTTAAACGGCTCTCGGTGCCGAATCATTGACTCGCTCTCGGCGACAACCGGTCCCCACTCGCCACCCTTGCACCCGCTCGACTCATCACTCGCCGCAAGAGACAGCAGAAGCATAATCTTATGAAGCATTTCAGCCCCCTTCAATCAACGGAGTTGGAATTGGAATCCCTGTATAGCATGCAGGCTCCTTGCTGATGCAGCTCGGGTGCTGAATTCTTCTGTGCTTTTGATCGCTTCATACAGTGAAACAACTTGAGAAAGGTGAGCTGATCGACCCGAACAGGCTCGACCAGTGCACGCACGTCAGTAATCAGCCCTACTTGGCGCTGCGAAACGCGCTAATGCGCTTTATCAGGCCACTCTACTTGGTATGACGGAGCTTCACCCTATCGAGCTGTTAAGAGCCTTTGGAGCAATGAGGTTCTTCGAATTCCCATATGCCGTTCTGTTCTCCTCTCTCAAGGATTTCATAGACCGAATCAAGAGGCGCCGCCGGAGGAACGTCTAGGGAGTAGAGTCGCTGACTGCTCAGACCAGAGCCCTCATAGCTGCAGCCGAGCTGCTCAAGCTCTTCCCCTAGTTCTAGAAAGCGATCATGACCATCCCCGCTAGGCAAGCGAACTCTATACGTCGAGTGCCCTCCTCGCTCAACGACTTTTGAGAATCTCAAGCCATCATCCGCGTCCACAACTGCGAAGACGTCACCAAGGCTGATGCCGTATGCGTGGAATGGAGAATTATCAAGCACAAAGAGTCCGTCGTCGCGCCGCTGAGCATGCATCACCTCAACTTCGTTGTTCTCAGTAACGAACCTGATCTTTTCAAGAGACGTCGGCATTAGTCCGGACTCCACTCATCTGGGGTTTTTGCACTCTTGCTTCGGTTGCACGTGCGACACGCATCTCTTCCGTTCTCTGGACTATTGTCTCCGCCTCGAGAGGCAGGATCGATATGATCCCTTTCTCTAGAGTTTGTAAGACCTGGAGCATTAGCTCTCCCTGCCACAGCGCCGTTGACATCAAAGCTGGTGAGCAGGTCCAGCGTTCCGGAGTCGGTGCTCCGCGCCGGCAGCAGCCGGGCGTTCTGCTGCATCTGGTGGACGATGCCGTTGCCGTGCACGAACTGCTGCACCGCGCCGTTGGGGTAGTACTGCACGCCCGTGGCGAAGGTGCCGACCTGGGTGGGCTGGCCCAACGCATTGGGGGCGTAGGTGACCTGCAGGCACTGCAGGTCTGTGCGGCCAGGTGGCCGTTGTTGCTGCAGCCCTGGCCTAGGCTCAGATCTATCGAGCCACGCAGGGCTGAGGGTTTCGCGGGTAAGCAAGCGGTGCATGTTGTAACGGTGATATGCGGCGCGCCGAGCAAGATCCGCCTCCTTCGGCCTTCATTCGGCATCGTCGTGAGCTACCACATCCTCCAGGTCGCGAATAACCCTCATTGCCGCAGATAACTGCTCATCCTCGATCTCGCTACCTGTAAGCCAGTAGACAGCGAGCCGTCGTACGCGCACACCGTCGAAGGAAGTCAAGTATTTTGCTGGCAAGCCATAAACGCTAGGTTTAACGAACTCGCCTTCGGCGACTTTAGCTCGAGCCATAATTTCATCTAGCTTCGCCGCGCTAGCAAGTCCCTTGCGCTGAAGTGCATCCGACGACCTCCATCCGGCCCCAAGCTCCACCCATCCCCGCTTCGAATCGCACAAGAACGAAAGACTGTAACGAGAGGAGTTTGCCTCAATGCTCTGGAATGCAATCCACCGGCGACAGGTTAGGGTCGCCGCACCCTGCGCACCCTTGAGGTAGCGAGCCGACTGCATGGCCGATGCCAAGTAGGCCGGCAAGACCGAGTACTCACTCCCACCACGACCCTCTGCCAGACGTGCGTAGTAGGAATGATCATCATCCAAGGACCACTTGACCTCCTGCTCGTCGGACCTCGCCGGAAGCGAGATCAGAGCGGCAGAGAGCGTCAGCACACCCCAGGCGTGACGATTACGGTTCGACGGATTCACGATAGTAGGTCTCTCTGCCTTGAATTCCGTTTTCCTTCCTGATGTCATTCTCCACCTCCAGCGAATGCTCTTCAGAGCCAGGCGTGGTACCCCACATACCACTAAGAGGCGTGGCGCATGATGACTGTGCGGGAAGGCGATTTGCACCGAGACTAAAGGGAGACGTCAACCCTCTCCATAACACCGACGCGATTCGCATCAATTGGATTGGCACGCGAATCCTTAGCATCATCTGCAATCCAGTGGAAAACACCAGTTATCCGAACGAACTTCGGATCGGATGAAGGCAGACCGGCAAGGAACTTTACGACCTTGGGGTTGTCCGCATGATAGACAACGACAGAGCTAAATGAGTCCCGCAACTGCAGTGAGTCCTGGGAAGGAAATGCTATCACCACATCATTCACACTTTCGACCCACGCACCCATGGAGATTGTCATTCCGTCAAAATGGCGAGGATCCGCGAGAACGCTGGTGAAAGACGTCATACAGATGACTGAATCGGCACTATTTCCACGAATCTTACACGCCGCGGGGACCGAATTCTTTTGACTGTCGCTCGACGAATTAGCGCAACCTGCGAGTGCGAGAAGAATGAGTGCCATTGCAGAGGAGTAACGATGTACGTTCATCACTTGACCTCAAAGAAGTAGCCTTCGGCTGATATGTATGCGTTCGGATTTGATCTTTGGGATTCCACTGCGTGGCTCATGCTCCTGAAGTCGAAGCCCATAACTGCCCCACTTGGCGCGGCAACGTAACTATTCACTCCAGCAGACCGAGCCCGCTCAAGGTCTCCACGATACAAACTTCCCTCCCATCGCCCACCGCAATAGCATGACCCTCGCCAGTAGCTAAATGCCGTATTTACGGGGTGCGTATGTGCGATCGCGACCCTTATGCCCGGGTCATTGTAGTTGCTCTGACCCTGCATCAGACTCCCTGCACCCTGCCCAGACGTGAGGTCCCCTAACTCAAAGTTCACTACTGAAAAGGACTTGATACCAAGTTTTGCGATGTCTGCGCCCACCTCGAGCCGGGTTGCGATTGTGACGGGGCGAGCCACCTCTGCGAAGTAGCGCGCTGAACTCGATTCAGATTGCTGTCTGTTTGGGGTGCCATTTACCCTATCTATGTATGCCTGCGGGTTCTTCCAGATCGCAGCCAGTTGCCCGCCGGTTAAGCCACCCCCGCCTGCCCTTTGCTCCATGCGACAGTCCCAGTCCTTTCCACAGGCTGCGCGACCATCTGGATCGATAAATCTAGATGGATTTCCGTTTGCATACATATATCGGTGAAACATTCCGACTGGATTGGTAAGGGCCGTCACCGGATCCACCGACAGGAACACCCCCACCGTCGGATCCATATACCGCTGCTGCATATACGCCAGCAAGGTACTGCCATCCATCACGTGTCCGGTGTAGCCCACACCATCCTTCTGGGCTCCGATGCTCGCGCCATACGGCGTATACGCCGTCCGCTGCACCACCCCCGCCTGCTCATTGGTCTCGGCCACCGGGCTGCCCAGCGCATCAGTGTGCTGGTAGCGCACGCTCACCGCGCCACCTACTGCTGTCTTGCGGGTTGCCACCAGGCTTCCAGCCAGCTGGATGTACTGCGTCGTTTCACCCGTACCCTGATCCCACAGGTACGCCAGCGCCCCACCCTGGCTGTACAGGTAATGCCGGTTCTTGCCACTGCCCGCATCGATCACCGAGCTGCGCCGGCCATTGCCGTCGTAGCGATAACGCTCCAGGTTGGTGGCTTGGCGCAGCCTGTTGCCGAAGTCGAACTGATACGCCTGCCCGTTCTTGATCGACAGGTTGCCCTGCACGTCGTAGCCCAGGCCGATGATGCCGGCGCCGGCCGCATTGCGCACCAGGGTCAGGCGGTTGCTGCTGTCGTAGTCATAGCGGCGCTGGCCTTCGCCCGGCTGGGTCCAGGTGCGCAGATTGTCCAGCGCGTCGTAGCCGAAGCGGTACCAGCCATCGCCACCGAAGGCCGGTGAGTAGGCGGCGGTGAGCCGGTCCAGCGCGTCGTACTGCATCTGGCGGTCATGGCCGCTGCCCTGCACCAGGTCGTTGATGGCGCTGACGTTGCCGTTGACGTCGAAGCTGGTGAGCAGGTCCAGCGTGCCGGTGTCGGTGCTGCGCGCCGGCAGCAGCCGGGCGTTCTGCTGCATCTGGTGGACGATGCCGTTGCCGTACACGAACTGCTGCACCGCGCCGTTGGGGTAGTACTGCACACCCGTGGCGAAGGTGCCGGCCTGGGTGGGCTGGCCCAGCGCGTTGGGCGCGTAGGTGACCTGCAGGCCCTGCGGCCAAGTCTGCGCGGCCAGGTGACCGTTGCTGCTGTAGCCCTGGCCCAGGCTCAGATCCAGCAGGCCCTGCTGGCTGAGGGCTTCAAGCGCTAGGGCCCGCGCCACTATGCTGACTAGCGGCCCTCTAAGAACGAGGGCGCTCAAGTGAGCTACTCAGCCTCATAAACGAAGCGCATGTCAGTGACCGCTGCCTCAGCCCAGTTAGAACTGATAGCGAGCTCGAGCGCCAATCGCCAGTGCGATGAAGGGACCGACCAGTAATCGCAGCGCATCCATAACACCCGCTCGAACCGGCTGCCCTGTTTTTCGCGAAACCCTTGAGTAGCCGAAGAACCCCGCGAAGCGCCCTTTCAATGCAGCCCTAAGAAAATATGACTTGGCCTCCGAAGCATCCATTGGAACTAGCTCCTCAAAGTATTGAGCAAACCCCAAAAGAACCTCCGGGGTCATTTCATGCTCCTTGGAAATTTGAAGGAATCGTAGTGTCTCTGCAAAATCCCTGCGTTTTAGGGATACTCGTGCCAGACTCATAAAGGTCATTGAGTTCGGCGCGATTAATGAGGCGCGCCTATAGTCGTCCAGAGCTCGGTCGAGATCAACGCAAAGATCAGTTCCGCCATCCTCATATATCATTCCTCGGCACATATAGCCGTCCAACTGACACCTTTCATCCTTTGATGTAATCAGCGACTCTGCCAAGCTCAACGCTTCTGTAGCTCGGCCCTGCTCCAGGAGTGCAACCGCAAATCGAAATTCGTCACTTACATTTGTCATGGATTCGGAATCTCCCGCGTCTTAGCGTGTGTTTCACGTTCCGCCCCATGTTTTACCTGTTGAATCCTCTCTTGTTGCTGAATGCGCTGCATGCTTGGCCTTTGCCCGTTGCATACGCCTACACCTACACACGCGTAGTACAAGGCCTCTCTTGCCACCTTGGACTTGAAGATGGCTGGTCCTGCAACAAGAGCTGCGTCTCCGCCAACTGGAAGAGTCGTGGCGGATAGTGCCACGGCTGAAGGTGCTGCGGTAACCATGACCGCAGGCAGAGTGACTGTTCTGGTCAATTCACCAGCACGCACTGCCTGGTCAGCGGAGGTATCCCGACGGAGAGCTGCCACAGTCGTCAATCTGAAGAAGCTCGGCTGCGGTCCAGTCACTGCTTTCGGGGCGCTCACAGTGACCGTCGCAAGCGTTCTTGGGACAGGTTGCAGCTCAGGCATGCGTGAATCTATTGGTTCACGGCCATCCGGATCTACGTATCCGTCAGGATTACGATCAGCATACCAGTACCGATGGAAGGCACCGATAGGACTTTGTAGCGCTGATACGGGGTCGACGGATAGGAACTGTCCGACAGAGGAATCGTAGTATCGCTGCTGCATATACGTCAGCCCGGTACTCCATCCATCACATGGCCGGTGTAGCCCACACCATCCTTCTGCACACCGATGCTCGCGCCATACGGCGTGAACGCCGTCCGCTGCACCACCCCTGCCTGCTCATTGGTCTCCGCCACCGGGCTGCCCAGTGCATCGGTGTGCTGGTAGCGCACGCTGACCGCGCCACCTGCTGCTGTCTTGCGGGTTGCCACCAGGCTTCCAGCCAGCTGGATGTACTGCGGCGTTTCACCGGTCCCCTGATCCCACAGGTACGCCAGCGCCCCACCCTGGCTGTACAGGTAATGCCGGTTCTTGCCACTGCCCGCATCGATCACCGAGCTGCGCCGGCCATGGCCGTCGTAGCGATAACGCTCCAGGTTGGTGGCTTGGCGTAGCCGGTTGCCGAGGTCGAACTCATACGCCTGCCCATTCTTGATCGACAGGTTGCCCTGCACGTCGTAGCCCAGGCCGATGATGCCTGCGCCGGCTGCGTTGCGCACCAGGGTCAGCCGGTTGCTGCTGTCGTAGTCATACCGGCGCTGGCCTTCGCCCGGCTGGGTCCAGGTGCGCAGGTTGTCCAGGGCGTCGTAGCCGAAGCGGTACCAGCCATCTCCACCGAGGGCCGGTGAGTAGGCGGCGGTGAGCCGGTGCACGCCCAACATTGCACTTGGCGATCGCAGCCATTCCCGGCTACCCATCGCTGGCCGTGCCCAAGTCTATGGAACGACCGCCGCGAACGAGAGCTCAACGGGGAGCCCCAACTCTCCGAGCGCGGCCACAGCAGGAAGACTGAGAACTAAATGACAGTCGGCCGCTCCGCCTGGGAGTGCCGGCACCATTATCAAGAAGTCGACAAAGGCTACCTCTACGCCAGGCAGCTTAAGAATTGCGTGACCGGCCACTTCAATGATCGAACTGAGCTGCAGGATCATTGATGATATGTCTGATGCAGCGCCGCTCAAGGCGAGCATCCAGAGACCGGTCTTCTCAACTACTTGAGCCCCTCCAGAGGTAGTCCACGTGTACCCTTTGCGATGCGCCTTTGTGGGCGAAACGCCCAGGGTCGCCGTGAGTACATTTGGCTGAAGTGCATCCCCCTTAATAAATAACGTCAGATCACATGTTTCGGGCTCTTGATTCAAGACACTATCCTCCTAAGTTTCCTACCGTTTCACCTTGAGGGTTGACTACATCACCGGTGCTGGGGTTCGTTCCATAGTTGTCCTTTCCCTTTCCTCCGCCTTGCCCCTTGTCCGCCTGCTTGATGCGATGAAAGCGCCGTCGTCCTTCGTTGGCACCAATTCCGTTCCGCCTACCCCATTCATCAGCCCCCGTGTCACCGGGCCATATTCCTGGAGCATGGCGCCTCGACTCCTCGGTGAGCTCCCCGCAGCGCCGACCGCCGCAGGGATGCGGAGCTGCGAACAGAAGGAATGGAGCAGCAACAACCGCTGCAACGCCGCTCGAGACAGTCATCACTGCGGGGGTAGCCCGTACAACTACTGTACCAAGCGTAACAACGGACGCTTGGCCATTAGGCGATGAAGGTGCTTCCTTGCGAGCAGACACTTCAACAGGCTTCATCTCGGTGATCTTCTGATCGCTCAGATTGTCATCTTCAGCCTCCCGACCATTTGGGTCCACGTATCTGTACGGACTGTTGTTCGCATATCGATATCGATGAAATTGGTCCGCTTGGCCGCTATACGCCTCCACGGGGTCCACCGACAGGAACACCCCCACCGTAGGATCCATATACCGCTGCTGCATGTACGTCAGCCCTGTACTCCCATCCATCACGTGCCCGGTGTAGCCCACACCATCCTTCTGTGCACCAATGCTCGCGCCATACGGCGTATACGCCGTGCGCTGCACCACTCCAGCCTGCTCATTTGTCTCCGCCACCGGGCTGCCGAGCGCATCGGTATGCTGGTAGCGCACGCTGACTGCCCCACCACCTGCTGCTGTCCTGCGGGTTGCCACCAGGCTCCCAGCCAACTGGATGTAGTGGGTCGTTTCACCGGTACCCTGATCCCACAGGTACGCAAGCGCCCCGCCCTGGCTGTACAGGTAATGCCGGTTCTTGCCACTCCCCGCATCGATCACCGAGCTGCGGCGGCCATGGCCGTCGTAGCGATAGCGCTCCAGGTTGGTGGCTTGCCGCAGCCGGTTGCCGAAGTCGAACTGATACCCCTGCCCGTTCTTGATCGAGAGGTTGCCCTGCACGTCGTAGCCCAGGCCGATGATGCCGGCACCGGCTGCGTTGCGCACCAAGGTCAGCCGGTTGCTGCTGTCGTAGTCATACCGGCGCTGGCCTTCGCCCGGCTGGGTCCAGGTGCGCAGGTTGTCCAGGGCGTCGTAGCCGAACCGATACCAGCCGTCCCCACCGAAGGCCGGTGAGTAGGCGGCGGTGAGCCGGTCGAGCGCGTCGTACTGCATCTGGCGGTCATGGTCGCTGCCCTGCACCAGATCGTTGATGGCACTGACGTTGCCGTTGACATCGAAACTGGTGAGCAGGTCCAACGTGCCGGTGTCGGTGCTGCGCGCCGGTAGCAGCCGGGCGTTCTGCTGCATCTGGTGGACGATGCCGTTGCCGTAGACGAACTGCTGCACCGCGCCGTTGGGGTAGTACTGCACGCCCGTGGCGAAGGTGCCGGCCTGGGTGGGCTGGCCCAGCGCATTCGGGGCGTAGGTGACCTGCAAGCCCTGCGGCCAGGTCTGGGCAGCCAGGTGGCCGTTGCTGCTGTAGCCCTGACCCAGGCTCAGATCCAGCAGGCCCTGCTGGCTGAGGGTTTCGCCGGTAAGCAGGCGGCGCTTGTTGTAGACGTAGGTGTTGACCACCGCCGGGGTGCCGTCGCCGTTCTGGGTGGTGATCTGCGCCGGCAGGCCATCGGGCGGGTAGACCCAGCCCTGGCTCTCGGATAATTCTCACAATGACCGCACCGGATCTATCTGGCACCACAAAAGCTTCGCCGCCTGCGACCGGGAATGTCCGACTCACTGTTTCCACGACATCTGCACCAGGTCGCAGACCGAACGGAGGCTTGGCTTCCTTGACCGCGCCATAGACAGCAACCACGCTGATCACGTGACCGTCGTGAATCCTGAAAGCGAGACCAGAAGTGATGAAAGTGCCACAACGGCTGCTCTATCGAATATGAAGGGAATGGGTGCGTTACTCAGCGTATGAAGAACGATGCACGCCGTGTGCGATCGAATTCGAACTGAGAGACCGGCAGCTCTCCCATCGACTCTCCCACAACGCCCTGGCAGTGCCGCTGAAAAGTTTCGTCCGCGTGTTCGATACTCTGTCCTGCGAAAAATATCGAGTAGCTATCCTTGTAGTCGTCGGCACCGTCATCAAACGCGCTTCCAAGTATCCAGAACATAGGCCCATCACTTTTTGCCAGAATCACCCGTGGAATATCATAGAAATCCCTGTACTTAACTATCTCTAGCAGCTGATTCACCGGAATCTTCATTTGATTCTATCCGCCTTAGGAACTGGATTTGGTTGAACTGGACCGAAGGAGCTCCCCTTCTTTCCTTCTGTTATGTTCACGTGATTTCCATTGACGTTTCCGCCAGATGTCTTTTCGGGCGAGACCTCAACTGTGCCTCCGCCAGCCCGAATATTGCCAGCAGTTGTTGGACGAATCGAGCCGTGGGGAACAGCAGCTCCCGCTTCACTAACAGTGTTTCCCTGCGATCCTGAAAAGGTTGTGCCGGGCGAGGGCATATCGCTTTGCCCTCCACGTACGATTACCGTGCCGTCAGGAACATCACCAGGAGCATGGAGATCACCAGGCCCAGACCTCCCGTTCGACGAAGCGATTGGAGCCCCATCTCGCCCTCTACGGACCGAATCTCGCCCTGTCGGACGTCCAGTGGGCCTAGTCGTAGGTCGTCCACCGTCTGGCCCGCTTCCTCGATTGTCGCCATCCGAGGCTTCGCTTCTCTGAGTACTATCTCTAGCTCCGGTTACCACCACGGGAAACAGGTAAGGCGCTGGCATTGAGATTGCCTGACGTCCATCCGGATCCGAGAACCGATATGGGCTGTTGTTGGCATACCTGTATCGATTGAATGCCCCGACCGGGCTACTGTGAGCTGTAACTGGATCAACGCTGAGGAAGCCACCCACCGTGGGATCCATATACCTCTGCTGCATATACGTCAGCCCGGTACTCCCATCCATCACATGGCCGGTATACCCCACACCATCCTTCTGCGCCCCGATGCTCGCACCATAGGGCGTGTACGCCGTCCGCTGCACCACCCCTGCCTGCTCATTGGTCTCTGCCACCGGGCTGCCGAGCGCATCGGTGTGCTGGTAGCGAACACTTGCCGCACCACCCGCATCCAACTTCCGCGTCGCCACAAGACTTCCAGCCAACTGGATGTACTGCGTCGTTTCACCGGTTCCCTGATCCCACAGATACGCCAGCGCCCCACCCTGGCTGTACAGGTAATGCCGGTTCTTGCCACTCCCCGCATCGATCACCGAGCTGCGCCGGCCATGGCCGTCGTAGCGGTAGCGCTCCAGGTTGGTGGCTTGGCGCAGCCGGTTGCCGAAGTCGAACTGATACGCCTGTCCGTTCTTGATCGACAGGTTGCCCTGTACGTCATAACCCAGGCCGATGATGCCGGCGCCGGCCGCGTTGCGCACCAGGGTCAGGCGGTTGCTGCTGTCGTAGTCATAGCGGCGCTGTCCTTCGCCCGGCTGGGTCCAGGTGCGCAGGTTGTCCAGCGCGTCGTAGCCGAAGCGGTACCAGCCATCGCCACCGAAGGCCGGTGAGTAGGCGGCAGTGAGCCGGTCCAGCGCGTCGTACTGCATCTGGCGGTCATGGCCGCTGCCCTGCACCAGGTCGTTGATGGCGCTGACGTTGCCGTTGACGTCGAAGCTGGTGAGCAGATCCAACGTACCGGTGTCTGTGCTGCGCGCCCGCAACAGCCGGGCGTTCTGCTGCATCTGGTGGACGATGCCGTTGCCGGACACGAACTGCTGCACCGCGCCGTTGGGGTAGTAGTGCACGCCGGTAGCGTCGGTGCTTAGCTCTTCATCATCCCCTTAGGTTGGGCGATTCAGATGTCTGATAGCTTTTGCATACTCGTCCACTTGATGGATTTCAGTGCCACCTTGACCGGCCAATGCTTACAGTGGCTGCACCGACATTACCCCACCACAGGGGTCTCGTACTGGTCGAGGAGGGTCTGCGCCAAGTTACATAGACGAAATCCCGGAGTACCTACTGGTTCGCTTCAGGCAGGTCTATTTCAAAGACCTTGCCGTCCTCAATGTACAGCTGAACAGACGCATCAGAAATCAGCCTTATATCTAGCTGCCAGACCTGCGGGGCCATCAGAAGAGCGTCGCAAAGGGCCGCTGTCGTCACAGTCATCGGCGCTTCCGACATACTCGCGCGAATTGCATCCAATGCAGGCATTGGTCGGTCCCCGGACGGAACATCGAAGAACCTTAGGCACCACTCTTCATTTGGCTTGAAGCGGGCTGCGAGTACTGCGCTAATCCGTTTTCCAGGAATTGGGAAGCTCCAATCCATATCAGTCATTGTCGTCAACCTCCATTAAGCGGCTTTGCATCACCTCGGGCGGGCGTTCCACCTGAAGGATTTGGCTTGTAGGGATGCTCGTGTGGATTTGGGTGGTCCTTCGGACGTCCGTGATCAGTGAAATCGATCGTCTTGACGGGCTTTCCGTCGCCATCAAATTCTCTTGCTTGGTCGTACTTTCCGTTTCTTCCCTCTTTCTGCCCGAGTTGGGTGTGAGGTCCATTTGCATCTGGATCGGGTGCCGGTTCTCCACTGGGTTTCTGGGGCAGGGGCCTGTCGGGAAACCGATTTCCCGAGCTATCGCCTGGCGAGACTGGCTGACCGTCTCGCCCCCTGCGTACTGTATCCCGACCTGTAGGTCGCGTCGTTGGCCTCGTTGTCGGCCTCTCGCCATTGCCCGCAACCGGACGAGCGTCACCTTCGGAGCTTTCGTTCCGTTGAATCCCCCCGGAGTGCGGCACTGGCATCGGGTAGATCGTATGGGGAAGCGTGGTTGACTGGCGTCCGTCTGGGTCCGCGAATCTATATGGATTTCCGTCTCCGTATCGATACCGATTGAACTGCCGCAAGGGCTGCTCATATGCCGTCACCGGATCCACAGACAGGAACACCCCCACCGTCGGGTCCATATACCGCTGCTGCATGTACGTCAGCCCGGTACTCCCATCCATCACGTGTCCGGTGTAGCCCACACCATCCTTCTGCACACCGATGCTCGCGCCATACGGCGTGAACGCCGTCCGCTGCACCACCCCCGCCTGCTCATTGGTCTCGGCCACCGGGCTGCCCAGCGCATCAGTGTGCTGGTAGCGCACGCTCACCGCGCCACCTGCTGCTGTCTTGCGGGTTGCCACCAGGCTTCCAGCCAGCTGGATGTACTGCGTCGTTTCACCCGTACCCTGATCCCACAGGTACGCCAGCGCCCCACCCTGGCTGTACAGGTAATGCCGGGTCTTGCCACTCCCCGCATCAATCACCGAGCTGCGCCGGCCATGGCCGTCGTAGCGATAACGCTCCAGGTTGGTGGCTTGGCGCAGCCGGTTGCCGAGGTCGAACTCATACGCCTGCCCATTCTTGATCGACAGGTTGCCCTGCACGTCGTAGCCCAGGCCGATGATGCCCGCGCCGGCCGCATTGCGCACCAGGGTCAGGCGGTTGCTGCTGTCGTAGTCATACCGGCGCTGGCCTTCGCCCGGCTGGGTCCATGTGCGCAGGTTGTCCAGGGCGTCGTAGCCGAAGCGGTACCAGCCATCGCCACCGAAGGCCGGTGAGTAGGCGGCGGTGAGCCGGTCCAGCGCGTCGTACTGCATCTGGCGGTCATGGCCGCTGCCCTGCACCAGGTCGTTGATGGCGCTGACGTTGCCGTTGACGTCGAAGCTGGTGAGCAGGTCCAGCGTGCCGGTGTCGGTGCTGCGCGCCGGCAGCAGCCGGGCGTTCTGCTGCATCTGGTGGACGATGCCGTTGCCGTACACGAACTGCTGCACCGCGCCGTTGGGGTAGTACTGCACACCCGTGGCGAAGGTGCCGGCCTGGGTGGGCTGGCCCAGCGCGTTGGGCGCGTAGGTGACCTGCAGGCCCTGCGACCAAGTCTGCGCAGCCAGGTGGCCGCTCTTGTACCACTAATCAGTCGCTGCTGGCTTAGAGTCTCGCCGGATTTTGTTTTGGGAGGCGCACCTCATAAACCTCAATCAATGAAGCCATTGAGTACAGAACCCTTCCCCACCCACGCCATCATGAAGCGTCCGAAGATCACGGCGAGCATCTTGTTCCGCCTTCCTATTCGGATTGGTCTCAAGCACAAGAACAAGCAGCTTCTCTGCTCTCTTGCAATCGGGTTCGTTCTGCTTTGCGGATAGCTTCGATGACAGATTGATCATCGCATAGTGATCTCCAAGGTCAACAGCCTTCTCAAGCCATCGGTCAGCGCTATCACCATCACCCACGGCCCACTGGTAGTGATTCGCCAGCCGAGTGGCAGCCTCAGCGTCGCCTGCCTTCGCCTTTGTTTCCTCATGCTTGATCTGGTCTTCATTCAGCCGGTGGCGCTGACCCGGTGTAGCGCCCTCGACATCCTGCTCAGAGCACGACGCCACACCCAGAACGACCCCAACTCCGAATATCAAACGCACGATTCTTAAACGCATATCGAACCCCTTTTCGGCGATCATTTTTTATGTGAGATCCTGTGGGCGCCAGCCGCCTATCTGGCTCTAGCTTTGTATCAAGCGTTTTTGTATCAATCGATATACTCCGCACCTCAGCGCCTCGTACTGGAGCATTTCCGTCTGGAGTGAACTGCTGAAAGGCACCTCTTGGACTCAAATTCCAAGTGCAACACCCACTAACCCGGCGCAATCAGCGTAGATGACAGACACACTTTGGCACCCGTCGGGATCATTAAACTTGTAAGTATTCTCGCTCCCATATCGGCAACGATGAAAGCTACCCACGGGCTGGCTGTGTGCCGTCACCGGGTCCACCGAGGTGCCGGGGAATTTCTCAGCTTGCACTGCCCGCACCGTCATGTCGGCCGCAGAACCTCAGGCGTCCCAAAGGCTTCTTGTCAAGCGAAACTAAAAATTGATCAAGATAATTCGGCAAGTACCAATCATCCCAATCCTCCAAGCCATAAAATGCATTAATAAAATCTTCAATAAATCCCGAGCCGAGAACTTTAGCGCCAATGAATCCGTTCGACCTGAGATGCTCGTAAGGATTCACCTCCTTGATCGGCCCTTTCCCATCAGATAGAACTCGCCACCGACCAGAGTCCAACAGGTCCTTCGTTGCCAAGATCAACGAGAAGACGTCGTTTTTAGTCAAGCCCGGGAGATTGTCGCTCGAGTACTCCTGTCTCACATCGAAAATTGCGATCGTTGCGCTGTTAAGAATCTCACGTTCCCTCCCAACGACCTGAGCAATACAGCCCGAGCCATCCAAGAGCGGAATGATAAAAACATCGCCAATCTCCCACTTCGACTTTGCGTTGAACTTTGCCATCACACTACCTACCTTCTTATCTTCGATGCCAACGGAGCCGGAGCACTGCCTCCCCCTGCACGATACCTCTCTTCTCGCATATCGTTCCTTTTATTCACCAATCCTCCGCCATTCCTACTAAGTCCTCCATGAGCACGAATTTGAGTTTCTTCGGCGACTTGCAGATCTTTTCCCGGATTAGCGCGCTCAATCACCTCATAGATGTGGTGGACCCCAAGAGACCTGTCATGAGAAAGCTGCCTGGTAGCTCACCCAGTTGCCGAAGCGGTCTTCCACGCGCGTGACATACAGCTCGGAGCGCAGGCGGCTGGCGTTGGCCGGGTTGATCAGGTTGGCGGCGGCCACACGGGGCTCGTAGAAGCCGGCCTCCCAGTCGAACGTGTAGCGCATGCCATCGGGCGTGTGGGCCACGAAGCCCTCGCCGGCCGCGTTCTGGCGCGATGGCGTGCAGGAGAACCAGGTGAAGTCTGCCGTCAACCACGAATACGGCCCGCCGCTGGTGGGCCGCTGTACGGCCATACCCACCCCGGGGCAAAAAAAAGGCCCGGCAAACTGCCGGGCCCTTTGTCGCCGCGCCGATCAGGCGCGCAGCGATTCGATCAGATGCCGCTTACCAGCTGAAGCGCGGGCCGACCGACCATTCCTTGTCACCGTGGCGATCCATCTTGATGTCGCCGTTGATGCCCCAGTTCTGGTTCAACTTCACCTGGCCACCCAGGCGGCCGTAGAACGCGCCGTCCGGATTGATGCCGTGCTTCTTGCTGTAATCCTCGTAGCCGGCCATTGCGTAGACTTCGGCGTGCTGGCCGAACGCGGTACGGATACCGGCTTCCGCGCTGTAGCCGTTGAAGTCCAGGCCTTCCTTCGGGTCGAACTTGTTGTAGGCAACGCGGCCCACGAAGTCGGTGCTGGTGGCGATTTCGTGGTTGTAGCCCACGCCGACGCGCCACTGGTCAACCTTGAAGTCGCCGATGTCGGTCTTCTGCTGGTTGTACTCACCAAACGCGTGGAAATTCGGCAGGAAGCCGTACGAGCCCTTGACGCCCCAACCATCGGCCTTGCCACCATCGGCATCGGTCTTGACGTAATCGCCTTCGGCGTAGTTGTAGGACAGGCCTTCAGCGGCCGAAGCGCCGAACGGAAGGGCGGCGGCGAGCGCCAGGGCAAACAGGGACGTCTTCATGGGGGTACACCTTTTCTGTTGTTTCGGTCGTGCAGTGGCACAAGCGGCTTCTGCATCGGGAATGTAAATTCTCCGTTATTCGACACAACGCGCCCTGAAGTAAGCCGCTTTCAGCTCCGTGAATTTTGGGCAACCATTCAGTCACGCCGTGGCATATACGCGCGCGCTGCATTTTTCAGGTGTTTTGCGCGTGTTCGCGCCGCACGATGAACCGCGCGTTTACGACGCGGGCGCATGGCGATGATGAGAGGTCGGTACGCGCATGACGATCTCGCGGTCGACAGTACGAAAGGAATCTGGTCACGACGATACCCTTGCGGGGCGTCACGCGCTGGGGAAGCCGCTCTTGGGGAGTAGTCGGCTAACGCGTCCATCCTCCGTAATGCACCGGCCGACGCAGCTCAGGCGTCGAACCGCAGGTTCCGTGAGGCATCCTGCCCGGCCCGTCGATGTTGGGGGTAACCCGGGTCCGCTGCTATCAGGATGTCCCTCATTGTCGTTAAGGGTTTTCTGACCCTGCTCGCGCTGCAGTGCGGCGCAGATAGCGGCCAAGCCATTGATTGATATTGTTTGGATCGTGCCAAAACGGATTCATCACGCGGCCGCACGGGGCATGGCGGCAGTGTCGATTCCCCGCGCCCCCACGCGTCGTAGTCAGTGAAGGTGCCCAGTGCGGCGCACCGCTCCCGGAGGCAGCAGATGTCCTATATCGACGGTTTCGTATTGGCCGTACCCACCGCCAACAAAGACAAATTCATCAAACACGCCAACGAAGGCGATTCGGTCTTCATCGAATTCGGGGCAACGCGCGTGGTCGAATGCTGGGGCGACGATGTCACCCACGGCAAACAGACCGACTTCTTCCGCGCAGTCGACGCCAAGGACGATGAAACCATCGTCTTCTCCTGGATCGAATGGCCGGACAAGGCCACCCGCGATGCGGGCATGGAGAAGATGATGAAGGACCCGCGCATGGATCCGGCCAACAACCCGATGCCGTTCGACGGCAAGCGCATGATCTACGCCGGCTTCGTGCCGATCGTGGAACTGCACGGGAAGTAAGGCGCTACCGCACGCGGCGTGCGACACAGGCAGCCACCGCGTGGCTCAGCGCGCGTGGCTGCTGTCGTCGTCGCCCGCATGGCCGACGCCCATGCCACCGGCGCCGCCTCCCATACCGCCCATTCCACCGCCACCACCACCCCCCTTGCCCTTGTCTCCCGCCTCGGCACCTTTGCCCTTGGCGCCGGGCGCGGGCCGTGCGGGGCCCTGGCGTGGGATGACCACGCTGGCGGGAATGGGGTCCAGGTCCAATGCCTCGCGGATGAAGTCGCGCAGCGACACCACCAGTTCGGCAGTCGGCACGGCGCGGCCTTCGGCCAGTTCGGTGGCGGCATGTGCGGCCAGCCGCACCTGCGCGTCGGTGCCCAGCAGCACGATGTCCGACAGCGCCGCCTCCACCGCGTCGCGGATCCGGCGTGCGCGGTCGCTGCCGGTGTCGGCCGGCACGGCCAGGGCATCGTCAGCCGCGCCGGCGGTCTGGCGCAGGTCGCGCAGGTGGCGCGGGTCGACGTGCAGCGCACCGGTGAATGACCCGCCCAAGGTCTTGTAGGCGGCAATCAGCGTGCGCAACCGCTCGTTGATCTGCCGGTTCTCGCGCTCGCGCCGCTGCTGCAGGGTCTGCATCACCAGCAGGCGGATGCCCACGCCGATCAGGGTGATCACCGCCAGCCCCACGAGCGTGGAGAGCATCGCCTGCCAAGAGCTGAAGTCGAGGTTACGCATGCCCGTTGCCGCCGCTCACCCGCACTTGGAATACCCGCAGTTCAAGCACGTCGCACAGCCATCCATGAGCACCAGGGCCTTTGTATTGCATTTGTGGCACATGCTGGCGCTGGGCGGGAAGCTGGCGCCGTCGCCGGTGATGGCGAGGTCTTCTTCGTGGTCGGCGGTGCTGTTGGCCATGACGGCGGGCGCAGGCGTCGCGGTCCGGTCTTCGTACTGCCGGCGCTTCTCTGCGATCAGCGCGCGCCGCTCGGGGCTCAGCTCCGGGTCGTGCAGCAGGCCGATCGACTTCAGGTGCTCCTCGACGATGCTGCCCAGTTCAGCCACCAGCGAGGGCATGTAGACGCCGCCGGCCTTGTAGTAGCCGCCGCGCGGGTCGAATACCGCCTTCATTTCCTCGACCAGGAAGGTCACGTCGCCGCCCTTGCGGAACACGGCGGACATGATGCGGGTCAGCGCGACGATCCACTGGAAGTGCTCCATCGACTTGGAGTTGATGAAGACCTCGAAGGGGCGGCGCAGCTCGTGTTCGGTGCCCGGGTTGAGCACGATGTCGTTGATGGTCACGTAGAAGGCGTGCTCCACCAGCGGCGATTTGATCTTGTAGGTGTTGCCGACCAGTACCTCCGGGCGCTCGATGCGCTCGTGCATCTGCACGATGTCGTCGGCGTTGGCGGCGTCCTGGGGGGCGTCGGGAAGGGGCGCTGCGGAGGCAGCGGCCTGGCGCGTCTTCTCCTCGGGGGTGACGACGGCGTAGCCCTTGATCTTCTGATCGATCCTGACAGCCATGGTGCGGTTCCTCGTTGCGCTTGCAGGGGATAACCGTCTGCGACCGCATCACGGCGCCCGCCCCAGGGGCAGGCGCCGTGCGTTACCTGCTTACTTGCGTGCGCGCTTGGCCGGGGCCTTGCGGGCCACGGTCTTGGCAGCGCGCTTCACCGGTGCGGCCTTGCGGGCGACCGACTTGCGGGCAACGGCGGTCTTCTTGCCGACGGCCTTCTTGGTGGCAGCCGACTTCTTCGCGACAGCCTTCTTGGCCACGGCGACCTTCTTGCCGACGGTCTTGCGGGCGACGGCGGTCTTCTTGCCGACGACCTTCTTGGCCGCTGCGGTCTTGCGGGTCACGGCCTTCTTGGCAGTGGCGACCTTCTTGCCGACGGCCTTCTTGGCGGCCACGGTCTTCTTGCCAGCGACCTTGCGGGCGGTGGCCGACTTCTTGGCGACAGCCTTCTTGGCCACGGCGACCTTCTTGCCGACCGTCTTCCTGGCGGCGACGGTCTTCTTGCCGGCAACCTTCTTGCCGACCACCTTCTTGGCGGCGGTCGACTTCTTGGCCACAGCCTTCTTGGCCACGGCGACCTTCTTGCCCACAACCTTCTTGGCAGCGGCGGTCTTCTTGGTCACGGCCTTCTTGGCGGTGGCGACCTTCTTGGTCACGGTCTTCTTGGCAGCGGCGGCCTTCTTGCCGGCAGCCTTGGTGGTCTTGGTCACGGCCTTCTCGGCGGCAACCTTCTTCTTGGCGACCTGCTTCTTCAGCGAGGCGGCCTCGGCCTTGGCGCTGGACTTGGCCGCTTCCAGCTTCTTCTTGGCGCTGGCCAGGGTCTTGCCAACCGACTTGGCGGCCTTGTCAGCCTTCTTGGCGACGGTCTTCTCGGCCTTCTTGACGGCCTTCTTGACCTTGGCAACCTGGGTGGTCGCTGCCTTGCGCGCGCGCTTGGCGGTCTTCTTCACCGAGGCCACCACTTCTTCAGCGGTGTGGGCGATGGACTCGCCGACGTTGCCGGCGGTTTCTTTCACATTCTCCACACCCTGCGACAGGGTCGCGGTCACACCATTTCCGTTGCTCATGTTTTGCCTCCTGAGGGGCCAGTCAGTGATTTCGCTGGCGATGCTATACCGGCGCGGTCTTTCGTGGAACGGTCTTGTCGCAGCCTGTGAGCCGCGCGTGTGCTTGTCAGGACACCGCCAAGGATCTGGCGCGGATCGACATGCTGCGGAAAAGCACTTGAAAACAGCTTCGGACGCACCATCAGAACTTGCCGTAGTAGCCCTCCTTGAGCGCGTCGAACAGGTTGGCGGCCGTGTGCAATTCGCCGTCGTACTCGATCTCCTCATTGCCCTTTACCTCCACAACTGCGCCGTCTTCGAGGTCGAAGCGGTAGGTCGTGTTCTCCAGATCGACCTCCTTGACCAGCACGCCCTGGAACGCGGCGGGGTTGAAACGGAACGTGGTGCAGCCCTTCAACCCCTGCGCGTGGGCGTAGCGGTAGATGTCCTTGAACTGATCGAAGGGGTAGTCGGTGGGGACGTTGGCGGTCTTGGAAATGGAGCTGTCCACCCACTTCTGGGCGGCGGCCTGGACGTCCACGTGTGCCTTGGGCGAGATGTCGTCGGCGGCAATGAAGTAGTCGGGCAGCCGGGCCGCCGGGTCTTCGGCGAACGGCATCGCCTGCGGGTTGACCAGGTGGCGGTAGGCCAGCAGCTCGAAGGAGAACACGTCCACCTTCTCCTTGGTCTTGCGCCCCTCGCGGATCACGTTGCGGCTGTAGTGGTGGGCGAAGGACGGTTCGATGCCGTTGGAGGCGTTGTTGGCCAGCGACAGGCTGATGGTGCCGGTGGGGGCGATGGAGCTGTGGTGGGTGAAGCGCGCGCCGACCTCGGCCAGCGCGTCCACCAGCTCCGGCACCACGCTGGCGATGCGCTGCATGTAGCGGCTGTAGCGCGCGTGCAGCACCTTGCCCTCGATCTGCTGGCCGGCATGCCAGCCGTCGCGCGCCATCTCCGGGCGCTGCCGCAGCATGGCGGCGGTGACCTCGAAGGTGTCCTGCATGATCGGCGCGGGCCCCTTCTCACGGGCCAGGTCAAGGGCGGTCTCCCACCCGGCCACCGCCATCTCGCGGGCGATGGCCTCGGTGAAGTCGCACGCGTCGGGCGCACCGTAGGTCATGCGCAGCATGGCCAGGGACGAACCCAGCCCGAGGAAGCCCATGCCATGCCGGCGCTTGCGCAGGATCTCCTGGCGCTGGCGCTCCAGCGGCAGGCCGTTGACCTCCACCACGTTATCGAGCATGCGGGTGAACACCCGCACCACCTCTTTGTACTCGTCCCAGTCGAAGCGGGCCTGGTCGGTGAACGGGTCGCGCACGAAGCGGGTCAGGTTGACCGAGCCGAGCAGGCAGGCGCCGTAGGGAGGCAGGGGCTGCTCGCCGCAGTTGTGGGCATGCAGGCCGTTGGCGTCGAAGCAGTTGAGGCCAGGCACCTGGACGTCATAGACGTCTTCCTCCCCGTCGGGATCCACGCTTTCGACGGTGGCGAAGAAGCGGCTGCGGTTCATCGCGCGGCGGTAGGCAGCCAGGGTTCGGGTCAGCCGCGCGGCCTTGTCCGTGTCGGCAAACCCAATCAGCGTGTCGTAGCGGGCCACGCCCTCGCCGCTGATCACCAGATCGAACTGGGCCAGGGTGGGGTAGGCACGCTGTCCGCCGCGGCCATCCGGCAGCACCGCGTGCCCGGCCTCGCGGCGAGCGTAGAGCGTGCTGGGGATGCCCTGCCGGAGCAGCATGCGCTGCACGGCCTCCAGACGCGAGCGATCAGACTGCGCCAACCGGATGGATACGCCCTTGCCCTGGGTTCCCTGCACACTGCCGTCGGCGTCGAACAGGCCGCGCAGAAAGCCACGGCAGGCATCGCTGGAGAGTTTTTCCAGTGCCGGGGTGATGGATTTCTGGCCGGCGGACATGCCCAGCTGTTGGGCCAGGTCGCGCAGGGCCGCTGACTTCAACCGCCATTCGCGTCGACCGCTAACCTCGGACCAGCCATTGAAGTCCGCGCGATGCGACACGGTCTTCGCGCAACGGAGTGCTTCGCCCATCAGCGCTCGAACGCCGGGCGCAGGCGTCGCCGGCTCACCATTGGCCACTGCCGCCTGGCTCCACACGGAGAGCACGGCCGCCTCCGCTTTGAGCGTGCCGTCGCCCACCAACAACCCCAGCAGATAGCCCTGCTCATGCGCCAGCGCACCCGGCCAGTGCGACGCAGCACGATGGTCCTGCAGCAGCACTTCATCCCCCGGGCGCAGCTGGCCAGCCTCGCACCATTCGCTCTGCACCTCCCAGCGGGTGCGGCGGGTGACACGGCGAACCCGATGGTCCGCAGTCAGCCGCAGCCGATGGCCTTCGCGGGTCTGCAGGGCCAGCACTGGCTTGCGCGCCGTGCGGAAGAACCCCGCATCGGTAGTGGCATGGTCCTGCCCCTCCACGCGCACGTGGAACCCCTGCCCGATCAGCTCGGCCACCTGGCGTGGACCGTCGGCGGTGTGCACCCAGGTATCGGCGGTGACGCAGGGATTGGTCGCCCTGATGTCCTCGCACCACCAGGTGTTGTTCATTTCGTTTACCCGGTCGATCAGGATGAAACCGGGCTCGGCATAGTCATACGTGGACACCATGATCATGTCCCACAGGTGCCGGGCGCGGACCTGGCCGTAGACGCGGCACGCCACCTGGCCGTCCTCGCGGACGATGTAATTGCGCTGGGTGGGCCAATCGCGCCACTGCACGCGGGCTGGATCGGCCAGGTCGAACTCACTGGCCTCCTGGCGGCTGAGCGGGAACACCAGCGGCCACTCGGCGTCCTGATCCACCGCCTGCATGAAGCCGTCGGTGATCAGCAGCGAGAGGTTGAACTGGCGCAGACGGCCGTCTTCGCGCTTGGCGCGGATGAACTCGCGCACGTCCGGATGCGAGACGTCGAACGTGCCCATCTGCGCGCCGCGTCGGCCGCCGGCCGAGGACACGGTGAAACACATCTTGTCGAAGATATCCATGAAGGACATCGGGCCGGAGGTGTGCGCGCCGGCACCGGCGACGAAGGCACCGCGCGGGCGCAGCGTGCTGAATTCATAGCCGATGCCGCAGCCGGCCTTGAGGGTCAGCCCGGCTTCGTGGACCTTCTGCAGGATGTCGTCCATCGAATCCTCGATGGTGCCCGAGACGGTGCAGTTGATGGTGCTGGTGGCCGGCTTGTGCGCCTGCGCGCCGGCATTGGACGTGATGCGGCCGGCCGGGATGGCGCCGCGGCGCAGCGCCCAGGTGAAGCGCTCCATCCAGTACTGCTGTTGCTCGGCGGTGACCTCGGCCTCGGACAGCGCCTTGGCCACACGCAGGTAGGTGGCGTCGATATCCGCATCGAGCGGCTCACCGTGCTTGGTCTTGAGCCGGTATTTGCGGTCCCAGATGTCCTGGGAGGCCGGCTGCATCGGCACCTGCCCGTCCGGCAGGCCAGTGCGGATCGCGTCCAGTCGCAGCGTGCTCATGGCAGGCAGGCTCCATCGGGTAGCCAGTGTGTGTGCCGCAAGCAGACCCAACAACTTGGGGCACTCCCGGTCGTCACCGCTACATCTAGTGGACGACACGGTTGCAGCTTACGCCGGCACCGGGGCGTGTCAACGGTCCCGATGGTCGCAGGGGCGGGGTCCGCCGCGGACGATCCGGCCGCCGGTTCACGGCCGGGACGGACAGACTCATTCAGCTTGATTTACCGTATGCGTGTTTCCACCGAACCCGCCGAACCCCATGCGACCGCTCCCGACCCTGCTCACGCTTGCGCTTGCCGCCGCCTTCGGTGGCTTCGTCGCCTCCGCCATCAACGCGCACCTGGACAACCGCGCCGAAGCCGCGCCGGCCACCATCGGCATTCCGGCCACGGCCGCGTTGCCGGCCTCCGTGGCGGGGCAGCCGGTGCCGTCGCTGGCGCCGATGCTGGAGCGGGTGATGCCGGCGGTGGTCAGCGTCAACACCAAGCAGGTGGTGCGGGTGCGCAACCCGTTCTTCAACGACCCCTTCTTCCGCCGCCTGTTCCCGGAAGTGCCGCAGGAGCGCATCAACGAGTCGCTGGGCTCGGGGGTGATCATTGACGCCGCTGAAGGCCTGGTGCTGACCAACCACCACGTCATCGACAACGCCGACGATGTGCAGGTGACGCTGTCGGACGGGCGCACGGTCAAAGCCGAGTTCCTCGGCTCGGATGCCGACACCGACATCGCGCTGATCCGCATCCCCACCGGCAACCTGACCGAGATCAAGCTGGGCGACAGCACGCAGCTGCGCGTGGGCGATTTCGTGGTCGCCATCGGCAACCCGTTCGGCTTCAGCCAGACGGTCACCTCGGGCATCGTCTCGGCGGTGGGCCGCAGCGGCATCCGCGGGCTGGGCTACCAGAACTTCATCCAGACTGACGCCTCGATCAATCCGGGTAATTCCGGCGGTGCACTGGTCAACCTGCAGGGCCAGCTGGTGGGCATCAACACCGCCAGCTTCAACCCGCAGGGCAGCATGGCCGGCAACATCGGCCTGGGCCTGGCCATTCCGTCCAACCTGGCCCGCGACGTGGTGGACCAGCTGGTCAAGCATGGCGTGGTGGTGCGCGGCACGCTGGGCATCGAGGCGCAGAACCTGACCCTCGCATTGGCGCAGAACCTGGGGCTGAGCGAGACCCGCGGTGCGCTGGTGACGCGCGTGCTGGCCGGGTCGGGCGCGGCGGCCGCCGGACTCAAGCCGGGTGACGTGGTGGTCACGGCCAACGGCCAGCGGGTGGACAGCGCGCAGGCGTTGCACAACGTGGAAGGGCTGGCCCCGGTGGGCAGCGTGCTGAGCCTGGAGGTGCGCCGCGATGGCAAGCCACTGCAGCTCAAGGCCACGCTGAAGGAGCAGGCGCGTGCGGTCAGCGGCGAATCGCTGGACCCGCGCCTGACCGGCGCCACGTTCGTGGACCTGCCCGAATCGATGCGCCAGGCGGGCTTCAGCGGCGTGCAGGTCAGCGAGGTCAAGCGCGGCAGCCGCGCGGCGACATCGGGATTGGCCGCCGGCGACGTGGTCACCGACGCCAGCGCCGGTGAATTCGCCGACCTGGCCAGCTGGCGCGCCAACTTCCAGCAACGCCCCACCCAGCTGGTATTGCGCATCGTGCGCGGCAACGCGCGCGGCGAACTGGTCATGCGCTGAACCGCTCAGCCGGCCTTCGCGCGCAGCTCACGGCAGCTAACACCCTCTACACCCCGCCGATGCTATTACCTTGTGTTCGTTGCCACGGGTTCGTCCGCGGTCACCTTCCCCATCGCTTACACAGGAGATACACGATGAGCCCCACCAATACCGAGAACCTCAAGGACCACCTGGGTGAAGCCGGTTCGCACCTGAAGTCGGCCACCAGCGCTGCTGGCGGCGCGATCAAGAGCGCGGCCGGTGCCGCGACCGACGAGCTGCGCATCGGCAAGGCCAACGTCAAGGCCGAACTGTCCGACACCGCGCTGTCCGGCCTGGCCGCTGCCGAGTTCGGCGGTGCCGCCGCCAAGGAACAGGTCGATGCGCTGATGGACAAGGGCAAGGACCTGGTCGACAGTGCGGCCGAGCTGATCCGTGAGCGCCCGCTGGCCTCGTTCGGCGTGGCCTTCGCGGCCGGCTGGATCATCGCCAAGCTGGCCCGCGGCAGCGACAAGTAAGTCGGCGTGAGCGATCAAGCACAGTCGACGCCCGACGGTGGGGCGGCAACGCCCCCACCCGAGGGCGATGCGGCGCCCAAGGCACCGCGTCTTGATGAAAGCATTCGCGAGGTCGGCCAGGCCGGCCGCGCCACGGTCGATTCGGCCAAGCACACGCTGCGCTCGCTGCGCCGCCTCGCCTCGTTCGAGTTCGCGCTGGCACGCAGCGCGTTCGGGCGGGCGCTGGCGTGGAGTGGCGTGGCCATCGTGTTCGGTGCCTCGGCCTGGCTGCTGCTGGCCGGTACGCTGATCGCGCTGATGCAGCGCTGGGGCCTGTCGTGGTTCCATTCGCTGCTCATTACCTCGCTGGTGAGCCTGGCGATGACCGGCTACGCCATCTGGCGGGTGTCGTTCTTCTTCCGCCACACCGGCATGCACGCCACCCGCCGCCAGTTGTCGCGGCTGGGGTTGTTTGACGAGCCCACCGACGAGGACCCCGATGCGCATGTCGGGCCCACGGAGCGTACGCCATGAAGTTCGAAGCCCTGCGACATCGCGTGAAGCGCGCCGAACAGGTGGTCTCGATCCGGGCCAACGAGACCCAGTGCAACTGGTTCACGCTGAGCCAGGTCTGGCGCGAAGGCTGGACCCCGCTGCGGATCATCACCGTCGGCATGGCCGGCGGCTTCCTGGCCGGCAAGCTGGAGCCCGGCAACGCACGCTTCCACGGTGCGCGCTGGCTGCAGATGATCGGTTCGGCCTCCAACCTGGTGGCCAGCGCGCAGGCCGCGTTCGCCTCGATGCAGGCCAGCGAGGCGGCGGACACCGCCGAAGAAGCCGCCGACAAGGTGGACGAAGCCAGCGAGACGGTGACGCAGGCGTCGGCTGCGCCGGCGGCACCCATTGCACGGCCCGCCGCGCCGCGTGCCAACGTGACCGCCACGCTGCAGGCGGCACAGCCGCAACCGGCGGAAGCGGCTACGGATGTTTCCGAGCGATAGGGGGTCGCCCTACCCACGGTAGGGCGCTACCGATGTATTTGGACGCCCTTTACCGGGTAACGCTGCTCCCGATGGTTCAACACGCCGCACGCACCCGGGTTACCCAATAATGCGTCTCCTCTCCAGCGTGCGATCAGCATGAGCGTCCCTGCGCCTTCCCCCGTCGATGCCGATGCCGATGCCGTTGCGGTGGCGGCACCGTCTCCGCCGCGCCCACGCGCGCCCATGTCGCTGGTGGTGCTGGCCACGCTGGCGGTGGGCTTTACGCTGTGGGCCGCGCAGGAGGTGATCCTGCCGGTGCTGCTGGCGATGTTCTTCGCGCTGGTGGGCAACCCGATCCTGCGCTTGCTCGGGCGCCTGTGGGTCCCGCGTTTCCTGGCCGCCGTGCTGGTGATCGGGGTCGGGCTGAGTGGTGCGGCCGCGCTGGGCGTGCAGCTGGTGGGCCCGGCCATGGAATGGGCGCAGGAAGCGCCGCAGCAGCTGCGCAAGGTGGCCCGCCAGGTGCAGAACCTGACCAAGCCGGTGCAGCAGGCCAACCTGGCCGCGGAGAACTTCGCGCGGGTGGCCGGCGGTGAAAGCAGCCGCAAGGTGCAGGTGGTGCGTACCCAGCTCGATGACCCCTACCGCGTACTCACCCGCGCGCCACGCCTGGCCGCCTCGGTGCTGGCAGTGGTGCTGCTGACCCTGTTCTTCATGATCTACGGGCAGAGCCTGCAGAAGCATGCCATCGCGTTGTTCCCCAGCCGCCAGCAGCAGCGCTTCACCACCGACATCCTGCGGTCGATCGAACGCGAGGTCTCGCGCTATGTATTGACCATCACCGTGATCAACGCGCTGGTAGGCCTGATTTTTTCAGGAGTGCTGCTGCTGTTGGGCATCAGCCTGCAGGAGGCATTGCTGTGGGGCACGGTGGCCGCCCTGCTGAACTTCGCGCCGTACGTCGGCCCGCTGATCGGGGTGACGCTGATGCTGCTGATGGGCTTTGTGGAGTTCAGCGACCCGTTCAAGGCCCTGCTGCCCGCCGCCTGCTACCTGGCCCTGCATACCATCGAGGGGCAGATCGTCACCCCCATCGTGCTGGGCCGGCAGATGGCGATTTCGCCGCTGATCCTGATCCTGGCGCTGATGCTGTTCGGCTGGCTGTGGGGCATGGTCGGGCTGCTGCTGTCGGTGCCGCTGCTGGTGTGCATCAAGCTGGTGCTGGCGCGGCTGGACGGTACCCAGGGCTGGGCCAAGCTGTTGGAGTAGAGCCACGCCCTGCGTGGCTGACCCCACAGGCGTAGAATGCCCGGGTGAATTTCCCAGTCCAAGCCATCACCCTCGACCTCGACGACACCCTGTGGCCGTTCGCCCCCATCGGCGCCCGCATTGACCAGGTGTTGTACGAGTGGATGCTCCAGCACAGCCCCGCCACCGCCGCGATGTACCCGGTGGCGGCGATGCGCGAACTGCGCGAGCGCTCCTTCCATGACAACCCGCAGCTGCACCACGACCTGGGCGCGCTGCGCCGGCTCACGCTGAGCGAAGCGCTGGAGAAGAGCGGCGCCGACCTCGCCCTGCTGGAACCGGCATACGAGGCGTTCTACGCCGCGCGCAACCAGGTGGAGTGCTACCCGGACGCGCTGGAGGCGCTGGCGCGCATCGCCGCGCGGGTGCCGGTGGCCGCGCTCAGCAACGGCAACGCCGACCTGCAGCGGATCGGGCTGTCCCATCACTTCGCCTTCCAGCTGGGCTCGCGCGAACACGGCGCGGCCAAGCCGGCCGCCAGCATCTTCCACGCCGCCTGCGAACGCCTCGGCGTGCCGCCGGCGCAGGTGCTGCACGTGGGCGACCACGTCGACATGGACGTGGTGGGCGCCATGCAGGCCGGCCTGCGCGGCTGCTGGATCAACCGCGTCGAGCACACCTGGACCCATCCTTCGCTGCAGCCCGACCTGCAGTTCGACACCCTGACCGGATTGGCCGACTGGCTGGATGCGAACGCATCGGCCCAGCACGCCTGACCACGCACGGAGCCTCATTGCGCATGACCCAGATCAATGGTTTCACCACCGATGCCAGCAGGGCCCTGCCCCTGCATGTGATGGAACGCGAGCAGTTCGCCGCATGGCGCACGCAGCAGTCGCCGGCCGTGGTGGCCTGGCTGGATGCGCAGCGCTTCAACGGCAGCGGCGGCAGCGTGGTGCTGCTGCCCGGGGAACACGGCCTGGCCGGGGCAGTCGTCGGCGTGGGTGACCCGGGCGATGCCTACGCCTACGCGCATGCGCCGTTCGCCCTGCCGGAAGGCACCGTGTGGCGGGTGGAAGGCGCCCTGCCGGCCAACATCGAACCCCTGCTGCACCTGGGCTGGGGCCTGGGCAGCTACCGCTTCGCGCGTTACCGCAAACCCAACCGCGCGCCGGCCCAGCTGCTGGCCACGCCGTCCGCGGAAGTGCGTGATGTGATCGCCGCCAGCCTGCGCGTGCGCGACTGGGTCAACACACCCACCGAAGACATGGGCCCGCAGCAGCTGGAAGACGCCGCACGCGAACTGGCCGCCGCGCATGGCGCGCAGGTCGAGGTGATCACCGGCGATGCGCTGCTGGAGCAGAACTTCCCGGCGATCCACGCCGTGGGCCGCGCCTCGCACCGTGCGCCGCGCCTGATCGCGCTGCGCTGGGGCCAGGCGGGTCAGCCGCACGTGGCACTGGTCGGCAAGGGCGTGTGCTTCGACACCGGCGGGCTGGACATCAAGCCGGCCGACGGCATGCGCAACATGAAGAAGGACATGGGCGGTGCCGCGCATGCGCTGGCCCTGGCCGGGCTGGTCATGGCCCAGCAGCTGCCGGTGCAGCTGACCCTGCTGATCGCGGCGGTGGAAAACGCGATCGGGCCGGATGCATTCCGCCCGGGCGAAGTGATCGCCACGCGCAAGGGCCTGAGCATCGAGATCGACAACACCGACGCCGAAGGCCGCCTGGTGCTGTGCGATGCGCTCACCTATGCCAGCGAGCAGCAGCCGGAGATCGTGCTGGACTTCGCCACGCTCACCGGCGCGGCGCGCATCGCGCTGGGCCCGGACCTGCCGGCGCTGTTCAGCAACAACGACACGCTCGCCCAGCAGTGGCTGCAGGCCGGTGAAAGCACCCGCGACCCGGTCTGGCGCATGCCGCTGTGGCGGCCGTACCTGCGCTACCTGCACAGCGGCATTGCCGACCTGGCCAACGCCGGTTCGCGCATGGCCGGTTCGGTCACCGCTGCGCTGTACCTGGAGCGGTTCATCGGCGAAGGCCAGGTGTGGGCGCATCTGGACGTGTACGCCTGGAATGACGGCGAGCGCCCGGGGCGTCCTGCCGGCGGTGAGGCGTTGGCGTTGCGGTCGGCGTGGGCGATGTTGAAGGGTCGCTACGCGTAATGGGTGTCCGGCCGGCGGCCGGACCTACGACGTGCTGAGTCGGTTCGAATCTTGTCGAAAATGTGAATATCCGGGCGATCGGGGTTCTGACACCATGGGCCGCACCCACCCCTCACGTTCGAGAAGGCAGGTAACGGCCCATGTCGCTCTTCCGCTACACCCGTGCCGGCCGTGAGCCGGACGCCCCGCGCCCGCATTCGCCGCTGTTCTGGCTGGCGGTGATCGCGCTGATTGCCGGCCTGCTGGTGCTGGCCTTCGCCTGGCTGGCCGGCTGGATCGGCCGCGACCGCGCCACCGCGCAGACCTTCACCGACACCATCGAAGCCACCGGCGCCAACCACCCCGGCTTCCGCCGTGCGCACAGCAAGGGCGTGTGCGTGAGCGGCACGTTCGCCGGTACGCCGGCAGGCGCGGCACTGAGCTCGGCGCGGGTCTTCCGCCAGCAGCAGGTGCCGGTACTGGGCCGGCTCTCGATCGGCGGCGCCGATCCGCACGGGCCCGATGCCAATGCACGGGTGCGCAGCATGGCCCTGCAGCTGGTCACCGATGACGGGCAGGAATGGCGCACGGCGATGAACAGCTTCCCGTTCTTTGCCGTGCCCACGACCGAGGCCTTCCTCGAGCAGACCCGCGCCGGCATTCCCGACCCGGCCACCGGCAAGCCGGACCCGGCGAAGATGGCGGCCATCGCGGCCAAGTACCCCTCCGCGCGCGCGTTCGGGGCGTGGGCCAAGACCGCGCCGTGGTCCACCAGCTGGGCCAACACGGACTACAACGGCGTGAACAGCTTCCGCTTCACCGCGGCAGACGGAAAGACCCAGGTGGTGCGCTGGAGCATGCGTCCGCAGGCGCCGTTTGAAGCGATGAGCGCCGAGCAGCGCGCGCAGGCCAGCCTGGATTACCTGGCCGACGAATTCGGCCAGCGGCTGGCCCAGGGCCCGGTGCGCTGGGACATGTGGGTAACCATTGCCGACGACGGCGATGCCATCAACGACCCGTCCATTCCCTGGCCGGACGCGCGCCGGCAGGTGAAGGTGGGCACGCTGAGCCTGGCCGCGATGCAGCCGCAGGCCGGCGGTGCGTGCAACAACGTCAACTTCGATCCGCTGATCCTGCCCAGCGGTATCGCCGGCACCGACGATCCCATCCTGGCCGCGCGGTCGGCGGTGTATTCGGTCTCCTTCAACCGCCGCGAGCGCGAAGTGGCCAGCGGCACCGCCGAGCAGGCCACCGGCAAGGAGCAGGCGCGATGAACCGCGATACGGGCCATTTCAACCTCACCGCGCGCGTGCTGCACTGGCTGATGGCCGCGCTGATCCTGACCATGTTGTTCGTGGGCGTGACCATGGTGGCGTCGCTGCAGTGGCGGCCGATGCTGGTGGACCTGCACCGGCCGCTGGGCATCGCGATCCTGCTGCTGGCGCTGCTGCGCCTGGTCAACCGCCTTCGCCACCGTCCGCCGCCGTTGCCGGCCGACCTGCCGGCCTGGCAGGCCGCTGCCGCGCATGCCTCGCACTGGGTGCTGTATGGATTGATGCTGGCCATGCCGCTGGTGGGCTGGGCGATGCTGTCCGCCGGCGGCTACCCCATCCAGATGTGGAGCGGCGTGCACCTGCCGGCCATCGTGCCGCATGACCCGTCGTTGTATGCGGCACTGCGCAGCGCGCACAGCCTGCTGGCGTATGTGCTGTTTGCCACGGTGGTGGCGCACCTGAGTGCGGCGCTGTTCCATCTGTGGGTGCGGCGCGATGGGGTGTTCCAGGCCATGGCGAAGGGCCCCAACAGCAGCGGCAAGTAACGTAGAGCCACGCCCTGCGTGGCTGCTTTTGGGTTGCCTGACATCGCGCAGCCACGCAGGGCGTGGCTCTACAACCACCCTTTCTGCCGGGCCAGGCGGTAGGCCTCGATGCGGTTGGCCACGCCCAGTTTGCCGATGCATTCAGATAGATAGTTGCGCACGGTGCCGTGCGACAGCCCCAGCTGGGCGGCGATCTCACCGGCCGAACGGCCGTCGCCGGACAGCCGCAGCACCTGGCGCTCGCGATCATTGAGCGGGTCGGCCTGCGACCACGCATCCAGTGCCAGCTGCGGGTCGATGGCGCGACCGCCGTGCTGTACCTGGCGCAATGCATCGGCCAGCTTCTCGGCGGGCGCATCCTTGAGCAGGTAGCCGCATACGCCAGCCTCCAGCGCGCGGCGCAGAAATCCCGAGCGCGCGAAGGTGGTCACGATCACCACCTTGATCGGCAGGCCCTGGCGGGTGATGCGCTGGGCCAGTTCCAGACCGGAAAGTCCCGGCATCTCGATGTCGGTGACCAGGATGTCCGGCTGCAGCTGCTGCAGCATCCGCCACGCGGCTTCGCCATCGGCCGCCGCACCCAGCACCTCGATGTCCGGCTCCAGCCCGAGCAGCGCCGACAGCGCACCGCGCACCATCGCCTGGTCTTCGGCCAGCACGATGCGGATCATGGCAGCACCCCGCCTGGCAGCGCCGCGACGCGTTCGTGGAGCGGCGCCGGTACCACCGTGGTGGGCGCCGGCAGCGGTACCTGCACGGTCACGGTGGTGCCCTGCCCGCGCGCCGACCGCACCTGCAACGTACCGCGCAATGCGGCCACGCGTTCGCGCATGCCGGTCAGCCCGTTGCCGTCGGACTGCACATCGCCACGGCCGTCATCGCGGATCTGCATGCTGAGCGTGCGCGTGTCCTGCTCGAACTGCACCCAGGCCTGGTTGGCCTGCGCATGCCGCACGATGTTGGTGGCCGCCTCACGCAGCACCAGCGCCAGCGCGCGTTCGACCTCCACCGGCATCGGCGGTGGCGGGGCGTAGTCCAGGTGCACGTGCTGGCATTCCAGCAGCAGCCGCGCGGCCGCCAGTTCGGCCGTCAGGTCGCTGGCGCGGATGCCGGTGACCGCACTGCGCACTTCCGCCAGCGCCTGGCGGGCGATGCCCTCCGCTTCGGTGACCTCCAACCGCGCGCGGTCCGGGTCGCGGTCGAACAGCTTGCGCGACAGCTCCAGTTTCAAGGTGATCAGCGACAGCGTGTGGCCCAGCAGGTCGTGCAGGTCGCGCCCGATGCGTTCGCGTTCGGCGGTGGCGGCCAGCCGGCGCACCTCGTCCTGGGACAGCTTCAACGCCGCATCGCGATCCTTGTTGATGCTTTCCACGGTGATGATGACGCCGATGATGAAGGTCATCGAGGGAATCCACACCATCAGTTGCCAGTGGTAGCCAAGCGACAACGCGATGCCGACGAACAGGGCATTGAGCACCAGCAGCTGCGCCAGGTAACGCCGGACGCTGCCGGTGCGGCACACCCGCAGCGTGACGCAGCCGAAGATGAAATAGCTGATGCCCGACGGGTACCACGGCAGCAGCGCCAACCCCATGACCACCATGGCCAGTGCATAGCGCGGTGCGTGCCGGCGCGGTGCCAGCAGCTGGCGGGCAAACAGCGCTACGAACACCGGGTAGGTCAGCACGGTCAGCCACAGCCAGGTGAGGCTGTAGCCACTGCCGAAGATGGGCGTGAAGAACACCCAGCCGGTCCACAGCAGGTGCACGGCGTCGGACCAGGCCGGCTTGCCGCGCCGCAGGTTGTCGGCCACGGCCGAATCCGGGGCGGGGCGCAGCAATGCAGCAAGCCAGTGGGGCAGCACGGTCGGTTCCGGTGGCGGGTAATCAGGCGCGATCATGGCAGCTTCCTCAGCAGGAATGGATGCAGCGTTGTTTCTCAGGTAGAGCCACGCCCTGCGTGGCTGCGCGGTGCCCGGGGTGCACATGGCCCGACGCGAAGGGCAGACACGCGCGGCGTGTCCCTACGATCCCGGGTCGGCATTGGCACATCCAGTGTCGCGCCTCACCTCAAGCAGGTGACAGCTGTCACTGCCCGGAAGGCCCGGTCTACGGGCATGCTGTGCCCCAGCCACTCCCCAGCCGGTTTGCCCGCGACCCGGGTTGCGGTCACACTCGGCCCGATTCCACGTCCCAGAGTCATGATGAACGCATCCGCTGAACTTCTGAAGGAACTCCGCATCGACCGCAAGAAGGCGTCGGCCCCGCCGCCGTCCTCGCCACGCCGCGGCCTGTGGATCGTGATGGCGGTGATCGTCCTGCTGGTGCTGGGCGGCATTGCCTGGTTCGTGTTCGGTCGCCAACGCCCCATCGAAGTGACCACCGCGCCGGTGGTGGCCATCCAGCAGGGCACGTCCAGCAGCTCGGTGCTCGACGCCAGCGGCTACGTGGTGGCCCGGCGCATGGCCACCGTGTCGGCCAAGATCACCGGCAAGGTGCGCGAAGTGATGATCGAGGAAGGCATGCGGGTGGAGGAAGGCCAGGTCATGGCCACCCTGGACCCCATCGATGCCAACGCACAGCGCAGCCTCTCGGCCTCGCAGCTGGAAGCCGCCCGCAGCCAGCTCGCCGGGTTGCAGGCGCAGGTGTCACAGGCCGACGCCGAAGCCGGGCGACTGCAGACCCTGGTCGGCCAGCAGCTGGTCTCGCGCTCGCAGTACGACCTGGCCATGGCCCAGCGCGACAGCCTGCGCGCGCAGCTGCGCACCGCGCAGCGCAATACCCGCGTGGCTGGCGACGCGCTGGCCATCGCCGACCTGGGCGTGGACAACAACGTGGTGCGCGCGCCGTTCTCCGGCGTGGTCACCGCCAAGGCCGCGCAGCCGGGCGAGATCGTGTCGCCGCTGTCGGCCGGCGGCGGGTTCACCCGCACCGGCATCGGCACCATCGTGGACATGGATTCGCTGGAGATCGAAGTCGAGGTGGGCGAGGCCTTCATTGGCCGCGTGCAGCCGAAGATGCCGGTCGAGGCCACGCTCAATGCCTACCCGGACTGGAAGATTCCGGCCGAGGTGATCGCCATCATCCCCACCGCCGACCGCGGCAAGGCCACGGTCAAGGTGCGCGTGGCACTGAAGACCAAGGACCCGCGCATCGTGCCGGAGATGGGCGTGCGGGTGAGCTTCCTGGAGTCGGCCACGCCGGCCCAGGCGGCGGCGCCCAAGGGCGTGCGTGCACCGGCCTCGGCGCTGGTGGAACGTGACCAGAAGACGGTGGCCTTCGTGGTGGCCGACGACCGGCGCGTGCAGCAGGTACCGGTCACCGTGGGCGTGGCATTGAACAACGACCGCCAGGTCACCGCCGGCCTCACCGCCGGGCAACAGGTGGTGACCAACCCGCCGCTGGAGCTGCGCGATGGCAGCGCGGTGGTGGAGAAACAAGCACCGTAACCGGCGACACGACCAACGGTCGTGTCCTGCCGGGGGGTTCCACTGATTCGTTCCACCGGTAGCGCACGACCGTTGGTCGTGCGTGCCTTTCCGCCTACGGAGAACCACCCATGTCCACCCTGGTTTCGCTCCGCAACATCACCAAGACCTACCAGCGCGGCCCCGAGAAGGTGCAGGTGCTGCACGGCATCGACCTGGACATCGAGCGCGGCGATTTCGTCGCGCTGATGGGCCCGTCCGGCTCGGGCAAGACCACCCTGCTCAACCTGATCGGCGGGCTGGACACGCCCACCGGCGGCGAGATCGAGATCGAAGGTGAGCGCATCGACCGCATGTCCGGTGGCCAGCTCTCCACCTGGCGCAGCCACCACGTCGGCTTCGTGTTCCAGTTCTACAACCTGATGCCGATGCTGACCGCGCAGAAGAACGTTGAACTGCCGCTGCTGCTCACCCACCTGGGTGCGGCGCAGCGCAAGCGCAATGCCGAGATCGCGCTGACCCTGGTGGGCCTGGCCGACCGCCGCAGCCACCGCCCCAATGAGCTGTCCGGCGGCCAGCAGCAGCGCGTGGCGATTGCCCGCGCGATCGTCTCCGACCCGACCTTCCTGATCTGCGACGAGCCGACCGGCGACCTGGACCGCCAGTCCGCCGAAGAGATCCTGGGGCTGCTGCAGCAACTCAACCGCGAACACGGCAAGACCATCATCATGGTCACCCACGACCCCAAGGCCGCCGAGTACGCCACCCATACGGTGCACCTGGACAAGGGTGAGCTGGCCGAAACACCCGCTGCCCACTGAAGGAGATGCCGCGATGAAGTATTTCTCGCTGATCTGGGCACAGCTGTTCCGCAGCAAGACGCGGACCCTGTTGACCCTGCTCTCGGTGGTGGCTGCCTTCCTGCTGTTTGGCATGCTCGATTCGGTACGCGTGGCCTTCAGCTCGGGCGGAAGCGTGGAAGGGGCGAACCGCCTGATCGTCGCCTCGCGCCTGTCCATCACCCAGTCCCTGCCCATCCGACTGGAACCGCAGGTACGGCAGGTGGCCGGGGTCAAGGACGTCACCTACGGCATGTGGTTCGGCGGCATCTACCGCGACCCGAAGAACTTCTTCGCCAACTTCTCGGTGGCGCCGAACTACTTCGACGTGTACCGCGAGCTGCAGTTGCCGCCAGACCAGGCCAAGGCCTTCCAGGACACGCGCACGGGTGCGGTGGTCGGCGAAACACTGGCCAAGGAGTTCGGCTGGAAGATCGGCGACACCATTCCGCTGCAGGCCACCATCTTCCCGCGGGGCGGCAGCAACGACTGGCCGCTGCAGCTGGTGGGCATCTACCGCTCCAAGGACCGCACGCTGGCGGCCAACGAAGAGCGCCAGCTGATGATGAACTGGAAATACTTCGATGAGTCCAACGACTACATCAAGAACCAGGTGAGCTGGTACACGGTGACGCTCGACAACCCCGACCATGCCTCGCGCGTGGCCCAGGCCATCGATGCGATCTCGGCCAATTCGGACCATGAAACCAAGACCCAGACTGAATCGGCGTTCCAGCAGGCGTTCGTCAAGCAGTTCGCCGATATCGGCCTGATCGTCACCTCGATCATGGGCGCGGTGTTCTTCACCCTGCTGCTGTTGACCGGCAACACCATGGCCCAGGCGGTGCGCGAGCGCGTGCCGGAACTGGCCACGCTGAAGACGCTGGGCTTCCACGACCGCACGGTGCTGGTGCTGGTGATGATCGAAGCGGTGCTGCTGATCGGCCTGGGCGGTGCGATCGGGATGGGCCTGGCCGCGGTGATCCTGCCGGTGCTGGCGCCCAAGACCATGGGGCTGCTGCCGCCGCAGGTGCCGGTGCAGACCTGGATGATGGGGATCGGGCTGATCGTGGTGATCGGCATCGTGGTGGGCCTGCTGCCGGCGCTGCGCGCCAAGCGGCTGAAGATCGTCGATGCATTGGCCGGCCGCTGAGCCCGGGAGAACGACATGAAGAAGCAATGGCTGGGAAATGCGCTGTCGATCCTGCTGCTGGCGATTGGCTTGGGGATCTGGATTGCACTGCCGTGGATCGGCGTGCTGGTGCTGGCGGTGCTGCTGGTGCTGTGGCTGCTGCTCACCCGCAGTGGGCGGCTGGCGCTGGCGGCCACGCGGATCGGTATCGCCAGCCTGCCGCAGCGCTGGGGCGCCTCGTCGGTGGTGGTGGTGGGCATTGCCGGCGTGGTCGGCGTACTGGTCGCCATGCTGGCGATGGGCGAGGGCTTCCAGGCCACGCTCAACAGCACCGGCGATGACACCACGGCGATCGTGCTGCGCGGCGGCTCGCAGGCGGAAACCAACTCGGTGATCATGCGCGACCAGGTGCCGCTGCTGTCCACCCTGCCCGGCGTGGCCAAGGACGAGCGCGGCCGTGCGCTGATTTCGCCGGAGCTGTCACAGGTGGTCAACCTGGTTTCCAAGGGCGACGGCACCGACGTCAACGCGCAGTTCCGCGGCGTGGGTGAAATGGCGTGGGCGGTGCATGACAAGGTCAAGATCACCCAGGGCCGCCGCTTCAACGCCGGCCTGCGCGAGATCGTGGTCGGCAAGGGCGCGCAGGGTCAGTTCCGCGGGTTGGAGGTGGGCCACACACTGGTGCTCGGCAACCAGGACTGGACGGTGGTAGGCGTGTTCAATTCGGGCGATGCGCATGATTCGGAGCTGTGGACCGACGCGCAGACCCTGGCCACGACCTACCAGCGCAGCGCTTGGCAGTCGATCAGCGTGCGTACCGAAGGAACGCCCGGGTTCGAGCAGTTCAAGACGGCCGTGGCGGCCGACCCGCGCCTGAAGCTGGACGTGGAAACCACCCGGGCCTACTACGCCAAGCAGGGCGGCGGCCTGAACAAACTGATCAGTGTGCTGGGGACGGTGATCGGCGCGATCATGGCCATCGGCGCGGTGTTCGGCGCGCTCAACACCATGTACGCCGCCGTGGCCACGCGTGCGCGCGAGATTGCCACCATGCGCGCGATCGGTTTCCGTGGCGTGCCGGTGGTCACCGCGATCATGCTGGAAACCATGCTGCTGGCCTTGATCGGCGGGGTGTTGGGCGGCCTGGTGGCGTGGGCCATCTTCAACGGCTACAGCGTGTCCACCATCGGCAGCAACTTCAGCCAGGTGGTCTTCCAGTTCAAGGTCTCGCCGGACCTGCTGTGGAGCGGCTTGAAGTGGGCGTTGGGCATCGGCCTGGTCGGCGGGCTCTTCCCGGCGCTGCGCGCGGCGCGGTTGCCGATCACCACGGCGCTGCGTGAGACCTGATGCGGACACCCACCGTGCCCCGGGAGGGACACGGTGGGGTATTACACGAAGGGTGCGGCCAGGGACTTCAGAGGAGGCGGCACTGGATCTTTTCCGCGGCACGGCCGCAGTAATACTGCACGTCGCCGCCGTCGGGCACCGGCATCCCGATGACCTCCACCCCGGCCCAGTCGGCGCGCTGCTTGAAGAACGGTACCAGCGAGCGTGGATAGCGCACCACGCGCGGGCCGCCATCGGGGTACAGGAAGTCTTCGGCCTTCTCCTGGATCGTGGTGAAGTAATCCGCGGAGCGCAGGTACTCCCATCGACGGGTTTCATAGTCGAAGAACGACTCCATGTAACCCAGCGAGCTGTCGGTGTTGAGCCGCGATATCAAGGGCGCCTGGCCAAGCTGCTGCGATTCAAAGCGCAGGATCCGGCCGTGCTCGGTATCTGCGCTTAGAAATTCGAAGCGCCGCGCCGGCGTCACGAAGCGCCGCACGATTTCCCTGGCTTCGAGGTGCCGGGGATTCAGGTCGGTGAGATGGTGACCCCAGAGCACCGTGTTGCTCTGCACCTGCTCGTTGAGCACGTGCGGCGAGCCGGGCGCCTGCAGCGATACCGAGCCCCATTGGTCGACAAACTCGCCTCGGCTCTTGTAATAGATTCTCATCATCGCGGTGTACTGCGTCCTCAACCAGGCCGGCGGCACGAAATGCGTGGCAACGAGCTGCCCGCCCTCGCTGGTGACCCGGAAGCCCTGGATGTTGGTCTGGCTTTCGCCGTCGTAGATGAAGTGCTCCCCCACCCCGAGCGATCGTGCACGCGCGTACATCTCATCAGGCGTGCAGAAGTAGCACACCATGGCAACGGGATCTTCCATTCTCGACTCGGCCATGCCCTGGAACGGCAACGCGGCCAGCAGCAACCAGCCTAGCTGTTTCATGATCTGCATCTCCTCCTGATAACCCGCACGCGCGGGCACCGGCAGTTCAGCAGGGGGCGGGGCATGCGCCTATCGGAATCCGGCGAAATGGGGATCTTCAGATACACCCACCGCAATCATGCATTCGGTAGAGCCACGCCCTGCGTGGCTGCGCAATGCGTCAGCGCCCGATGGGTTGCCGCGAACGCCACAGGCTGTCGCCAATGAACAGCAGCAGCCCGGTCCAGATCGCGGCGAAGCCCACGGCCTTGGCGGTATCGAAGGGTTCGCGGAAGAAGAACACGCCCAGCAGCAGGCCCAGGCTGGGGGCGATGTACTGCAGGATGCCCACCAGCGACAGCGGGATGCGTTTGACCCCATAGGCGAAGCCAATCAGCGGCAGGGCCGTGACCACGCCCCCGACGATCAGCAGCAGGTCGTTGCGCCAGCCCCAACCACCGAAGAAGCCACCGCCATGGCCGGTCTCGCTCCACAGCGCGAAGCCCATCGCCGGCAGGAACAGGTACAGGCTTTCGATGCCCAGCCCGGCCACCGGGTCGACCGAGATCAGCTTGCGCAGCAGGCCGTACAGGCCGAACGAACAGGCCAGCCCCAGCGCGATCCACGGGGGCGTACCGGCGTCGATGGTCAGCCACGCCACACCGGCCGCGGCGCAGGCCACGGCGAGCCACTGCAGGCCGCGCAGGCGCTCCTTGAGCACCACCACGCCCAGCACCACGCTCACCAGCGGGTTGATGAAGTAGCCCAGGCTGGTTTCGATCACGTGGCCGGCATTGATCGCCCAGATGTACAGGCCCCAGTTGAACGCGATGGCCAGGCTGCTCAGCGCCAGCGTGGGCAGCGCGCGCGGCTGCGCGGCGATCTGCCTCCACCAGCCGGTGCCGCTGCTGAGCAGCAGCCAGGCCACCACCAGCACGGTGCTCCAGATGATGCGGTGGGCAATGATCTGCTGCGACGGCACCGCTTTCAGCAGATGCCAGTAGACCGGCACCAGCCCCCACAGGGTGAAGGTGAATGCGGTGATGGCCAGACCCCGGCGTTGCTCCTGCAGGGTCGTGCTGTCCACGGCGCTCATCGGCCGCGCGTCCGTGCCAGGGTCAGCACCAGCACACCGGCCAGGATCACGCCCATGGCCAGCAGGTCATGCGCGCCGAACTGCTCATGGCCGATCAGCGCCCCCAGGATCACCGCGATCACCGGGTTGACGTAGGCATAGCTGGCCGCCAGCGCCGGCCGCACGTTCTGCAGCAGCCACACGTAGGCGGTGAACGCGACGATGGAGCCGAACATGCACAGGTAGGCCACGGCCAGCAGGCCGTCCATGCTGGGCCAGGTAGTGGGGCGCTCACCGGTGGCCAGGCCGAGCGCGACCAGCATCACCCCGCCGCACAGCATCTGCCCGGCGGCGGTCATGAACGGGCTGGGCAGGTCCAGGCTGCGCGCCCAGACCGAGCCGAGGGCCCAGCCCACCGGCGCGATCAGCAGCAGGATCAGGCCCTGCGGCGAGGCGGTGAGGCTGCTGCCGGCATTGAGCCAGACCACCCCGAGGAAGCCGATGGCGATGCCCAGCCATTCGCCCCGGCTGGCGTGCTGGCCGCGCAGGGCGCCGAACAGCGCCATCCACAGCGGCACCGAGGCCACGGCGGTGGCGGCCAGGCCCGAGGACACCGTGCGTTCGGCCAGTACCACCATGCCGTTGCCCAGCACCAGCATGGTGAGGCCCATGATGCCCAGATTGCGCCATTGGCGACGTGTCGGCGCCGGCATGCCACGCCAGCGCAGCACCGCGTACATCAGCGTGCCGGCGATGATGAAGCGCGCCCCGGAGACTGTCGTCAATGGCAGTGCACCGCCCTCCAGCGCCAGCCGGATGCCCAGATAGGTGGACCCCCACACGACGTAGACCAGCAGCAGGGCCAGGACGACCAGGCCGCTGCGGGGAGCGGCCGGCGGGGTTGCAGGGGAGACGGCCATACACGACCAGCAGGCGGGGGAGAGGCGATTCTAGGCGTTTGCCACCGGGCCAGCATGCACCGCGTTGGCACGCTGTCGTGCAGGGGGCTAGTCATAAGGTGCAATGCCCACCCGTCATGCACGTGAGGTAAGGTAAAAAGCAGGTGCCCCGGGATCCTGAACCGGGCAGGCGCTGTCCAGAATCACCGCTCCACCGCGAGGACCGTTTTCCAGCATGAGCATTTCCCCCTCCCTTTCCGCGCCAGCCACCGACAAGGCCGCGCTCAAACGCTCGATCTCCAACACCCTGAAGGGGTCGGCGGGCAACCTTGTCGAGTGGTACGACGTCTACGTCTACTCGGTGTTCGCGGTCTATTTCGAGTCGCAGTTCTTCTCGGCCGCCGACAAGAACTCCACCATGTACGTATGGGCCATCTTCGCGGCCACCTTCCTGATGCGCCCGATCGGCGCGTGGTACTTCGGTCGCTTCGCCGACCGTTATGGCCGCCGCCTGGCGCTGACCGTGTCGGTGACGATGATGGCGGCCTGCTCGTTCATGATCGCGCTGACGCCCACCGCCGCGTCCATCGGTGGCTGGGCCGCGCTGATCCTGCTGTTCGCCCGCCTGCTGCAGGGCTTCGCCACGGGCGGGGAGTACGGCACCAGCGCCACGTACATGTCCGAAGCGGCGCTGCCCGGCCGTCGCGGCTTCCTGTCCTCGTTCCATTACGTCACCCTGGTGGGTGGCCACGTGCTGGCGCAGCTGACGCTGTTCACCATGCTGCTGTTCTGGGAAAAGCCGGAAATCTCGGCCTGGGGCTGGCGCATCGCCTTCGGTATCGGCGGCCTGGCCGCGATCGTGGTGTTCTGGCTGCGTCGTTCCATGGACGAATCGCTCGGCCAGGAGTCCATCGAAGCCGCACGCGAAGGCCGCGCCAAGGCCTCCGGCTCGATGTACGAGCTGTTCGTGCACCAGTGGCGTCCGCTGCTGCTGTGCTTCCTGATCACCGCCGGCGGCACCGTGGCCTTCTACACCTATTCGGTCAACGGGCCGAAGATGATCCAGAGCGCGTTCGCCGGTACCGACGTGATGACCGGTACGTTGATCAACCTGGGCGTGCTCACCTTCCTGATGCTGCTGCAGCCCATTGGCGGCTGGTTGTCGGACATCGTGGGCCGCAAGAGCCTGCTGGTGTTCTTCGGCGTGGGCGGCGTGCTGTACAGCTGGTACCTGATCACCGAGCTGCCGAACCAGCATGACCCGCTGATCGCGTTCCTGACCCTGGCGCTGGGCTTTGTGATCCTCACCGGCTACACCTCGATCAACGCCGTGGTGAAGGCCGAGCTGTTCCCCACCCACGTGCGTGCGCTGGGCGTGGGCTTTGGCTACGCAATGGCCAACTCGCTGTTCGGCGGCACCGCACCGTTGCTGTACCAGGGTGCGCTGAAGACCGGCCGCGTGGGCGACTTCGCCATCTATGTCACGGCGATCATCGCGGTGTCGCTGTTCGTGTACGTGTTCTTCCTGAAGAACAAGGGCGCGAACTATCTGGATGGCACGCTGAAATGATCGCGTAGTGCCGGCCGCTGGCCGGCAACCGCCGCACACCATGACGCCGGGCATTGCCCGGCGTTTTTTGTGGGGTCACGGTGCACGCGTCACGAACAACGGGCGGCAGGTCACGACCGTTGGTCGTGCCCCCCCCGCGATCAACGCCGCGCTGCGTCGCTTTGTTCACGCGCCTTGCGGAACTCCGAGCCGTCTTCCCACTGCGGCCAGCGGCGGGTGTTGGCCAGTTCCACGCCCAGGTCGTAGACCAGCAGGGTGTCGGCGGCGTGCCCGGCCGGGTCCCAGGTCGGGGTCCAGGCGTCGCAGGCCTGGTGGTAGCAGTCGGCGAAGTACTTCTCGCGCAGCGCCTTGCCGGCCTCCACGCCACCGTCCAGCGTGTCCAGCCCCGGCCCGATGGTGATCGCCGGCACGCCCAGGCGGGCGAAGGCGAAGTGGTCGGCGCGGTAGAAGAAGCCCGCTTCAAGGTTCGGGTCCGGCGTGTAGCTGCGCCCGCGCGCCTTGGCCACGCGCTCCAGGTCGCCTTCCAGCGAAACCCGGCCCTTGCCCCAGGACGCGATGTCACGGGTGGCACCGTCCGGACTGAACATCTCGATGTTGATCACCGCCGCGGTCTTCTCCAGCGGTACCAGCGGGTGCGCGGCGTAGTAGCTGGCACCGAGCAGGCCCTTCTCCTCGGCGGTGAGCGCCACGAAGTACAGCGTGCGTTGCGGCTGCGGGCCGGCGGCGAATACCCGGCCCAGTTCCAGCACCGTGGCCACGCCGGTGGCGTTGTCGATCGCGCCGCGACGGATGCGGTCGCCCTTGGCATCGGGCTGGCCGATGCCGAAGGCGTCCCAATGGGCGGAGAAGATCACCGCCTCGTCGGCATGCGCGCCACCGGGCAGCTTGGCCACCACGTTGCGGCTGATCACCTGCTCGCGCTTGAGCTTGAACTGTGCCGACAAGGTGGCATCGCCCAGGGCGACCGGCTTGAACGCCGGGCTCATCGCCTTGCGCTTCTCCGCGTCGAAATCCAGGCCCGCATCGCGGAACAGCTGCTCGGCCTGGCTGCGTGCCAGCCAGCCCCGAAGCGGTACGTGCTGGGCCAGGGCCTGGTCGCGCGGGCGCTCGATATCAAACAGCGGCGAGGTGCCCGATGCACGCACGGTGGCCCAGCCGTAGGCGGCCGGCGCGGTCTCGTGCACGATCAGCACGCCCTGCGCACCGCGCCGCGCGGCTTCCTCGAACTTGTAGGTCCAGCGGCCGTAATAGGTCACCGCCTTGCCATCGAACGCACCCGGCTGGTCGGCCTCGAAATCCGCGTCGTTGATCAGCACCACGGCGATCTTGCCGTGCAGGTCCAGGTCCTTGTAGTCGTTCCACTGGCGCTCGGGGGCATCGATGCCGTAGCCGACGAACACCAGCGGCGCGTTGCGGATGTCCACCGCGTCCTGCGGGCGCAGGCTCTGCACGGTAACGTCCTCACCCACGCTGAGGTCGCGCGACGCGCCCTTCTGGCGCAGCTGCACGCGGGCCTTGCCGTCCACCTGCGCGCGCACCATCGGCACCGGCTGCACCCAGCCGCCATCGGTGCCGCCCGGCTGCAGACCGTACTTGCCGAACTCTTCGATGAGGTACTGCACGGTGCGCTCTTCGCCGGCCGAGGCCGGGGCGCGCCCCTCGAATTCGTCCGAGGCGAGGATGCGTACGTGCCGCGACAGTGCCTGCGGGTCGATGCCACCGCCGGGCAGGTCATTGGCGGCGTGGGCCAGGCCGCCCACGAACAGACAGGACGACAACAGCAGCATGCGCATCGGATTCACGGCAGACACCAGGCGGAAAACGGAATGCCAGAGTGTAACGTGACACTCCGGTTACCGTGCACGCAGGCCGTGGCTCAGCGGCGGTTGCGGTCCAGCCAGCAGGCCAGGCCCTGCGCGTTGAGCTCGATGTCCATCGCCAGCACCTGCACCACCGCTGCATCATCGAGCCGGCAGCCATGCGCCTGCGCGCGTTCGAGATACAGCGCGGTGAGCGCGGCCACCAGGCAGCGATGGCGATCGGGGCGACCATCGCATTGGCGGCCGATGTCCACCATCGCATCGATCTGCTCGACCAGGTCGGCGCCCAGCGTGGCGACGTCTTCCACGCGTCCGTAATGGGTGAGGTAGGCGGCCTGTGGCTGCAGCGCGAGCAGGCGCGCGATGGAGTGCTTCAGAGGTTCGGGATCGAACTGCACGGGTGACGAGGTGGGAATGATGAAGGCGCCGCGGTCACTGTCCAGCTCGCGGTAGGACAGGCCGAAGGTATCGCCGGTGAACACGCTGCGGCTGCGCGCGTCCCATATGCACAGATGGTGGCGGGCGTGTCCCGGGGTGTCCAGGCACAGCAGCGCGCGCCCGGCCAGGTCGACGCTGTGGCCGTCCTCGGCGATCACCACGCGCGCGGCCGGCACCGGCAGGACCGGTCCGTAGCTGCGCGCGATCTCGGCCTCGCCATAGACCTCGGTGGCCCCGGCAATCAGCCGGGTGGGGTCGATCATGTGCGGCGCGCCGCGCGGGTGCACCAGCAGCTGCGCGGTGGGCAGCTGCTGCATCAGCAGGCCCGCACCGCCGGCATGGTCCAGGTGCACATGGGTCAGGATCAGCCAATCGACGTGGTCAGGCGTGCAGCCGGCGCGGTCCAGCGCGGCCAGCATCGCCGGCACGGCCAGGCCGGTGCCGCAGTCGATGAAGGCGGCGCGGCCGTTTTCGACGATCAGGTAAGCGGCATCGAAATCGCTGCGCTGGAACGCGGTATCGATGGTGAAGATGCTGGGGTCGGAGGACATCGGCTCATCCCTGGCGGCGTTGGGCAGGTAGCGACCGTGGGTCGATACACGCCAATTCTAGGCCCGCTGGCCCGGCGACTTCGATGCGGCTTTGGTCGCACGCTGCGCCAGCCAGGAGGCACGCAACAGGATGGCGACGGTCATCACCGCGAGGAACGCACCGTAGGCGTACAGCACGGCCAGCACCTGGCGCCAGATCGGTCCGGCATCGCTCTGCACCACGCCGATATGGTGGCCCCACAGCATGGCGAGGATGCTCAGGACGAAGGCGAGCAGCAGCGCAGCGCCGTCGAACAGGCGCCGCGCGGCATCACGCGGTTGGCGCGGAAACAGCCAGTACAGGGTGCCCAGCAGCAGAAACCAGGGCAGGAACAACAACAACGACAACCAGGCCATCGTGTCCTCCGTTGACGTGTCCATCGACCCACGGTCGATGGCTACCGCCGTTTCGTTCCACCGGGCGTTCGCCGGCGGTTGCCGCGTTTCCGGCAGGTACCGACCGTGGGTCGGTACGCCGTTGTGTCAGGCCTGCTCGCGCAGTGCCTGCAATGCCGCCAACACCGTATCCACCTCGGCGTCCAGCTTGAACAGTTCGCTCTGCAATCCATCACCGTGCTCGGTCTGCTTGAGCACGCCGATCAGCTGGCCCGAATCCCGCGGCGAATCGAAACCTTCGCTCTGGATCAGCAGCGTGCCGTCGCCGGCCAGCAGCTTGAAGTAGAAGCGGCCGTCCTTGTCACGGTACTGCTTGAACAGCGGCGGTGCCGCGCGCGCCACGCCGCCCTCTTCGGCCGCGATGTCGCCTGCGCTGGAAAGATCACGCAGGCCCACCGCATGGCGCAGCTCCTTCAGCAGGGGCACGGCGTACTGCTCGCGCAGCTGCTGGCCGCGGCGGCGCAACACCGCCTCGATCTTCTCCGGCTCGGCCATCAGCGCGTCGTAGCGCTCGCGCAGGGGGGTCAGCTCGGCGTCGATGCGCTCGAACAGCTGCTGCTTGGCATCGCCCCAGCCGATGCCGTCGGCAAACGCCTGGGCGAAGGCCGCCGTCTGTTCCGCCGTGGCGAACGCCTGGTACATCTGGAACAGCGCCGAGCCGTCGGTGCTCTTGGGCTCGCCGGGCGCGCGCGAGTCGGTGAGGATCGAGAACACCAGTTTCTTCAGCTCCGCGCGCGGCGCGAACAGCGGAATGGTGTTGTGGTAACTCTTGCTCATCTTGCGGCCATCCAGGCCGGCCAGCGTCGCCACCTGCTCGTCGATCACCACCTCCGGCAGCGGGAAGTACTCCTTGCCGTACACATGGTTGAAGCGCTGCGCGAAGTCGCGCGCCATTTCGATGTGCTGGATCTGGTCGCGGCCCACCGGCACATGGTTGGCCTTGAAGATGAGGATGTCGGCGGCCATCAGCACCGGGTACATGAACAGCCCCGCGCTGATGCCGGCGTCTTCGTCCAGCTGTTCCTCGCGGTTCTTGTCCACCGCCGCCTTGTAGGCATGGGCACGGTTGAGGATGCCCTTGCTGGCAATGGCGGTGAGGAACCACATCAGCTCGGTGGTTTCGGGAATGTCGCTCTGGCGGTAGAACCAGACCTTGTCCGGGTCCAAGCCACACGCCAGCCAGCTTGCCGCGATCTCCAGGGTCGAACGCTGGGTCCGCTCAGGCTCCTGCGCCTTGATCAGGCTGTGCAGGTCGGCCAGGAAGAAGAAGCTCTCGATGTCGGACGCCTGGCTGGCCGCGATGGCCGGACGGATGGCGCCCACGTAGTTGCCCAGGTGGGGCGTGCCGGAGGGGGTGATGCCGGTAAGAACGCGGGTGGTCATGTGGGAATCATTACGGACAGTTGAACGCCCCCAGTTTACCTGTCCCCGCGCAACCCCGTTGGCCGGCCCGGTGCGTTCAACACCGTACCCAACCCCGGATGCCCCACCATGAAGCACCTGACCCTGCCCCTGCTTGCCGTGCTGGCCCTGTGCGGTTTCAAGCCTTTTGCGCCCCCTCGCGCTGATCCCGGACCGGTGTCGCTGAGCATCGTCGACCGCGACCAGGACCTCGAACTGCCCACCTACCCACACCGTGGCCAGCGCTGGGTGGCCGGCCGCCAAGGCCATCCCTATGCAGTGCGCCTGCGCAACAACAGCGACGCGCGCGTGCTGGTGGTGCTGTCGGTGGACGGGCTGAACGTGATCACCGGCGATGTGGCCGCCCCCAACCAGACCGGCTACGTGCTCGACCCCTGGCAGAGCGCGGACATCACCGGCTGGCGCAAATCGTCCCAGGAAGTGGCGCAGTTCGTCTTCACCGACCCGGGCCGCAGCTATGCCGGCCGGACCGACCGGCCGGACAACATCGGTGTGGTGGGCATTGCGGTCTTCAACGAGGCCCGGCGGTACGTGGCGCTGGCGCGGCCCGCGCCGCCGGTCGCGCGTTCCGGCAGCCGCGTGCAGCCGCAGCCGCAGGCGAGCGAGACCGCCGACGCCGCGATGTCCTCGGCGAAGACCACCGGCTCGGTGGCCGCCGCTCCCGCCCCGGCGCTGGGCACGGGCCACGGCCGGCGCGAGCAGTCGTATTCGGGCAGCACCGGGTTCGAGCGCGCCAGCACCGCCCCTGCGCAGCGCCTGGACGTGCGCTATGACAGCGAGCGCAACCTGATCGCGCGCGGCATCCTGCCGGCGCGCCTGCCGCACCGTGATGCCGGCCCGCAGGCATTTCCGGAGTCGTTCGTGCCGGACCCGCCGGGTTACGGCTGGCGCTGAATCCTGATCGGCGCAAAAACAGACGGGCCGCAATGCGGCCCGTCTGGTTTCATACCCCTGCGGCCCTAAGCCGCGCTGCCACCCGTATGGGTGTCAGTGAAAGTCCGGATAGTCCTTGCGCATGGCCGCTTCGAAGTCCTTGACCTCGGTTTCAGCGCGATCACGCGCCCAGCCATAGCGTTCCTGCAGGCGGCCCGCCAGGTATTCGGCATTGCCTTCGGCCACCTTGAAATCGTCGTCGGTCAGGTCGCCCCACTTTGCCTGCGCCTTGCCCTTGAGCTGCGTCCACTTGCCGGAAATGATGTCTTTGTTCATGGGTTCGCGTCCTTGATTGCAACGGCACCTTCGCCGCACATGCAGAGTGCAGCAGCGGGTGTTCGGCGGCGGTCAAGCATGGATGAAGCGCATGCTCACTTCATTGAACGGCTCAGATCGCGCGGACACCATCAACGCAAAAAGAAACGGCCGGGAAGCATCCCGGCCGTTTCTTGAAGTGCCTGCCGAACAGCGTTCAGCAGTTGCCCAGCGCGTGTCGGCCATCGGCCGTCACGCAGGGTGTGGATCAGTTGCCCTTGGCAGCGTCTTCCACCGACTCGCCTGCCTTCTGCACGTCCTTGCCGGCACCGGCAACGGTGTTGCAGCCGGACAGCACGGCCAGCGAGAACATCGACAACAGCATCAGTGCAATAACACGCTTCATGGGGTTCTCCTGTGTGATTCAAATCGTTACCGAAATCCGGTCCCACCTGTCAGATGAGCATGACGTTGCGCGTGACCCGCTTCGTCGTGTGCTCCTCTTCCTGATCGCGGTGACGTCGCCGCCGTTACTGGCATTGCCGCCGCGTGAGTTGCAATCTGGCGGCTACGGCGTGCAATCGATGTGAACGCAGCGCGCGGCTGTTCAGCCACGCGCAGGAATCGCCCTCCGGCCTGGTCAATCGCGCATCAGGGTGGACTTGCCGAACAGGCTTTCCACCAGATCCACCGCCAGCTCGGCAGTCGCGTTGCGGGTGTCGATCAGCGGGTTCAGCTCCACGATGTCCAGCGAGCCCATCCGGCCGGTGTCGGCAATCATCTCCATCACCAGCTGCGCTTCGCGGTAGTTCACCCCACCCGGCACGGTGGTGCCGACGCCCGGGGCGATGCTGGGGTCGAGGAAATCCACGTCGAAACTGACGTGCAGATGGGTGTTCTCGTCGATGCCTTCCAGCGCCGCCTCCACCGTGCGCTTCATACCGGCCTCGTCGATGTAGCGCATGTCGTAGACATCCACCTTGTGCTGCTTGATGAGGCGCTTTTCTTCCTGGTCCACCGAGCGGATGCCGATCTGGCGCACCTGCTGCGGGCAGATCGCCGGGGCGTCGCCGCCCAGCCGGGTCAACGCGTCCGGGCCCAGGCCGCACAGGCAGGCCACCGGCATGCCGTGCACGTTGCCGGAGGGGGTCACCTCACTGGTGTTGAAGTCCGAATGCGCGTCCAGCCACAGCACGCGCAGGGTGCGGCCCTGTTCGCGGCACCAGCGTGCCACGGCGGTGATCGAGCCGATGCCCAGGCAGTGGTCGCCGCCCAGCATGATCGGCATCCGCCCGTCCTGCAGCTCGGCGTAGGTGGCGTCCATCAGGGCGCGGTTCCAGGCCACTACTTCGTCCAGGTGCCGGTAGCCCTGCTCGGGCGGGGTCCACGGGTTGCGCGGGCCATCCAGGTTGCCGCAGTCGCGTACATCCACGCCGCGCGCACCCAGCGCTTCGGCCAGCCCGGCGATACGCAGGGCTTCCGGGCCCAGGCCGGCACCCCGGTGACCGGCGCCGATATCGGTCGGCACGCCAATCAGGGACACCGCAGGTTGACGCTTGCTCATGCTGACTCCACACACACGGAAAATCCGACCAGTCTAGTCATCCCGCGCCCCGCACACTCGCGGCGACGCAGCAGTGGGCCGTCCCCCGTGACCGGCAGCGACGCTCCCTGCCCCACTGCGTCGCATCTCGACGGAGGCCAGGAAAGCCTTGCGCGTCAATGATTTGACACAGACGAAAGGGGGCCTCGGTTTATCTTACGTTGGCAATATTGGCAAATTTTACGTGCTACATTTCACACTTCTTCGCAGTACTGATTGACTAACCCCATCGGGGTTGGTCCGTTTTTGTCGTGTTCCAGGGGGCAGTACGTGCAGCGCAGCAGCATCCACCAGATCGTCCGGAATGCCAGTGGCGAGAGCCAGCCGGCCCGCCAGATGTACGACGTTTCCGCTATCGAACACGCCTTCAAGCACGCGCGTGAGCGCGAGAGCGGCCTCAGCCTGCTGATGCTGTCCACCGCCGACGGCCGCGCCGTTGCCGAGGATTCCACGCTGGGCGTGGACGGTCGCCGCCTGGCGGCCATGGCCAATTCGTTCCTGACCCTGGGCGAGACCGTTTCCCGCGAGCTGGCGCTGAGCGAGGCCGACTACGCCACCATCTGCACCAAACTGGGCAATGTGGTGCTGATCCGCATCCACGCCGACAAGCCGCTGACCCTGACCGCCGTGGCCAGTCACGAGGTCAACATGGCCGTGCTGCTGTTCCATGCGCGCGAATGCGCCACCCGCCTCGACGCCGTGCTGCGCCCGCGCGCCAGCTGAGCCGCTTCGCCCCTTTCGTTGTGCCCTTCCGGCAGGCCCCTGGCCTGCCCTCCCACTGCCTGAAGCAAAAAGGATTTACGTGCCCAATCTCAATCTGGAAAAGCTCAACTCGCTGGCTGGTTTCGTCGGTGCGGCCCTGGTCGACGGTGACAGCGGCATGGCCTTGGCCATGGTCGGCGGCGGCAACATCAACCTGGAACTGGCGGCGGCCGGCAACACCGAAGTGGTGCGCGCCAAGCGTCGCGTGGCCGAGCAGCTGGGCCTGTCGGACACGCTGGAAGACCTGCTGATCACGCTGACCACCCAGTACCATCTGATCCGCCCGCTGGAAAGCAACCCGTTGCTGTTCCTGTACGTGGTGATGGACCGCAGCAAGGCCAACCTGGCCATGTCGCGCCACGAACTGAAGGCCTTCGAAAAGACCCTGGACTTCAGCTGATCGCACGCGACCCGGCCGCGCCGCGCCCCTGACCGGGCGCGTTGCGGCCCGCGTCGGCGTTTCGCGTGACACCCGCCATGAATACCCCCACACGTTCTTTCCGCATTTCCGCCATCGGGCTGGACGTGCTGCACCAGACCCGCCTGAAGCTGGCCTGTTCGATGCTGCTCGCCGAGCGCATGGACGTGGTGCTGCAGCCCTGGAACAGCGATGGCTGCGACCTGCTGGTGATCGGCCTGGACCATCCCGATGCGGCCCGCGCGCTCAGTGAGGCCAATGCGGTCAACGTGCCGATGCTGTTGATCGCGCGCCGCTACGCCGAGCCCGCACCGGGACGCCTGCCGCACGGTGCCACCGTGCGCGACATCAACGAACAGCTGTCCAGCCTGCTGCTGGCCGCGCCCACCGTGGAGCGCGCAGCAGTGGGCACGCCGCTGCTGCTGCAGCTGGCGGCCGCCACCGGCGGTGCCCCGGCACTGCATCTGCTCCAGCGCGGCGCGATCACCCTGCTGGTGGACACGGCGACCCGCAGCATCGCGCTGCCGCCGTCGACCACGCTGGCCGAAGTGGTGGCGCAGCTGGACGACGTGGCGTGGTCGGCCAGTGCCATCGATGCGCCGACCTTCCAGCACCAGTACGCCTACCGGCTGCCGCAACGGCATTCGTTCGAAGCCCTGTACTTCTGCATCGCGCGCTACCGCCCCGAGTTGCTGCCGATGCCCGCCGAACAGGCGCCGCTGAAGCTGCGGCACTGGCCGGACCTCAACGCCGACGACGTGCCGGGCACCTGGCTGCTGGCCATTGCCTGCCTGCACGCGCGGCCCTGGCAGGCCGCTGCGCTCGCTACGGCTTGCCATATGCCGCGCCACACGGTGCAATCGCTCTTCTGCGCTGCTGTTGCCAGTGGCCTCGCATTGAACCAGGACGCCGCCGTGCCCAGTACGCAACGCCGCAAAGACGCCAGCGACTCACGTTTCTTCTCGTGGGTGGCCCGCCGCTTCGGCCTGAATCTGTTCCAGGGAGCCGCGTCATGAGCATGCCCGCCAACAAGCTGGTCTTCGTCGGCAGCATGGGTGCCGGCAAGACCACCGCCGTCCGCGCGATCTCCGACGTGGAGCCGGTCAGCACTGAAATGCCGATGAGCGGCGACGCGATGGGCGAGAAGGTCGAAACCACGGTGGCGCTCGACTACAGCTCGATCGAGCTGGACGACGGCGAGCTGCTGCACGTCTACGGCGTGCCGGGCCAGCGCTACCTGGACTTCATGTGGCCGATGGTCTGCGAAGGCGCGCTCGGCGTGATCGTGCTGGTCAGCGCCGGCCACCCGGACCCGGTGGCCTCCACGGTGGAACTGCTGCAGGAGTTCTCGAAGATCGCCCCGCAGGCCAGCCTTGCGGTCGGCGTGACCCGTGCCGACGAGTATCCGGCGCTGATGATTCCAGACTTCCGCAACGCGCTGTTCGACGCCGGCCACCGCCTGCCGGTCATGCGCGTGGATGCGCGTTCGGCCACGCAGGTGACGTTCCTGGTGAAGTCGCTGTTGTCGTACCGCTACGCGGAAACCAACTAGGTAGTGCCGGCCGCTGGCCGGCTCTGCATGCCGCCTGACAACCGGGGTAGTGCCGGCCGCTGGCCGGCTCTGCATGTTGCCTGACAACCTGGGTAGTGCCGGCCGCTGGCCGGCTCTGCATGTTGCCTGGCACCGCCGAAGAGCCGGCCAGCGGCCGGCACTACGGTTGAGCGATTGGTGCCGACACCCGGATTCGAACTGGGGACCTACCGCTTACAAGGCGGTTGCTCTACCAACTGAGCTATGCCGGCAAAGGCACGGCGACGGCATGGCCGACGCGGACGGCGATTCTAGCGCAAGCCTGCGCATTCCAGCGAGCGCTGCTGGGCCGCGCCACTGCGCTGGCGGGTCGTGCTGGCGCTGGCGGTGTCGGCAAGAGCCGCATCGATCCACCACTGCGCCCCCTCGGCACCGCCGCTGGCGACCAGCCGGGCGGTGAAACCGGCCGCGCTGAGCGCGGCCAGGCGGCGCTCGGCGCCCTCGCGGTTGCGGTACTGGCCCAGCGCGATGGCGTTGGCGTCATCGCCCTGGCCCATGATGTAGTAATCGCTGATGCCTGCGGCGGCGATGCGCTTGACCATCGCCTGCGCTTCGTCGCGGCTGGCCGCGGCCGGCATCATCACCCGGTAGGTGCTGCTGGCGCCCGGCTTGGGGACTTCACGCAGGCGCGAGCGCTGGACCAGTGCCCCGGCCTTGCCTTGGGCAGCCATCGCAGTGTCGCGATCAGCAAACGGGCCCAGGCTGATGCAGCGCAGGGCGACCGGCGTCGCAGGGGCGGCTGGCGGTGTTGGCGCCGGGATCGAGGCTGGCGCTGCGGCCGCTGCGGTCGCTGCAGGCGGCCGGGCAGCGCCCGGCGCTACCTCAGCGGTCGCTGGGGAAGCGGATGTTGGCGGTGGTGGCGTAACGTCGTCCAACGCTGCGCTCTGGGCGGCAGGCGCTGCGGCGGGGGCCGCCGCGGGCGGTGTATCGAGCAGCTGCAGCCTGGCCACGCCGGACGGCACGGCGGGCGGTACGGGCGCGGGCTCGCCGCGCAGCATCCACCACAGCGCAACACCTACGTTGAGGATGGCCAGCACGACGATCAGGGCACGGGTAAGCATGCGGCGATCCTACCGCGCCGCCGGTGGCTGGTGCACCGCCCAGCGTGCCAGTCCATCGAGCACCAGCGCCGGCTGGAATCGCGCATCGCCCAGCAACGGCATCAACGCCGGTGCGCCGCCGCCATGCACGAGCAGCGCCGGCAGCGTGCCCAGCACCTCGGCCGCATGCACCCGGCTGCGTTCGATCAATGCCACGGCGGCGCCATCGCACCCCGAAGCGAGCGCGTCGGCAGTGTCGTTGGCGAATTCGCTGTAGTCACCGCCCTGCGCCGGCAACTGCACCGCGCGCGCGTGCAGTGCTTCACGCATGGTGGTGGGCGAGGCCGCGATGCGCCCGCCATGGTGCTGGCCGCCGGCGTCGAGCAGGTCGATGGTCAGCGCGGTGCCGACGCCTGCCACCAGCACCGGCTCGCCGCGTTCGGCGGCGGCGAGCAGTGCCAGGAAGCGATCAACGCCGAACTTCGCCGGATCCGCATAGGCGATGCGCACGCCCGCGCAGCTGGCTTCGGTACGCACGACCCGCACCTGATCAAAGCGCGCGCGCAGCACCTCGAGCATGCTGGCGGTAAGCGCGGCCGCCGCCACGCTGGCCACATACGCGGTGCCACCGCTGGGCAGCTGCGCGAGCGCATCGGCCGGCATGGCTTCGGCGCCGTGCGGCCAGGCCTGCACATCGCCGGCACGGACGCCCTGCAGCGGCGCGAACTTGAAGCGCGAATTTCCGAGATCGAACAACCAGTCGCTCATTGCGCCCTCACGCTGACTTCGCCGGCATGGAAGACCCGTTCGCTGCCGTCGATGCGCACGCGCAGTGCGCCATCGTCGGCCAGGCCCAGCGCCTCCCCTTCGTAAAGCGTGCCGCCATCTTCGACCCGTACGCTGCGGCCCGCCAGGCAGTCCAGCGCGGCATAGCGCGGCAGGAACGGCGCCAGCCCGTCGGCCTCGAAGGTCTCCAGCGCAGGCAGCAGCGCCGCCAGCAGCCAGGCCACCACGTCATTGCGGCTGATGTCGTCGCCCAGCAGCGTGGCCAGGTCGGTCCACGGCTGGGTGATCTCCGCGGCGAAGGCCGGCGGCATGTGCACGTTGATGCCCAGCCCGATGACCGCGCGCGCCGGGCCGGCGAACTCGCCGCCGCCTTCCACCAGCAGGCCGCCCAGCTTGTGCCCGTCCACCGCGATGTCGTTGGGCCACTTCAGTGCCACCTGGCCGACCCCGTGGTCGCGCAGCGCCTCGGCCACCGCCACGCCCGCCACCAGGCTCAAGCCGCCCAGCTTCGACAGACCGCCGGCGAATCCGCGCAGCACCGACAGGTACACATGCGCGGCCAGCGGCGAGGCCCAGCTCCGGCCCCGGCGACCGCGGCCGCCGGTCTGGCGCTCGGCCAGCAGGACCCGTGAGCCGCGCGACGGCGCGCTGCACTGCAGCAATTCGCTGTTGGTGGAACCCACGCTCCAGCCGACCTCCAGGGCGTCCAGCAGCGGTGCCAGCCCCGGCGGCAGCTGCGCCTGGATGCGCTGGGCGTCGAGCAGCTCCAGCCGCTGTTGCAGCTGGTAGCCATCGCCCGCGCGCCCATCGATCTGGATGCCGGCTGCCCTAAGTCCTTGAATTCGCTTCCAGATTGCCGCACGGGTCTGGCCCAGCTCGCGGGCCAGCGCGTCGCCGGACAGTCGCCCGGCGCCCAGTTTGGCCAGCAGTTGGCGGTCGTCCACGGCAGCTTCCATCGGTTGATGGGGAAAATTATGCGGGAAAGCGACCGCCCGCGCCCGCCGCGGGCTTCCAATTGAGGCGCTGAATCGGGCTAGAATCGAAGATTGACCCCTTTGCCCCTCCGGATGTTGACGATGCGCCCGTTCGCCCATTGCCTGCTCCTGCTGATGGCCCCGCTGGCCGCGCATGCTTCCGATGCGGTGACCGGATCGGCCAGGGGTGGCTGTGTGTACTCGCCCGCCGAAGGTGAGCGCACGAGCCAGCCGGCAACGCCGGCCGCCACGGCCCCGTCCGCCGTGAAGCCCAGCGCGAGCGCGCCCGGCAGTACCGGCGGCGGTGGCGACGATGACGTGCTGCCGCGCCTGCGCGCGCCGAAATGGCACAGCTTCCTGCCGGGCATGTTCCGCTGATCCAGTCGTTGTTGCGCTGGCTGCGGCCGTCACCGCGCCCGATTCCCGATATCGCCTGGCAGCACACCTGCCAACGCGTCGCCTGGTTGCGCGGGCTGCCGCCCGAGCGCGTGCAGCGCCTGCGCGGATTGGCGGCCGCCTTCCTGCACGACAAGACCATTACGCCCATCGGTGGGCTGCAGCTAGGCGATGACGATGCGGTACTGATCGCCGCGCTGTGTTGCCTGCCGCTGCTGGAACTGGGCGAGCCCGGGCTGCGCGGCTGGTCGCAGGTGCTGGTGTACCCCGAGGGCTTCATCGTGCCGCAGAGCGAGATGGATGAAGACGGGGTGCTGCACGAGTGGGAGGAAGAGGCGATCGGCCAGGTCTCGCACAACGGGCCGTTGCTGCTGTCCTGGCATGACGTGCAGGCGGAGTTGAAGCACCCGCACGAAGGGGCCTGCGTGGTCGTGCACGAGATGGCGCACCGGATCGACGTGCTTGATGGTGTGCTCGATGGCACGCCGCCGTTGCCGCGCGCGTGGCAGCAGCAATGGGCCGCCGATTTCCAGCAGGCCTTCGACGCGCTCTGCGCGCAGGTGGATGCCGGGCACGAGACGGTGATCGACCCGTATGCGGCCGAGGCGCCGGACGAGTTCTTCGCGGTGGCCACCGAATACCATTTCTCCGCGCCGGACCTGCTGGAGCAGGAAATGCCGGTGGTGGCCGCGCATCTACGACGGTTTTATGGGGCGCCGCCGGCGCTGTAGTGCCGACTGTTGGTCGGCAACCGACCCAATCACGGTCCGGGCGGCAACGTCACTTCAAACCGTGCGCCACCCAGTTCGGCGGACCGCTTGACCTGCAGTTCGCCACGGTAATCCTTGATCAGGTCCTGCACGATCGACAGGCCGATGCCATGGCCCTGCACACGCTCATCGCCGCGCACGCCACGCTGCAGCACCTTGGCGATGTCGTCGGGCGCGATGCCCGGGCCGTCGTCATCCACCGACAACACCAGTCCGGCGCGACGCATGCCGGGCGCGCTGAAAGGCTTGGCGGTCAGCAGCACGCGGCGGTTGGCCCACTTGAAGGCGTTCTCCAGCAGGTTGCCCAGCAGTTCCTGCAGGTCACCCGGTTCGCCATGGAAGCGCGCCGCCTCGTCGATGTCGAATTCGCACAGCACGCCCTTGCCGGCGTACACCTTCTCCAGCCCGCGCACGATCTCCTCGGCGTTGGACTCGATCGGCAGCGGCGCGGAGAACAGCTTGTGCCCCGACGATGCCGCACGCGCCAGCTGGTAGGACACCAGGTTGTTCATGCGCCGCAGCTGCACGTCGAATTCCTCGCGCAGGTCCTGGTCCTGCGCACCGCTGTCGAGCTGGGTGCGCAGCACCGCGAGCGGTGTTTTCAGGCTGTGCGCGAGATCGGCCAGGGTGTTGCGCTGGCGCTCGAGGTTCTCGCGCTCGCTTTCGATGAAGGCGTTGATGCTGTCGGTAAGCGGTTCGAGTTCGCGCGGGTGGCGCTCGCTCATGCGCTCGGTCTCGCCGCGCTGCACCTTGGTCAGTTCAGTGATCACGCGCCGCATGGGGCGCAGGCTCCACTGCAGGATGACGGTCTGCAGCAGCAGCAGGATCAGGCCGGCACCGCCCATCCAGAACCACACCCGGCCACGGAACACACGCAGCTGTGCACCGAGTGCACGCGAGTCTTCCATCACGTAGATGGTGTACGGGAATTCGGTGGCGGGGTCCGCATCGGCGTCCCACACCAGGCCAAGGCCGTAGCGGTACACCGAGCCCTGGCTGCCGTCGATCTGGATCATCGGCAGCGGGCCTTCGAACACTTCCTGGCGCGGTGCCAGCAGTCCACCGCCCACGGTGGGCAGCATCGGGCCTTCGGCCGACATGGAATTGCCCTTGCCGTCCGGCATCACCACCTGCAGGTACAGGCCGCTGCCGGGAACGTCGAAGCGCGGATCCGGCGGCTGCTCGCGGATATACAGCGAGCGGTCGCGGGTGAAGTCGATGCCGGCCGCGTACGCGGTGGCGTAGTTCTTCAGGCGCTCACGCAGGTTGGCGCGCGCCGTATCGGCGAACGCGGCATCCAGTGCGTAGCCTGCAATCGCCAGGAAGGCGACCAGACTCACACTGGCGGCCAGCAGCTGGCGCGCCTGCAGGGAGCGCGGCCGCCAGCGTCTAAAGAACCACAGACGGCCTGACATCATCCAATCGCCGGATTACGGCTCAGCCCTCGTTGCGCGGAATCGCGAAACGATAACCGCGTCCGCGCACCGTTTCGATCGGCTTGAGGTCGCCGTCCGCGTCCAGCTTCTTGCGCAGGCGGCCGATGAACACTTCCAGCACGTTCGAGTCGCGGTCGAAATCCTGCTGATAGATGTGCTCGGTGAGATCGGCCTTGGAGACCAGTTCACCGGCATGCATCATCAGGTATTCGAGCACCTTGTACTCGTAGCTGGTGAGGTCCACGTTGCTGCCGCTGACGCTGACCGTCTGTGCGGCAAGGTCCAACGCGACCGGACCGCATTCGAGCGTCGGCTTGCTCCAGCCCGCCGCGCGGCGCAGCAGCGCATTGACGCGTGCCAGCAGCTCTTCGACATGGAACGGCTTGACCAGGTAATCGTCGGCGCCCTGCTTGAGCCCTTCGACCTTGTCCTGCCAGCTCGAGCGGGCGGTGAGGATGAGCACGGGGAATTTCTTGCCCTCGTCGCGCAGGGCCTTGATCAGTTCCATGCCCGACATCTTGGGCAGGCCCAGATCGATGATGCCTACGTCGAACGGCACTTCGCGGCCCATGTACAGACCTTCCTCACCGTCCTGTGCGGCATCGACGGCAAAGCCTTCGCGCTTGAGCCGGGCTGCAAGGGTTTCCCGCAGCGGGGCTTCGTCTTCGACCAGAAGGATACGCATGAACTCTCCCTAGTGTCCTGGGTGTGGCCGTGGGCCAGTGGCTAACAGATGACTGCGGACAACTATCCCCGTTCAGGGGTTATCGCCGCGTAGTGATGACATATCCGAACGCGGCGGGCGGGGCTGTGAACGCGGCGGGGCCGGGTCGTCCATGTAGCGGACGCGACCCCGGTCATCCATGTACTTCACCCGGTTGATGTCCCGCCCGTCGAACGGGACCCGCTCGGCGCCGAGGATGTGTCCACCGGTGGTCCGCTGGACCCGGCGCACGGCGTCGGACAGCGAGCGCTCCTGGGGGGCACCCCTGACGTTGCGCGCCATGCTTTCGGCCCGGGCCGGATCCGGCTGGGGCGCCTGTGCGCTGGCACTGCCTGCGGCAGCAACAGCGCCTGTCGCCAGCAGGGCGGCAAAGGCAAGACGGCGGTGGCGGGTCACGGAGAACATCGGTCTGATCCTAGCGGAGCGCGTCAAAACGTTCAAAAGTTGTGAATCGGCAACCGCCAGCCTGGGCCGGCGCTTTACGAATCTTTTGCAAATTCTTGGTTTTACGCAGTGAATCCGGTCTGAACTTTTATGACCGACGCCTCGCTTCGTTCATCTAGGTGAACATTGACGGCTACTTCCGCCGCGATGTCAAGCACCGACTGTGACGGGCCTCACGCTGCGACGCGCTCTGCCTGGTCGCGGGTGATGGTGAGCGCCTGCTCGATCAGGCCCCAGTCAGCACCCGGGCGGTGGGCGCCCTCGCTCAGCACCTGGCGGAACGCGCGGCCACCCGGTTGCCCGTGGAACAGGCCGAGCAGGTGGCGGGTGATGTGCTTGAGCGCAAGACCGCGGGCCAGCTGGGCCTCGATGTAGGGGCGCATGGCGCGCAGCAGGGCCTCGCGCGGCTGCAACGCCGCACCGGTCTGCGCGGCCTCGAGCTGATGCAGCACGTAGGGGTCGTGGTAGGCCGCGCGGCCCAGCATCACCCCGTCCAGCGCGGGCAACTGCGCCTGCGCGGCGTCCACCGTGGCCAGGCCGCCGTTGAGCACGATCTGCAGCTGCGGGCGGTCCGCCTTGAGGCGGTGTGCCCACTCGTAGCGGAGCGGCGGCACCTCGCGGTTTTCCTTCGGCGACAGGCCCTTCAACCAGGCATTGCGCGCGTGCACAATGAACATCGCGCTTCCGGCGTTAGCCGATTGATCGACGAATTTGACGAATTTTTCGTAGTCGTTGTCTTCATCCACGCCCAAGCGGCATTTCACCGTGACCGGGATATTCACGGCCTCCACCATGGCCGCCACGCACTCGGCCACCAGGGCCGGTTCGCGCATCAGGCAGGCACCGAAGCGCCCGGCCTGGACCCGGTCGGAGGGGCAGCCGCAGTTGAGGTTGACCTCGTCGTAGCCCCAGTCCTGCGCAATGCGCGCGGCCTGCGCCAGGAGCGCGGGATCGCTGCCGCCCAGCTGCAGGGCGAGCGGGTGTTCGCTGCCGTCGAAGCCCAGCAGGCGCTCGCGGTCGCCGTGGATCACGGCGTTGGCGTGCACCATCTCCGTGTACAGCCGTGCGCCCGGGGCCAGCAGCCGGTGGAACACGCGGCAATGGCGGTCCGTCCAGTCCATCATCGGGGCAACGGACAGGCGCAGGGAGGCGGCGTAGCGCTCTTTTTCAGCGCTATTCACTGTATTTTCGGCTTTTTCATGACTCTGCATTGTCGGTAATTTTAGCGCGTTTTTGGGCGTTTTCGAGGCTCTGGTGCTACATTGAATGCTACACATCGGATGCCGTAGCACTAATGGGAACGATCACCAGCAGACGTCGCAAAGACGGGTCTACAGGGTACACAGCGCAGATACGACTCAAGCGCGATGGGCAGCTCGTCCATAGCGAGTCTGAAACCTTCAGCACCAAGGTTCTGGCCAAGGAGTGGATCACCCGCCGAGAGGCTGGCCTGCAACTCCAGCGGGCCCGGGGTGAACCACTGGGCAAGCGGATGACCTGGGGCGAGCTGATCGGATGGTATGAGCTTCGGGAGCGCCAAGGGGAAGAATGGGGGCGATCCAAGAAAGCAGACCTGGCCAGGCTCAAGATGGCCAGTTTAAGGGATCGCGGGGCCGATAGCCTGACTCGTCAGGACTTCATTCACTACATCGAGCGTCGGCGCGCCGAGGGTGCGGGCCCCGCTACGGCGGCAAACGACCTCATTTGGCTCCGCATGGTGTTCAAGACCGCCACGGCCGTCTTGGGGCTGCCCACCCCCCTGCATGCGCTAGATGAGGCGGCGACCTTTCTTCGCGGGGAAAGGATAACTGCGAAATCGCGCCAACGGCAGAGACGCCTCTCAGAAGCCGAGGAGCGAAGCCTCATCGCCTATTTCACGGAGCGCGATCAACGTGCGGACCTCCCCATGGTGGACATCATGAGGTTTGCCTTGGCCTCGGCGCGACGTCAGGAAGAAATTACCCGCCTGCAGTGGAGCGACCTAAACCGGGAACGCGGCACGGCCCTCCTACGCGACGTAAAACACCCGCGACTGAAGGCTGGGAACCACAAGTCTTTCAAGCTCTCTCCCGCCGCCTGGGAGCTCATCGAACAACGCAGGAGCTCGGCTGACAGTCCACTGGTGTTCCCATACAACCCCAAATCAGTTGGAGCAGCCTTTACGCGCGCGGTGCATGTGCTAGGCATTCCCGACCTTCGCTTCCACGATCTCCGCCATGAAGCGACGTCGCGACTTTTTGAAAACGGCTATAGCATTCAAGAGGTTGCGCAGTTCACCCTGCACGAGTCTTGGGCCACTTTGAAGCGGTATACGCACCTCAGGCCAGAAGACGTGCCGGACCGCTGACATACACGCGCGGCACTTGAGGGCGTCCAATGGCTCGCCCAAGCGTGACCTCACGAAATTCTTCTCACGCAATCTCATCCCAGGAGACTGTGACGTAGTACCTTGACTTATCTAACGTCGCCCCAAGTGATGTTGGAGGCAATCTATGGACAGAGGGGATGCGTGTGCATAAGCAACTATTGCTTAAAGACATAGCTGCAAGCGGCTACAACATCGGGTACGCGGCAAAGAAGCACCTGGCTACCTACGACATCGTAGAGAAGGCACCCGGCTGGATCAGCATCCTGAGTTTCGCCTTCGGCGTGCTCGCGCTCGTCGTTCCGCAGTTAAACAACAACGTGCTTGCCGCGTTCCTGCTGGTCGTTTCCTACGCAGTATTCTATTTCAACTCCTATCAGGACGGCCGCGCGGAATACGCCAAGGTCGGAAGCCGGTTGACGACAATTTTCACGTCGCTGCGCGAACTGCTGTTTGAGGTGGAGAGTCGAAGCGAGACCGACGGCCTGGAGGATTTGCAGATGCGCTACCGCGAGCTTCGCGATGAGTCTCAAAGCATTGGGATCAGCAAGCAAATTTTCCTAAGTGATTGGTATGCACACTACAAGTTCTTCTGGCAGGCGGAGCGGAGCTGGCTGGAGAAGTATCGACCCTTCACATTCTGGAGAGACCAGATACCCCTGTCCGCGACGCTGTTCGGTATCGCAGTAATCTTGACAGCCGTCTGTGGCTTGCTCTACAGCCTTATCTGCGGGGGTTACCTGTGAGCGACGCTTCGTTGTTCCAAACATTTAGAGAGAACTTGTCGGTAAAGAACGCCGAAGATATCTCCGTCAAGTACGCCAACATCACGGCGAGGCTGAATCTCGATTTCTGGGAGATTGAAAGCGACACTCGGCACAGCCTCCAGGTCGGATCTTACGGTCGAAAGACAGCCATTGACGGCGTGAGTGACCTTGACATGGTCTTCGAGTTGCCGACTGCGGATTACGAGCGCTATAAGAAGCTTGAGGGCAACGGGCCCTCCGTGATGCTCCAAGAGGTGCGAGCTTCTCTTCTCAAGCGCTACCCACGCTCAGACGTTCAAGCCGATGGACAGGTAGTCGGCGTCAATTTTCACGGGTACCGAGTCGAGGTACTCCCCGCCTTTCTCGACGCAAATAATGACTACATTTACGGGGACACGAGTGATGGTGGCTCGTGGAAGACAACCAAGCCTAGACCAGAAATAAAGGCAGTCAACGACCTAAACGCAGCCACCAACCAGAATCTCAAAGACGCGTGCAAAATGCTTCGGTCCTGGAAGAACCACATTGGCGTGGGGATTGGCGGGCTGCTAATCGACACTCTCGCCTACAATTTTTTCAATCAGACGGATGACTACGACAAGGCTGGCTGGTCGGATTTCCCGGCCATGTTTGTCTCAATCTTCACATATCTGGGCGGCCTGGACACCACCCAGGAATACTGGGCCGCACCCGGAAGTGGCCAGCGAGTAAAGAGAAAGGCAAAGTTCCAAAGCAAGGCAAAGAAGGCCGCTGCGCGGTGCCAAGAGGCTATTGACACTGAGGGCGAAGCAGCAAGAGCCAAGATTTGGCGAAAGGTGTTTGGCACAGACTTCCCGAAAGCGGAAACAGTTGCCAAGTCTGCGCGGGCCAGCTTTGACATGGAAGAGTTCATCGAAGACCGATATCCAATCGATGTGCGCTACAACATCGAGCTTGATTGTGATATCCGTGAAGGGACTTCGTACAGCGATATGTTGCGGCGCAAACTCCGCAATCGCGAGCGAGTACCGGTGGGAAGGCACCTTCGCTTCCATGTGACTGACTGCAACGTCCCGGGGCACTACCAACTATTCTGGAAGGTGCGAAATAGGGGGCAGGAAGCAGTAGACCGCGAGATGCTGAGGGGCGAAATTACTCCGGACAAGGGCAACGGCAGGGAGAAGATCGAGACTTCCGACTTCCCCGGCAATCACTACGTCGAGGTCTACGCGGTGAAGGATGGAGTGTGTGTCGCCCGTGAGAAGATTGCAGTGCCTATTGACGCCTAGGGAAAAATCCATCGCGTCCCTTTGGCCATTCTCGGCTTCGGGATAGGCACCCAGCCGCGGGCCGCGGCCATCCGCCGAGCGAAAACGGCGTCTCCGCAGTCGTGCTTGAGCCCACATTCCTCGCTCATTTGGCGCTTCGTACTGTGCACCTCGACGCCCGAAACGACGCGCCGCCAGCCCATCGCGGATGCGCTACTTAGCTTAGGTAGCCTAGCCTCTGCCCTCTGCCAAGGGCCCTCGAGTTCTGGCAGGGCGCTGGCTGCGGTGCGGTTCACTGCATCCAGTTTTGCTCGCAGTCCCAAAATTGCGGCGGCCGCAAATTTGGTAGATGCCGTTCTGCTGTGAACACCCCAAGATTTCAACAATATTTGCATCCGCCGTGGACTCGGTCACTGTCGTTCGCGATTACGGGTCCATGAACTCCTGAGAATTCGCTGCAACCACCCGCTGTGGGGCGGGATGCATTTGGGATGCAATCGCCAAGCCCCGGGATGCAATCGATTCTCAGCACAATCAAATGGTTAAGCCACGAAACAGGCACAGCTGCATCCCACCCTTTATATTCCACTATCTTTTGCTTTGGTTGTCAGTGTCGCTCTTCGCTCGTCTGCCCGGTAATCCCCCCATCTTTAGCAGTCGCCAAAAATGGAACTATGCGGCCAGCGCCAATTTTTGCATTGGCGTGATGCCGCCAAGCGCCATGTTCGGTCGCTCGTGGTTGGAAGTCCATAGCCATCGAGTGGCAATGTCTTGGACCTGTTCGATGTCATTGAATAGGTTGCTGGCGAGCCAGGCGTACCGCACGGTTCGGTTGTAGCGTTCGATGTAGGCGTTCTGCTGCGGATTTCCCGGCTGGATGTAGAGGAGCGCAATGCCCTGCTGCTCGGCCCATGCCTGCAGCGCGCCGCTTATGTATTCGGGACCGTTGTCGCACCGGATCGCGATGGGCTTACCGCGCCATTCGATGATCTGCTCCAGACTGCGAATTACACGCGTCGCAGGCAGAGATATGTCGACCTCCATCGCCAGTCCCTGCCGGTTGAAATCATCCAGAACGTTCAGCATCCGGAAGCTACGCCCGTCGGCCAACTGGTCGTGCATGAAATCCATCGACCAAGTCTGGTTGGCTGCTTCAGGCACCGCCAACGGCTCGGGCACCTCGCGGATGATGCGCTTGCGGGGCTTGATCCGGAGATTAAGTTCCAGCTCGCGGTAGATGCGGTACACACGCTTGTGGTTCCAGGCAAAGCCTTTCACGTTGCGCAGGTGCAGGAAGCACAGGCCAAATCCCCAATCCCGATAGGCGCTGGTCAGCCCGACCAGCCAGTCCGCAATGATCGCGTTCTCCTGGCTGGCTTTGGCCTGATAGCGGTAGCAGGTCTGGCTCACGCAGAAGGTCTGGCAAGCATGAGCAATGTTGGTGATGCCTGCCTGGACCGCCCTCTTGGCCATCTCGCGACGCTGAGATGGCCTCACCATTTTTTTGAGAGTGCGTCCTTCAGCAAGTCTGCGCTGAGCTGCGCTTCGGCATACATCTTCTTCAGCCGTCGGTTCTCGTCCTGCAGCTCCTTGAGCTGGGACACCATGGACGCATCCATGCCGCCAAACTTGCTGCGCCACTTGTAGAACGTCGCTGAGCTGATGCCGTGCTGTCGGCACAGGTCGGGCACGGGCGTGCCGCCCTCAGCCTGCTTGAGCACTGCGATGATCTGGCTGTCGGTGAAGCGTGACTTCTTCATGGGATCTCCTCGGGTTAGGTTACGAGAAAATTCCACTTTTGGCTGCTGCTAACCTGCGGGGGGATTACCAGATCACGCGCCTGGAAGCGATACATGCTGTGAGCTTTGCTGGCGTCCCAGCATGCGGTGGGCGGCCACGGCCACATCCCCGCAGCTGCTGAGCAGCAGTCAGAGAAGTGCCCGCTTCTGCGACGTGCACGACCCCAGCAATCCGAAGTCCCGGTACCGAACCAACTTGCGATACAAGGCTGCGTTCCTGAAGGAGCTGGATGCGGTCTGCAACTTCTCGTCATCCGCCTACGATTTTGAGTTGCCCGGGCTGCCGCACCCGGACGAACACATGCTTCGCCGCCTGGCCTACGATCGTGTTCATTCCGGCGTGAGGTCCCCGAACGCCCGCAAAGATCCCAGTCTTAAGGAGCGGGTCTGGATGCTACTCCGGCAAGGTCATTCGCAGTCTGATATCGCCAAGGAGCTTGGCATATCCCGACAGGTGGTTAGCGTTACTATTCAGAAACTTAGATCCATCTGGAAAGATCACCAGATGAGACTTCGCGACTATCTTCTCCCCTAGTGCCCAAGCGGGACACAAGTCGCTTCTCATGCTGTCGCTTGCCATCTGTCTCAACACGCTACCTCGACACGTCGGACATACTGTCGAGGTGACCCTATAGACCCAACCGCGACTGGCTGCGCACTCCATGAACTCGGCGCTTTCTTATGCAGCAAGCAATGGATAGACTCACCTGAATCAACGCTCAGGACATTACGATGATCAGAAAGGATGCGCCGCCTATCGTGGATCAGAGCTCTCCTTGGCAGGGAGATATATTTGATCGAAAGCACGACGGTGAAGTTCTTTCAAACCTCATCGCTAAGAGCGCAGAACAGTCCCTCACCATATCCCTGCAAGCCCCCTGGGGGAGCGGAAAGACGATCTTCCTCCAACGCCTCAAAGCTCATATTCAGAACGAGTACCGAATCAAGGCCATTTCGGTAGATGCGTGGAAGTACGATCATCATGGCGACCCCCTCGTCCCAATCCTCGCCCAACTTCTGGATGTAATCGAGGCGCAAGCAAATATCGCGAAACCCAAAAGCAATCTCAGGATAAACCTAGAAAAGGCCGGTTCCGACGTTGCAGCTGCGGGCACTAAATACATCCTCCCTGTACTTGCCGCAGCAGCCAAGGGCACCGTACCAGTCTATTCAGCCATGGTGGAGGGTACCGAAAAGATAGCGACTAGGCTCTTAGATGCGCAACGCGAGTTGATGAAATCTGAGCCAGCCTTCAGATCTGCGCTTGAAGCGGCGAGAGATGCGCTCGCCGCCAGAGCGCCAACCGCCCCAATTAGGCCGATCCTTTTTGTCATTGACGAGCTAGACCGCTGCCGTCCGGATTACGCTATACAGACACTTGAGCGAATCAAACATCACTTCGATGTCCCTGGGATCATTTTCTTGATTGCAACTGACCATGGAAATCTCCCTGCTGCAGTGCAAACAGTTTACGGTACGCATGTGAATGGAGAGGAGTATTTACGAAAGTTCTTTGACTTCGAGTACCACCTCTCGCCAGCATCACGCGAAGCTGTAACAAAGTACCTGCTCAGCAGCGCTGGGCTCGGAGTTAACCAAAAGAAGAATCTAGCGAGTATCGTAGGGCACCCTTCCTCATTTGACCTAGAGCAACTCAGCCAGACTCAAATCGAAGAGCTCGATAGGATTGAGTACGAGACGTTCTTCACTTCGATGTCTACGGTCTTCAAGCTCTCTCCTCGAGATCAGATACGTGCTTTCACGCTGATCTATGCCTTCTACATTACGCACCCGAAGTCATCCGTCACAATTCCGCTCGTCGACTGTTTCATCGCGTGCCTGAGGTTTGGCTCCCCTAAGGACTACATAGAGCTTTCATCGACGGGCTCCATTTCACTCCCAGGCGCCTACTCAACCAACCAAGACAATCCGCTGAATTGTGTGAGAGCACACAACTACAATGAAGTGCTTGACTTGTTTGTAGGTGGTCCGGCAAATCGGCAGAATGCAACTCACAGCGTGGAAAAAAGGATTCGAGAAGCCAGTGTAGGTGAGAATATTGGCGTCCTAGCAGCAGTCACATCAGTGGCTAGACATAAGCGTATCCCGGACTTCAATCCACGGGCGTACATTGATTCGGTCATTCGACTAAGTAGATCCCTGAACAGGGACGAAGAACTTGAATAGCCTAGTGATCCAATGACTGCCCTTCGTACACATGCGGCAGTCGCCGGGCACCGCCAGTGGAGTGACCTTCGTGACGCTGGAGGACGAACGTGGCATGACCAATGCCGTGGCCTCGCAACACGTGATGCGACGCTTCCGACGCACGCTGATCGAGAGCCAGTTGCTGGGCATCGAAGGGCGCTCGGAGCGGTTGGAGAGTGTGGCTATGTACCTCAGTCTCTAGCCGCTCGCAGGGCGATCCCCTGATGCCCCCATCGCTTCTATTACGCGCCGCTCGGGGACAGGTCTTGCGGCGAAGGGACCTTGATCCCTTATCGATGACTTGAGTGAGCTCGCCCGAAACCCAGGGCGCAGGCTATACGGCACCTAAATGACTGGTTGCGGGACAATGGAGTTCAGATCCCGAACTTCTTCCCGTGCACTAACTCGCGCCGCCACGAGATCAGCCCCCATTCTCGCTGCGCTCAGAAGCTCTGGGACCGAGTAGACATCGCCGCCCGCGGCCCTAGCAGCGGCGGCCGAAATCGAGCGGTAGCAAATCGCCAGATAGTCTAATAAATGGGTGACCAACTGCGGCCTCACACCTTGAAAGTGCCCGGTGTGCGCGATCTTGTTTCGCAAGTAGTAGATGCGGCGCAGCTGTCGCCGAACATCGGTTTCCGATTTCGTAAGCCGGCCTGCAAGAGCTTTGTTGTCTTTCAGCTCACGGAATATCTGCATAAGCTTGAACTTGAGATGCTCACGATCACCGATGCTGCCGAATAGCTCGATGGCGGTCGCCTCATCACGAAGCAGTGCAAAGACGTGGTGATCCGTCGTGCATTCATCGAAGATGACAGCCTCCGAACCAATTAACGCTTGATAGAGAGGGGTCGTCGCAACGTGGTTGGCAACAAGCAGATCCCGGAGGTAGATCACACGGCGATGCAGCCCAGCACTAGCATACAACTGCGGCACAAAGTCCAGGATACCTTGGAGAATGGATGCCCCCCTTGTTACGAACAGAGACTCTAGCGCAATCCATAGATTCAACAGCTTCTGCTCCAGTGACGCCGCATTCCTAGCCAAACGGAGGTAGCGCAGTGAGCGACCGAGTTGATCCTTCGCCGTATCGTCGAGATTCTTGAAAACTTGACGAAGACTCAGCCCGGGAGCTGCAAAAGAAGATCCAGCCTCCTTCGCCATGAAGGCCAGCAGCACCTCGACATTAATGGTGCGAAGGTGAACCGGGGGCCCAAGAGCTAACGTTGCACAGTGCGCGGAAACTTGGAACTCGGACCCGATCTCGAGCGCCGTAGCCGCGTCCAGAAATCGGTCTAAGCGCTCTTTGGTCTTCAGAGCAGCAGAGACATAGTCGGTTGCCGACAACGATGCATGTGCGACGACAGTGACGTCAATGTTCTTCTTGAACTTTTCGAGCTCTGCTCCGTGAATTGACGCCGGAATTTCAGGCAAGAAGCTCAGTCCTGGCTCATCAGTTATGCCCAGAATCAGGCTCGGCTTGGTTGTATGTATGCCATAGTAGGTGTCGAACTGTGTTTGTTGATTCTTCAACCGATCCAGTACGAACGTGAGTTGCTCACTGAAATCGCGTCCGCGGTAGTTATTTTCGCGCGTGAAGAGCTCGGAGCGATTGAACAAATAGGTGGGAGAGTATCCCTCGTTCAGGAGATAGGTAACAAACAATCCAGTGATGCGATCGATCTGTGACGTTATCCGCTCCTTCTGGGTCAAGTCTACCGGCCCAGCTACCTCTCGCTCGATGCTGGCGAACAGCGCGGAGGAATACGACTCCTCACGACCAAGAACGGACCGTGCAAGCTGGCCTACGCGGAGCAGCGCGTTCTCCGAGACATCTGCGGCCAAGACAAGTTTCACTAGAGGTGTCCGAAGAACTACCAGGTCACCAAGAATCTCCTGCGCGACAGGATCTCCGTCCCAGCAGTCACTAAACTCCTCTACCGCAGACTGGAGGTACGCGATATTCTTCTCGTTAGCGCGATATTCCTCCACGTACCCGCGTAGTTCCCTCGATGCGCTGATCACATTCATCAGGCGAGCCTGGTAGAAGTGTGGCGTGTACATGCGAAGCTTTTCTACAAAGCAGTCCACGAAGAAGCGCGCACGGAAATCTGCAACGGGCAGGCGCGTCCAAACGGCGTCCGCCGTATATCTAAGCATGCTCATGCTCTTCCCCTATCAAGCGTGCATGGCATTGAGAATGGCCGCGACTTCATCAACTGAAAGATGGTTTCTATGACCCAACTGATCGCGCATGCCGCTGAACACGCGATGCATACGCGTGTAGGCGTCCAATAACGGAGCATGCGAATTGAGGTCACGGCCTTTAAACTTCGTGAAGCGTCCCATGTCCTCAATGAGGATCAAGGCGATTCCGAGAGCTTTGGCCTCGTTGTTGCCGTCGAACCCGGGGAACCGGACATGTTTGCCGAAGGGAGCTGCGTTCCGCTCTAAGCGTGTGGTTTCCTCTGACCCAAACGACGAAACGGCTTCCTCAATGAAGGACCACATTTCGAGGTAGTTAGCCACCTTCGAGACCAACTCTGGAGTTGGGTCAGACTCACTTCCGACGACGCCAGGCATCTCCCAATCGAGGGCCCACGTGTTCTCGGTGTAAATCGCTGAACGCAGAAGGCTCGTGTCGACAGAGTCCAAATCCAACTTGTCGTATATATCGCTCAGCATCAAAAGGATGAGCTTCTCAGGGTTCGTCAGCTTCATGGTGGGTCTGGAGGAAGTTTGTGAGCGGTCAATTCATCGATTGAGGGGGACGTGTACCGTCGATCACCTGGCGCCTCATATGAACCCCCAAGTCCCCTGCAATTGTGCCCTGCTAAGCTCTGCAGCACTACCCACCTTCGGTCGTCCACGAAACCGGTCCATGCCCAGCAACCGCCCTTCGCGACCGCCCGCTCCTGGTCGGAAGCGGACGCCGTCGTGCTCAACTATTTAGTCATCACTCTCCCGAGCGCTTGGGGCCTCCCGGTCCATAGCCGGCTTCCCATACCTCTAGGACATACCCGAACCGGTCTCCCAGCTCCGGAAAAGCCTCGCGCAGCGTGTCCATCACTCGCGCCCTGGTTTGCCAGCAATCGTCCGTCCAATTGACAACATACGTCCAGTCTTCCGCGCTCCAAGACTTTACGGGCCGTTGCAACAGGAGCTGCTGCCTAGGAGGGCTGTCCCACTCTAGTGCCCCGATGTTGGTCGCGTCGTATTCGCTCACACCTGTCCTCTTTACCACGATTCCCTACAGGCGTTGTCACCCACTTCGCGTCGGCCCGCTTGCCCCTCCGACTGCCACCGCGCCTGTAGAGCCTCGAGTTGGAAACCGATGATTCAGGGCAACGAAAGTGCTACATGACAACACTCATGCCATCTAAATACATGATTTCATGTCGCTTTTATACTGCCATTGTCCAGTCCATCATCGGGGCAACGGACAGGCGGATGGAGGCGGCGTAGCGGGCTGCGGGAGTGGCAGGCTGGGTCATGGGGTGTGCGGGTCAGCAGGAATGGCCGGGTTTACCAGCGCGATCAATAGTTTACACCGATCGGCTGAACGCCAAGGTCTGGTTCGGAGAGGCGCTGCGTCGGTGCAATGGTTGCAGCAGTGCAATGGTTGCACTAGCATCATTCCATGCCGACGCTCGTCAGACTGCCGAACTGCACCGTCACCATGTACCCCGCCGACCATCAGCCACCGCACTTCCACGTGCGCATGCGGGACGGAAGGGAGGCACTGATCGCCATCGCCCCGCTCACCAGTTCTCACAAGCTTCGCGAGCTGGTGGAAGCGCTGGTGTGGGCCGAACAGAACACTGAAATCCTCATCGCAAAATGGCAGGAGCTCAATCCATGAACCACAAGCACTTCTTGCTGACCGCGGTGACGGCCATTGGCCATACGCGATTGGCGCTGCGCTATGCCGATGACCAGGCATTCGAGCTCGACCTGGGCGAGGTAATCAACAAGCATCCGACACTGGCCAAATTGCGCGATCCTGACGTGTTCGCACAGGTGGAACCCGATGAGTGGAATCGCGGCGTCATCTTTGCAGGCGATGACGACTTGACCTTGGCAAGCGACAACCTGCGCGCCATGGCAATTGAACAGTCGGGAGAGTTCTCGCACCAGCAACTGCTGGTGTGGATGGCCCATCACGCGATGACGTTGGATGCGGCTGCGGCCGCGCTGGATGTCAGCCGGCGGATGCTGGCCTATTACCGCAGCGGCGAAAAGCCCATTCCTCGGACCGTTGGCTTGGCAATGCTGGGGTGGGACATATATCTGCTGCGCGGCTCGGAACACGCCTTCGAGTACGACGCTGCAGCGTGAGGCGGGCCCGCCATCTCCCGCACCGCTGAGATGTGACCGAATCGCCGGCGGCGTGCAGCGCGTGCAACGCCGCCGGCAGGAGATCGCTTACATCCCGCGTGCGCGGGTCTGCTCGCGTTCCTGGTGCTGGCTCTGGTTCTGCGACTGGGTGTTGAGGTCGTCTGCCTGGCGGGTGCTGCTTTCCACCGTCTGCGAGATCGCCTGGCTGTGCTCGACGCACGCGCGGCGTGCCGCCGGGTCGCCCACGTTGCCCTGCACCGCGAACACGCCCGAGCCGTCGAGACGGGCAACGACCGTATCGATCTGCTGCATGCCGGAGGCCTTGGTGGCCACCACCAGCTGGCCGGCGGCGCGATCGAGCTGCTCGGCGTCGGCAAACAACGGCTTCATGCCGCTCTGCGTGCGCTGCTGTTCCATCGCCTGCAGCTTGCCCTGCGCCTGCTCGAAGCGGGCGTTGTCCACATGCGAGGCGTCACGCATGCTGGGCTCTGCGTGGGCCGGTGCATTTCGCGTGGCTGCCACGCTCGCATCCAGCTGGCCGAGGGTCTTCTCCCCAGCCTTGCCGTCGTTCTTCAGCCCGTGCTCTTCCTGGAACTTCGTCACTGCCGCGCGGGTGTCGTCGCCGAAGTAGCCGGTGGTGGACAGCGGCTTGCCGTCGGCGCCCTGGTAACCCAGCCCCGCGAGCTTGGTCTGCATCGCCTTGACCGCGTCGCCACGCTCGCCGTGCACCATCACGCCGTCGGCCATCGCCGCCTGCGCAGGCGGTCCGGACTGGGTCCGGCTGGGTGCCTGATGGGTCAGCGTGAGGCGATCATTGAGCATGTCGCCCAGGTACTTGCGGTACTGCTCCGGCTCCAGCTCGATATGCGCATGCACCGCGCCGGGGGTGCCGGCGTCGGACTGGCGGATCAGCGGCGCGCCGTATTCCACGTAGTCGCCGGTCTTGAACGGGGTGGTGCCGCGTGCGCCGTGCAGCACCTGGCCGACCAGTTCGCGGTCGGGGTGGCCGGCGGGCTTGCTGTAGATGCCGATCGAGTTCCAGGCATCCGACCTGACTTCGGCGTAGCCTGCGACCGGGGCGGGGATCATGATTTCCCGATCACCGCGCGGATTGGTCAGGATCAGGTCCTTGTGCACCAGCGGAATGCCATTGCGGTCGTCGCGATTGCGGACCGTCTCCAGTTCCCCTTCCACCATCTCCGAATGACGGTCGGCCAATGCTGCATTGCCAGTACGCACCGCTTCGCGGTTGGCATTGGGGTGGTGGATCTTCATGTCGCGGAAGGCGTCCTCACCACTGGTGCCGTGCGCGATGGTGCGGTTTGACGTGCCATTGCCGAAGGGCTCGACGACCCGGATCCGCTCGCCACTGGTCAGGTCGGTGGCAGTGGCGGTGGCAGGGGTGGCGGCATCGCGCGTGGGCGCGGTCGGGGCAGCCTGCGTCGCTGGCGCCTGCGTCGGCGCTGCCTGGGTCGGTGCGGTGGGCGCGACCGGTGCGGCAGGCGCTGCCGCCTGCGGCCCTTGCTGGCTCGCCACGGCCGCCAGCGCGCCCAACGTGTTTGCACCCGCCTTGCCATCCACCGTCAGGCCATTGGCCTGCTGGAACTCGCGCACCGCATGCTCGGTATTGGGACCGTAGTGCTTGTCGGCCGTCAGCGGCTGGCCGTCCTTGCCCGTATAGCCGGCCTGGATCAGCTTGTTCTGCAGCGCCTCCACTTCGGTGCCGCGCTCGCCCGGCGTCAGCATGCCGTCGGCCATCGGCGCGGCGCTGCTCTGCCGCCGTCCCTGCTGGCGGGGTTCGGGCTCGCCGAAGGCCTGCTGGTAGTCCTTGCCCTGATAGGCCTCGGGGTTGCGGTTGACCTGGTCGTAGCGGGCCAGCCCAACCAGCGAGGTCTTCTCGTTGGTGGCGCGATCGCGCAGGGAATCCCACAGGGCCGGGGAGCTTTCAAAATGCCGCTGCACGTTGTCGTGCTTGTAATCCTGCGCAGCGCGCACGATCTGTTCGTCGGTCAGGTCGGCAAGATTGAAGTTCTCGCCATAGGCCGCCTTGAGACCGTTGTGGAACACCGAGCGGGTCATGCCGCGGTACTGCACCGAGGTGCTCCACAGTGCGTCCTGCACGGCGGGACCGCGGTCGGACAGGTCCACGCCGACCGCCTTCAGGCGGTCCATCTGGACGTCGTAGTACTTGTGCTGGATGAAGTCGTGCTGGTCCTGGGCAAAGGCGGTCGGGTGGGCCGCGGCCACTTCCTTCCAGCGCTCGGTGAATGCCGCGGTGCCGGGCTGCAGGCCGGTGAACTCACTGGCGTAGCGCGACGCACGCACGTACTCGGCGGCACCGCCCACGTTGGTGGCGTACTGGTAGCTGCCGTACGACACGCCGCCGTGATCGCCCTGCCCGGTGGACACATGGCCCGGGCCGCGACCGCCGGTTTCATAGTGGGCCGACGTCTGGCCACGGTGCCAGTTGTCCATCGCCTGCTTTGCCTGGGTAACAACATCCATTGCCTACACTCCGTTGCGGGGGGGGGATTACTTCGAGATGAGCGCTTCGAGCTGGTCGGCGCGATTGGCGGTACGGTTGATCCGGCACGACTGCGCGTCCAGCATCTGGCCCTGGCCATCTTCGTCCGGGTTCGCGCTGCAGTAGCGGTTGGTGTCACTCATGTACGCCGCCTGCTCGTCCATCAGATCGTCCTTGACCTTGCCATCGGGACCGTCGGCGATCTTGCTGACCGCCGCTACGAGGCGCCGGTCCTGCCAGGCGAACTCTTCGTCACCACACGCCTGTAGCGCCGGGGTCACGGCATTGCTGGCCTTGACGCATTTTGCGTACTGCGGGCGGAGATTGGCCTTGCGGTAGGAGTCGTCGGGGACGCTCCGGCCCATGTCTTCGGCCTCCATCGCCAGGTCGGCCGCGGACAGACCCGGACGCGCCTGCGGGGCCGTCGGAGCAGTCTGGCCTGGCGCGGCGGTCGGTTGGGGAGCAGCGGCCGGCGCGGCAGCGTCCGGGGTCCCGGCGGCGGCAGGACCGCCCAGGGTGACGGCTTCGGAACTGGGTGCCTGGCAGGCCGCCAGCATCACCGTCAGCGCCAGGACACTCCAGTGGCCGTGGCCGTACAGGCGGCGGCGGAGTCCAGAAAGAGGGTTCACTGCGTGCATCATTCGCTTCTCCTTGCGGGTGTCCGGTCATGGCCGGCCCACCTCGACGGTCGGGTATCCATTCTGCGCGGCGATCATGACGCCGGCGATGCGGTGGCCGCATCGGTGCGCCCACCCTTCCCCGGCGACGCACCACGCGTGCACGATACCTGCGTCAAACCATTGACGTCCAGCACGCATTACAAGGGGAAATTGAGGGTTCAAGGCGTATATACAAGTGTCTTTCTCCGTGAGATCAACTACTTGTCACGCCGCAGGAAGCGCTGCGCAGGCACAATGGGGCTTACCTCTTCCTGCTCCACACCCCCATGCGCAGCGTAAGGCCCACCCTGTTCGACCCCGCCACCGAACAAGGCGTGCTGCGTCTGTCGATTGCCGCCTCGCTCGCGGTGGCGCTCGGTGCCGTGGCATTCGGCCTGTACGCCAACTCCTCGCTGATCATCTTCGATGGCATCTACGGCCTGATCGACGTGGTGATGACGTGGCTGTCGTTGCTGGTAGTGCGGTTGATCAGCCTGTCGACCAACGTGGACGCGCTGCAGTCACGCTTGAACCAGCGCTTCACGATGGGCTTCTGGCACCTGGAACCCATTGTGCTGGGCGTGAGCGGCACGCTGATGATCGGCGCGGCGCTCTATGCGGCGGTGAACGCCGTGAACGCGCTGATGTCCGGCGGCCGCGAGATCGCCTTGGGCCCGGCCATTGTGTTCGCGGTGCTGTCGCTCATCGGCGAAGCGGCGATGACGTTGTTCATCCGCCGTGCCAACCGCAGCATCGGCTCGGATTTTGTCGGCCTGGATGCGAAGAACTGGATGGTGGCCACGGCGATGTCGGGCGCCTACCTGATCGGCTTCGGCGGTGGCTGGCTGCTGCGCGGTACGCCTTGGGCGTGGATCGTGCCGTACATCGATCCGGCCATCCTGCTGGTGGTCTGCGCGTTCGTGGTGGTCGCCCCGCTCGGCACCGTGCGCCGGGCGTTGTCGGACATCCTGCTGATCACGCCCGTGGACCTGCAGTCGCACGTGGACGAAGTCGCGCGCGCCATCGTGGCCAAGCATGGCTTCCTGGAGCACCGCAGCTACGTAGCCAAGGTGGGGCGCGGCGAGCAGATCGAACTGTTCTTCGTGGTGCCCGCCAACGACCCACCGCGCCCGCTGGTGGAGTGGGATCAGCTGCGCGACGAGATCGGCGAAGCACTGGGCGAGGAGTCGACGGATCGGTGGCTGACGATCATGTTTACGACGGATCGGGAATGGACGATCTGAGGGCAGGTGACGCTGCTCCAACACCGTTCACGCCGATGTTCCCAGCCTCCTTACACGGCGTCAGTGCGTTCGACTGAGTGCGAGCAACCGTCTGCATCGCGTGCGACACCACGGTAAGTACGACAGGCTGTCCGGCACCGGGAGAGTAAAGGACGTTTTCCCCTGCCTTCTTTTTGCGCTTCTCGCCGAGCACCATCACCTGATCAAGCAGCCGCACCCCCTTGTCAGGTACGCCGCGCCAGAGCACAAACTGCGCCCCTGCTCCATCGGACACTCCCGAACCGGCAGGCGCCAGCATATTCACTACAAGGGTGTAGCCATCCTGTTCGCTGGACCCGATGAACAGCTCCGCCGCAGCGGCCGACGTCATCTGGAACACCGGTGCCATCACCTCCTCGCCGCCCACCGATACGTGAAGCGAGAGCGTATGTACGACAGCGGTCTCCCCGGTCAGATCATCCGACGCGGCAGCGTGGTGCGACAACGCTGCACCCGCCAGCCACAGCATGAATGTCGCAAAGCGCATGAACATTGCCAGCTCCCTCTCAACCTATGAAGAGGCGGCACTGTAGCGATCACAATGCGAACCTGGCCGCGAAGGGATCACAGAACTCGATAGGAATATTCTGGTATTCGCATTGGTCGGTCGCTCCTCGTCTGCCGATGGTGGCAACGCAACGGCGCTACTGCGCCGATGCCTGCTTCCACTGCCGTGGCGACTGCCCCGTCTGCGACTTGAACGCACGCGACAGCGCCGCTTCACTGCCGTACCCAACATCCACGGCGATGCGCTTGAGCGGTTGGCCCTTGCGTAGCGCCTGTTGCACCAGGCGGGTGCGCCAGCCCTGCAGGTAGTGGCCGGGCGTGCTGCCGATGGTGTCGCGGAAGCTGTCGGCGAAGGCACTGCGCGACATGCCGGCGCGCTGGGCCAATGATTCGAGGGTCCATTCCTGGGCGGGCGCTTCGTGCATGGCCACCAGTGCATGGCGCAGGCGCGGGTGCGCCATGCCGGCGAGCAGGCCCACGCGGAGCTGGCCGCTTTCCATCAGCGCGCGCAGGATCTGGATCATCACCACTTCGAACAGGCGGTCGAGCAGCGCCTGGCGGCCGCAGCGCTGGGCGAAGGCTTCGTCGAACAGCACCGACAGGATCGGCTGGCCGCCGTACAGCGTGTCCAGCGGCAGGCAGATCATCGGCGGCAGCGCGGCGGCGACGGGGTTGTTACCGCCGCCTTCGAACTGCAGATGGGCGCAGGCGAAGTCGGCCCCCACCTCCGCGTCCGTGACGAAGCGATGCGCCAGCGGACGTGGATACACCAGGACGCTGGGTTGGGTGATCTCGAGCACGCTGCCGTCGGGGTGCTCCACGCGTACCTGGCCGTCGCGGATCAGGTGCAGCTGGCCGCGCTCGCCGTCGGCGGGCAGGTCGTTGATGCCGCACAGCGCGCCGGCGTGGAAGACTTCGGCATTGACCGCGAAGCGGCCCAACAGGGATTGCAGGCGGTCGACCATTCCGGACTCCAGATCAAGTTTTCTGGACGTTATGTTGCCACACGTCCGCCCAGACGGCGCACAGTACACCTCACCAACCGGTCCATCCCGTTCACAGCCAGGAGATTCCCATGTCGATTGAAAAGGTTCTGTACACCGCCACCGCCACCGCTACCGGTGGCCGCGAAGGCCACGCCACCTCGTCGGACAACGTGCTGGACGTGCAGCTCTCCACCCCGCGCGAGCTGGGCGGCGCTGGCGGCCCGGGCACCAACCCGGAGCAGTTGTTCGCTGCCGGTTACTCGGCCTGCTTCCTGGGCGCGCTGAAGTTCGTGGCCGGCCAGGCCAAGGTTGCGCTGCCGGCTGAAACCAGCATCACCGGCAAGGTGGGCATCGGCCAGATTCCGACCGGCTTCGGCATCGAGGCAGAGCTGCAGATCAGCGTGCCGGGCCTGCCGCGCGAGCAGGTGGAAGAGCTGGTGCAGAAGGCGCACATCGTGTGCCCGTATTCGAATGCCACCCGCGGCAACATCGACGTGACGCTGACCATCGTGTAACAAAAAATGGGCGGATGCCGGTCCTTGAACCGTGCATCCGCCCATCCCACCGCGGTGGATCCCGTTTCCGGGATGCATTCGGGTTGTTGCGGGCATGGCCCGCGTTCCGGTTACTTTTCGGGCGTTACCAGCTGCACCACGCTGGAGAAATCCAGCTTGCCGCGACCTGCCTGGTGGTTCATCGAGTACAGGTTGCGCGCCAGTTCGCCCAGCGGGATCGAGGCACCCACGCTCATCGCCGCTTCCACGGCCAGGCCCATGTCCTTGAGCATGAGGTCGCTGCCGAAGCCGCCGCTGTAGCCGCGCGAAGCCGGCGCGTTCTCCAGCACGCCCGGCCACGGGTTGCACACTTCGGTGGCCCAGCTGCGGCCGGTGCTGACGGCCATCATCTGCGACAGCACCTTCGGATCCAGCCCGTGCGCCACGCCCAGGGCGATGGACTCGCCGGTCACCGCCATGATCACGCCCAGTGCCATGTTGTTGCACAGCTTGGCCACCTGGCCGGCACCGCTGGCACCCACGTGGAAGATGTTCTTGCCCATGGCCTGCAGCAGCGGACGGGCGCGCTCCAGCGCATCGGATTCACCGCCGACGATGAAGGTCAGCGTGCCGGCCTGTGCGCCCGCCGTGCCGCCGGAGACCGGCGCGTCCAGCATCTGCAGGCCGCGCGCGGCCGCCGCTTCGGCCACCTTGCGTGCGGTGGCGGGGGCGATGGTGCTGCAGTCGATGATCAGCGCGCCCCCCTGGATATCCCCGAGCAGGCCATCGTCACCGAGGTAGACGCCTTCCACGTGGCGGCTCGCGGGCAGCATCGAGATGACGATCTCGGCATCGGTCAGCGTATCCAGCGCCGAGGTGGCGGCGGTGGCGCCAGCGTCAACGGCGGCCTGCACGGCGGCAGGCACCAGGTCGAACACGCGGACTGCGTGACCGGCCTTGGCCAGGTTGGCGGCCATCGGGCCACCCATGTTGCCCAACCCGATGAATGCAATACGGCTCATGCGTGGCTCCTTTCAGGGACGGTGGCACCCAGGTCGGCCAGCGGATGCGCGGCGTCGGACCAGGGCGAAACGAAGAAGGTGTCGGCCCAGGCCGCGGTGGCTTCGGCCAGCGTGCGCGGCTGCCAGTGCGGGGTGCGGTCCTTGTCGATCAGCAGCGCGCGGATGCCTTCGGCGAAATCGCCGTGGGCAGCCGCGTGCAGGGCCGCGATGTACTCGAGCCGATAGACCTCGGCCAGCGAAGCACCTTCTGCCTTGCGCTGCAGCTCGAAGGCCAGCCGTGCCGAACCGGGCGCGCCGGCGGCCAGCGTGGCCTGCGCGTTGGTCAGCCACGGATCCTCGGTCTGCAGTGCGGCAATCGCCTCGACGACGGCGCCGACGTCGTCGCCGCTACACAGCGCATCCACGGTGGCCGCATTGCGCAGCAGCGGGCCGGTGGCGGCATCGCTGGCGTGCTGTTGCAGCAGCGCGTCGAGCTGGTCGTGGTTGCGCTTGGCATCCTCGCCCCAGTGCACGGCGGCCAGGGCGTTGAACACCGCCTCGCGCTGCGCCTCGGCGATATGGATATCGGCCAGGCCGGCGTAGATCGCATCACCGGCATTGAGCGGCGCGCCGGTCAGCGCCACGAACAGGCCGCCCTTGCCCGGCACGCGCGGCAGCAACCAGCTGCCGCCCACGTCGGGGAACAGGCCCACGGTGATTTCCGGGAAGGCCAGTTTCGAGCGCTCGCTGACCACGCGATGGCTGGCGCCGGACATCAGGCCGATGCCGCCGCCCATGACGATGCCGTGGCCCCAGCACAGGATCGGCTTGGGATAGGTATGAATGGCGTAGTCGACGCGGTATTCCACGTCGAAGAACTCGGCCGCATAAGCGTTGTCGCGGATGTCGCTGCGGCCGGCGTCGCGGTACGCGCGCATGCTCTGGTACAGGCTGTGCAGGTCGCCGCCGGCGCAGAACGCCTTTTCGCCTGCGCCCTGCAGCACCACCAGCGCGATGCCGTCATCGCTCGCCCACGCGTCCAGCCGCTCACGCAGCAGGTGCGCCATGGGCAGCGAGAAGCCGTTGAGGGTACGCGGCGCGTTGAGCGTGGCGATGCCGATGCGGGTGCCGTTGGCGGCCGGGCGCTCCTCGAACAGCACCGGCGCGTCGTCGCTGGCGAGCGGCGTGCTCATGCGTTCTTCCACTGTGCGGCGCGCTTTTCCAGGAAGGCGTTCACGCCTTCGGCCTGGTCGGCGCTGTCGAACAGGTCAACGAAGGCTTCGCGCTCGCTGACCAGTGCGGCCGCGTGGGTGCCGGTGCGGGTGGCCTGCACCAGCGCCTTGCAGGCGGCGATGCTGGTCGGGCTCTGCTTGCCGGCCTTGTGCGCCCACTCCAGCGCCAGCGCCTTGGCCTCACCCTTGCCGACCTTCTCCTCGGCCAGGCCAATGCGCACGGCGGTGTCGGCGTCGATGCGTTCGCCGAGCAGGATCATCCGCTTGGCCCAACCTTCGCCGACCAGACGCGGCAGGTTCTGGGTGCCACCGGCGCACGGCAGCAGGCCAACGGTGGCCTCCGGCAGTGCCACCTGGGCATGTTCTTCGATGATGCGCAGGTCGCAGGCGAGTGCGCATTCCAGCCCGCCGCCCATGGCGTAGCCGTTGATCGCGGCGATGGACACGCCACGGAAGCCGGACAGCGCTTCGAAGGCTTCACCGAAACGGCGCGCGGCTTCGCGGGCGGCGGCCTTGTCGCCGGACGCGAACTGCTTCAGATCGGCACCGGCCGAGAAGAACTTCTCGCCGCCACCGGTGATCACCAGCGCGTAGATGTCGCGGTCGGCGTTGAGTGCACCTACCAGATCGCGCAGGGCGGACAGGCTGTGCACGGTCCAGGTGTGCGCGGGCGGGTTGTCCAGCGTCACCACCGCGACATGGCCATCGGCCTCGACCTTCAGGCCCACATGTTCGTGCTTGCGCCAATCCATCATCGCAGTTCCTCATCGGTGTTGAGCAGGTGGCGGGCGACGATCACACGCATGATCTCGTTGGTGCCCTCCAGGATCTGGTGAACGCGGCTGTCGCGCAGCAGGCGTTCGATCGGGTATTCGCGGATGTAGCCGTAGCCGCCATGGATCTGCAGTGCTTCGTTGCAGACCTGGAAGCCCGCGTCGGTGGCGAAGCGCTTGGCCATCGCGCACCACACGTTGGCGTCGCTGGCACCGGCATCGAGCTTGCGCGCGGCGGTATGCACCATCTGCCGCGCGGCTACCAGCTGGGTGACCATGTCGGCCAGCTTGAACTGCAGCGCCTGGAATTCCGACAGCGCCTTGCCGAACTGGCGGCGCTCGCCCATGTAGCGGCGTGCTGCATCCAGTGCGCCCTGCGCTGCACCCAGCGAGCAGGCGGCGATGTTGATGCGGCCGCCATCCAGGCCCTTCATGGCCAGCTTGAAACCACCACCTTCGTCGCCCAGCAGGTTGGCCACCGGCACACGGACGTTTTCGAAGGTGATGCCGCGGGTGGGCTGGCTGTTCCAGCCCATCTTCTCTTCCTTGCGGCCGTAGCTGATGCCGGCCAGTTCCGCCGGCACGGCCAGCGCGCTGATGCCGCCGGCACCGGGGCCGCCGGTACGCGCCATCACCACCAGCAGCTCGGTGGCACCGGCGCCGGAGATGAAGGCCTTGGACCCGTTCAGGACGTAATGGTCGCCGTCGCGCACCGCGCTGGTCTTCAGCGAGGCGGCGTCGGAGCCTGCGCCCGGCTCGGTCAGGCAGTACGAGGCCAGCTTGCTGCCCGACGACAGATCGCTGCCCCACGCGGCCCGCAACGCGTCCTGGCCCCAGGTGGAGACCATCCACGAGGCCATGTTGTGGATGCTGATGTAGGCCGCGGTGGACGGATCCACATTGGCGAGCTCCTCGATGACGACGGCGGCGTCCAGACGGCTCAGGCCGCTGCCACCGACGTCGGGGTCCATGTACAGGCCACAGAACCCGAGTTCCCCTGCCTTGGCGATCGCCTCGCGCGGAAAGATGCCCTCCGCATCCCATCGCGCGGCGTGCGGCGCCAGTTCGGCGTGGGCGAAGTCGCGCGCCGCCTCTCTATAGGCCTGCTGCGCTTCTTCGAGTTCCGTCGTCATCGAGTTGCTCATAAAAAATTCCCTGCAGTCACTTACTTCAGGCTGATCGTGGTGTTGACGCCATGACCCAGCGTTTCGTCGTCGAACCAGCGCGCGGTGATGGTCTTGGTCTGGGTGTAGAACATCACCACCTGCTTGCCGTACGGACCCAGGTCGCCGAGCTTGGAGGCGCGCGAACCGGTGAACGAGAACAGCGGCACCGGCACCGGAATCGGCACGTTGATGCCGACCTGGCCGACGTCGATCTCTTCCTGGAAACGGCGAGCCGCCGCACCGGACTGGGTGAACAGCGCCGTGCCGTTGCCGTTGGGGTTGCTGTTGATCAGATCGATGGCGTCATCCAGCGTCTCCGCTTCCAGGATGACCAGCACCGGCCCGAAGATTTCTTCGTCATAGATGCGCATGCCCGGCGTCACGCCGTCGAAGATGGTCGGGCCGACGAAGTTGCCCTTTTCGAAGCCATCCACCTGCGGGTTGCGACCGTCGAGCACCAGCTTGGCGCCCTGCTCCACGCCCGAGGCGATCAGGCTTTCGACGCGCTCGCGGGCGGCGCAGGAAATCACCGGGCCGACGTCGGTGCCGGCCACGCTGCCGGCGCTGACCTTCAGCGTTTTGGCCTTGGCCACCAGGTCCGGCACCCACTCGCGCGCCTCGCCCACCAGTACCAGGGTGGAGGCGGCCATGCAGCGCTGCCCGGCCGCACCGAAGGCGGCACCCACCATGGCGTTGAGGCTCTGTTCCTTGTTGGCGTCCGGCAGCACCACGGCGTGGTTCTTGGCGCCCATCATGCACTGCACGCGCTTGCCGGCCAGCGAGGCGCGGTTGTACACGTGGGTGCCGACGCGGGTGGAACCGACGAACGACACGGCCTTGATGTCCGGGTGGTCGCAGATCGCGTTGACCACTTCTTCGCCGCCGTGCACGACGTTGAGCACGCCCTTGGGAATGCCTGCTTCCAGCGCCAGTTCGACAAGGCGCATGGTGACCATCGGGTCCTGTTCGGACGGCTTGAGGATGAAGGTGTTGCCGGTGGCGATGGCCATCGGGAACATCCACAGCGGGATCATCGCCGGGAAGTTGAACGGGGTGATGCCCGCGCACACGCCCAGCGGCTGCAGCAGGGTGTAGGTGTCCACGCCGTTGGCCACGTTGTTGGCCAGCTCGCCCAGCTGCAGGTTGCCGATCGCCGCAGCGTGTTCAACCACTTCCAGCCCTCGGAACACGTCGCCTTCGGCGTCGGGCACGGTCTTGCCCTGCTCGGCGCTGAGGATGTGGGCCAGCTCGCCCATGTGTTCGCGGATCAGCTGCTGGTACTTCAGGAAGATGCGCGCGCGGGTGCCGATGGGCGTCTTCCGCCAGGTCTTGAAGGCTTCCTTGGCCGAGGCCACGGCGGCATCGACTTCGCCGACGGTGGCGAACGGCACCTGGGCCAGGACGTCCTGGGTGGCCGGATTGACCACGTTCTGCCAGTGCGAGCTGGCCGATTCGACGAACTGGCCGTCGATCAACATGCGGATACGGGGCGCTGCAACAGTCATAACAATCCCGGCGGGTCGATAAGTTATTGGCATTATTCACAGCCAAACGCTCGATTTCCGGCCTGTATACGCTTAATCTGGCCAACGCCCGCTACGATTTCTGTTAATTCTGTGAATAGCCAGCTGCATCAACGCCAGATCGGCCTGCGCCTGTTGAAGCTGCGCGAACAACGCGGCTACAGCCAGGCGGACCTCGCCCGGGCGCTGGGGCTGTCGGCGAGTTACCTGAACCAGATCGAGCGCAACAAGCGCCCCCTGACTCCGGCGGTGCAGCAGAAGCTGCGCGAGGTGTTGGGCGACGTTACCGACCTGTTCGATGTCGATGAGCCCGGCGCTCTGCAGGAGGCGCTGGGCGAGACCCTGCGCGACCTGGGCCTGGACGACGTGAGCAGCACCGAGCTGCGGGCGATGGCGGGCAACCTGCCGCAGATCAGCCGGGCCCTGCTCGACCTGCACCGCCGCCACCTGCTGCTGCGCGAACACGCCGCCGCGCTGGAGTTCCAGCTGGGCGACCCGCAGGCCGGGCAGGCGCTGCCAGCCGGCGACCAGGTGCGCGACTTCTTCAACCGCATGCACAACCACATTCCGGAGCTGGACGACCTGGCCGAGCAGCTGTTCGGCGAATGGGGGCTGGTGACCGGGCACGTGGCGCCGCGCCTGCGCCAGCTGCTGGCCGACCGCCACGGCGTGCTGGTGGAAGTGGCGCCGTTGCAGGCCGGGCGCGAGAAGCGCGTGTACGACGGCGGCAGCCGCACGCTGTGGCTGCCCGACTACCTGGAACCGGGCCAGCAGGCCTTCCAGATGGCCGCCGAGCTGGCGCTGCTGGGCTATGCCGAACAGATCGACGCGGTGATCGCGCGGGCCAGCTTCCACCAGCCCGAGCAGATCGCGCAGGCGCGGATCGGCATGTCCAACTACTTCGCCGGGGCGCTGGTGATGCCGTATGCGCAGTTCCTGCGCGCGGCCGAGCACAGCGCCTACGACATCGACGCGCTGGCGCACCGCTTCGGGGTGGGTTTCGAGGCGGTCTGCCACCGGCTCAGCACGCTGGCTCGGCGCAGTGCGCCAGGGCTGCCGTTCTTCTTCATCCGGGTGGACCGCGCCGGCAATGTGTCCAAGCGGCATTCGGCCACCGACTTCCACTTCTCGCAGGTGGGCGGCTCGTGCCCGCTGTGGATCGTGTACGAGGCCTTCAACCAACCCGGGCGGGTGCTGACCCAGACCGCACGCATGCCCGACGGGCGCCGCCACTTCTGGCTGGCGCGCCAGGTCAGCAGCGGCCCGGTCGGGCATGGGCAGCCGCGCAAGACCTTCGCGGTGGCACTGGGCTGCGACCTGCAGCATGCCGAGCGGCTGATCTATTCGCGCGGGCTGGACATCCAGAGCCCGGGCAACTCGGTGTCGATCGGCCCCGGCTGCCGGGTGTGCCCGCGCGAGGACTGCATGCAGCGCGCGTTCGCGCAGCTGCCCGGGCGCGCGTAAACGGTAGTGCCGGCCGCTGGCCGGCTCCAGGCAATAATCGATTGCCCGGTAGTGCCGGCCGCTGGCCGGCTCCAGGCGATAATCATTTGCCCGGTAGTGCCGGCCGCTGGCCGGCTCCAGGCGATAATCGATTGCCCGGTAGTGCCGGCCGCTGGCCGGCTCTTCATGACCTCCGGCAGGAGTTGCCTGGAGCCGGCCAGCGGCCGGCACTACGGTGCGTGGTGCCTGGAGCCGGCCAGCGGCCGGCCTTGCGGTGCGTGGTGCGTGGTGCGAGCGGCCCGGCATTGTGGTGCGTGGTGCGTGGTGCGAGCGGCCGGCATTGTGGCGCGTGGTGGAGAGTTGCCTGGAGCCGGCCAGCGGCCGGCACTACCGGCTGTTGACCGCTCTGCGGTCAATAGCTCGGCGTCACCTTCATCTGCGGCAGGGGGCGCGGCGCGCCTTCGGTGAGGTCCGGGCCGAGATCCTCCCATGCCTGCCCCTGCTCCACCATCAGCCGCCACAGCTGCTGCGATGCACGCCGCTTGTCCTCCGAACCCAGCCGGTACGAGGGCGCGGGCGGTTCGCCGCGGGCGACGGTTTCGTACGCGTCCCGCCACCCGGCCACGCGCTGGGCCGGGTCATCGGTGCGCGCTACTTCCAGCGTATAGCGCTGGTAGGCCGAGGCCAGGTTGCGCCAGCGGATCCAGTAGTGGTTGGCGAACGAGAAATCACCGAAGCGCTCGCCGGCCACGCTGCCCTTGGCGGCGATGCGGCTGAGCACCGCCTGCGGCATGTCCAGGTTCATGCCGCCCTCGTCGCCCTGCAGCGTGACGTGCACGATGCGGTCGCGGTACCCCGGCGCGCGCGCCTGCAACACATCGCGCCAGTTCTGCATCGTCGACACGATGGAGAACAGGAAGCCGGACATCTCGGCCGCCGCCAACGGCCGCGCTATCGGCTGGTAGCTGCGCTGCCAGCCCTGGCGATTCTCGGTAGGCAGGAACACGGCGGCGTCGACCGCAGTTTCCGCATCGTCGCCGGGCTGCGCGGCGTCGGGATGGCGTGGGTACACCAGATTGATGCCGAACGTCGGCCAGCGCGGCAGCGCGGCGTCGAACAGGTGGATCGGGAAGTTGCTGCTGATGCCTCCATCGGAGAACCAGCACACGCGGAACGCCGCGATCACCGACCCCTCGCCCTGGCCCGCACTGGTCAGGCCCTCCGTGCTGTCGGCAACGTTGCGGTTGTCGCGTGGCGGCAGTGCCTCGTCGGCCGATTCACAGCGCCGCTCGCGCCGCGCCGGCTCATGCAGCGGCACCGCGCTGATCAGCAGCGGGAAGCTCAGGCTCATGCGCGTGGCAACCAGCACCGGCAACTGCTCCCCATCCACCAGACGGTAGTAATCAACACCCTCCACCCGCTGCGGCGCGCCGGCCTGGGCCACCAGCCACTCGATCACGCTGGCCGGGAACAGCTGCATGAACTCCTCGCGCCGGAACCAGAAGTGCGCGCCGTTGAACGGCAACGTGCGTGGCTCGGTGTGCGACACGCAGGTGGTGATCATCTGCAGGCTGATCGACTGCGAACCGGCGGGTTCGCCGGGATAGCGCGGCGCGCGGTGCAGGTCGCCGAACGTGAGCGGTTGCCCCAGCGGCTGCCCGGACAGGGCCTGCAGGCGCGCATGCAGCCAGTCGGTCAGGGCCGGCGCTGTAGCATCAGGCTGCGTGGCACCCGAACACAGTCCCAGCAGGTTGCGCCGCGCCACGCGTGCCACGCGCAACGCCGAGGCCAGCACGGCGGCCCCATAGGCGCACAGCAGCGAGGGCAGCAGCGTGGCCCACATGCCCTGGCTGCCGGCGGCCAGCCACCCGATGCCGAGCAGCAGCGCCAGCGCGGCCAGCAGTTCCAGTGGCGCGATGGCGAACACCGCCGCCAGCAGGCAGGCGATCTTGCGCGGCAGGCTGGACTTGCCGGCCAGCGTCACCAGCAGGCGATACGCGGTATGCGCCCCGCGCGCAGGCTGGAACAGGCTGTAGATGAAGCCGCGCCGCGACAGCTGCGCCGATACGTCGGCCAGCCCCGCGAAGCCGACCTCTGCCTGCACCGGTTCACCCGCGTGGCGGCGGCGGTCGCCGAGCGCCGCCGCGGCCGCCACTGCGGCGGCAATCGCGCCAGCCGACGTTCCGCCGATGTTCTTGAACCGGTAGTCGCGGGCCAGCGACAACACCGCATTGGGATACACGATGCCGCTGGTGATACCGCCCTTCATGACCAGATCGCAGTACTTGTCCGCCACGTCGCCGCCCTCTGTCCGCCCACCGCGCGTTGCCGCGCCAGCCGCCTTCCCTGGACCCACGAGACCTGCCTGTCACTGCAGCGTTCCCCCACGACATGCCCGCGTCAGGACGGACACGCCACGGGGTGACGCTATAGGCACAGTATCGCCCAGAGGCTTCTCAGGACCTGAGAACCGCGCCGCAGTTGCGGCTATCGGTCGCCTGCGGCCGATTGCGGTACGCGGCGCACCTGCGACAGGTCGTAACCCAGCGCGGCGATGCGGGTCATGGCCTTCTGGTAGTCCTGGTCGGAGATCTTCGGGGTGCGTGCCATCAACCACATGTAGTCGCGCTTGCTGCGCCCGACGATGGTCTGCTGGTAGTCATCGTCCAGGGACACGATCACGTACTCGGCCTGGATCGGCCAGACGAACTGCATGCCCCACTCGGCGCCGTTGGTGCCTTCCTTGACGGTGCCCACCGGATGCATGGTCTTGATCGGGGCCTGGAAGCTGCCCTTGCGGTAGCGGAAGGTGGTCTGGATGCGGCCGTCGGGGCGCAGCTGGTACGACTCGACCGCATCGAAGGCCTCGCGTTCCGGGCGGCTGGGAATATGCGCGATCACATACCAGTCGCCCATGAAGCGTGGCACATCGACGTGGGCCACCGGCGGGATGGGGCGGGTGTTGCCACCACAGCCAAACAGCATGCCGGCAGCAAGCAGGGGAAACAGGCGACGTAGGGACATGGCGGTTTCCTCGAAGGGGGTCAGGAGCGACCGAACAGGTAGTGCGCAACCATCCACTGCTGGCCCTGCTGGTAGCCGAACAACTCTGCACAGGCCATCCAGAACATGCGCCAGCGCTGGAACCACAGCGCTGCGGCCGCATCGCCGTAGCCGGCACGCAGCACGGCCATCACCGCGTCGCGGTTCTGGTCCTGGCGCTCCAGCCAGTGGTTGGCGGTGCGCTCGTAATGGGTCCCGTCCAGCAACCAGCGCTGCTGCAGGTGCAGGTGCTGCTGGAAGCACAGCAGGGTATCGGCCGACGGCATCAGGCCGCCGGTGAAGAAATGCCGCCCCATCCAGTTGTCCTCGCCCTCGGTCTCGAACGGATACATCAGCGTGCGATGCACGAAGATGTGCACGAACAACTTGCCGTCCGGGCGCAGCCAGTGCTGGATACGCTGCAGCAGCCGTTCGTAGTTGCGCAGGTGCTCGAACATCTCGATGGAGATGCAGCGATCGAAGCTGCCATCGTCCAACGTCAGCTGGTTCACATCGCGGGTCAGCACGGTCACGTTGTCGAGCCCACGCGCGCGGCACTGGGCCATGATGTATTCGCGCTGGCTGTTGGAGTTGGACACCGCGGTGATGCGCGCGGCCGGGTAGCGCTCGGCCATCCACAGCGTCAACGAGCCCCAGCCGCAGCCCAGTTCCAGGATGTCCTGGCCGTCGGCCAGCTGGGCGCGCTCGCCGTACAGCGCCAGCATCGCCTCCTCGGCCTGGTCCAGGGTTTCGGTACCGGTGGGGTAATAGCAGCTGCTGTACTTGAGGCGCGCGCCGAGGCAGTCCTGGAAGAACGCCGCCGGCACTTCGTAGTGCTGGCGGTTGGCGGCATCCACGTGCAGGGCCAGCGGGCTGCGCGACAGCCCCGCGATGCGCTCGGCAAAGCGCTGCGACTGCCCCTCCGCGCCGCCGGCGCTTTCCTCGCGCAAGCGCTGTTCGCACTGGCGGCGGATGCCCAGCCGCAGCAGCGCATCGGGCAACAGGCCGCGTTCGGCCAGGCCGGTCAGCCCAGGTGCGTAGTCCGGCAGGGGCAGCGATTCACGGGCGACATTCACGGGGACGACTCCTTTTGGGGGGAGGTTTGACGAGAGGGGAACCACGGAAACAGCATCGGGGTGGTGCGCTGGTAGTCGCGGTAGTCCTCACCACGGCTGCGCAGCGCCTGCGCCTCGGTGAAGGGAATGCCGCTCACCCAGCGCAGGAACACGTACATCACCAGCGGTCCGGACCAGGCGAGCCACCACAGCGGCGAGTGCACGGCCAGCAGTACGTAGGTGAACCAGTGCAGCCATTCGAAGAAGTAGTTCGGGTGCCGCGAATAGCGCCAGAGGCCCTCGCGGCAGGTCTTGCCCTTGTTGGCCGGGTCGGCGCGGAAGCGCGCCAGCTGGCGGTCGGCAATGGCTTCGCCGCCCACGCTGAGCAGCCACATGCCCGCCGCCGCAATGATCCAGCCAACCGGCAGCGCTGCGCTCTGCGACACCGCCACGAAGGGCAGCGCGAACAACACGATCAACAGTGCCTGGAACTGGAAGAAGCCAAAGATCTTGCCTTGGTGACCGTTCCAGTGGCGACGCAGGTGCTGGTAGCGCCCGTCTTCCGCCTCACTGCGCACCCGGCGCCACAGGTGCAGGGCCAGGCGCACTCCCCAGGCGCCCCCCAGAACGGCCAACGCGATGCGCGGTGCGGCACTGCCCTCCCCCAGCAGTGCCAACAGCAGCGCAGAGGCGCCAACCCCTTTAGCCCACAACACATCCACCACGCCGATGTTCTGGTGCCGGCGTTGCCACCACCAGCCCCAGCACATGATCAGCGCGGCATACAGCCAGACCCATCCGAGCGAGCCCCATCCAGGTACGTTCATGCGTGTGCTCCGTTCGTATTCGCGACAGCGGCAGCGTCGTGCTGCCAATGCCGCGCGCTGGCCGCCAGCAGCGGCAGCGCCACCGCCCAACCCAGCGCCAGGATGATCACGCCCTGCCAGGACGGCGCGGCAAACAGCACCGACGACCAGCCCCGCGAGGCGGAGAGATAGGCCAGCGGCGCGAGCAGCCCGAGCAGCGCGGCCAGCCACCGCTTCTGCTGCAGCACCTTCAGTGAAACCGTGAGGGTCATGGCGAACGCGGCCCACAACGCCAGAATCCATACCGGTGCCAGCCACGCGCTGGGCCACGCCGCGGCGTACACCACCCGCTGCGAGCCCCCGGCAATACCATCCACCACCAGCCCGCACAGCACGGCCACCGCCAGCACCTTCAGCTCCACCGCAGGCCGCGCCGACATCGCCAGCTGGCTGCCGACGTAGGCGGTCGCGGCCAGCAGCGCCGGCCAGCGCAGTCCGTGCCCGGCACCGACCACCGCGCACAGCCACACCAGCTGGTTGCCGATCACGTTGGCCCAGAAGTGGCGCATGTCAGTGGGTGCCTGCGATCAGCGCCGGGCGGTAGCCGGGCCGCGCCATCAGCAGGTGCGACACGCCGATCGAGCGCTCCAGGAATCCACCCTCGCAGTACGCCAGGTAGAACTCCCACAGGCGGATGAAGCGATCATCGAAGCCCTGTGCACGCACGGCGGGCAGCTGCGACAGGAACCGGCGCCGCCAGGCGCGCAGGGTGAGTGCGTAGGAGGGGCCGAAGTCATGCTGGCCGATCAGCTGCAGGTCGCTGCTGCGGGTCTTGGCCGCCAGCATGGCGTTGATCGACGGAATGAAGCTGCCCGGAAAGACGAAGCGCTTGATGTAGTCCACGCTGCGCCGGGCCTGTTCGTAGCGCTGGTCTTCGATGGTGATGGCCTGCAGCATGGCCAGACCATCAGGCTTCAACAAGCGCCCGAGCGTGGCGAAGTAGGTGTCCAGGTACTGCGCACCGATCGCCTCGATCATCTCGATGGACACCAGCTTGTCGTACTGGCCGTCCAGGTCGCGGTAGTCCTTGAGCAGCACCGTGACCTTGTCCTGCAGGCCGGCGGCGGCCACGCGTTCGTTGGCCAGCGCGTACTGTTCCTTCGAGATGGTGGTGGTGGTGACATGGCAGCCGTGGTGAAGCGCGGCGTACACCGCAAAGCCGCCCCAGCCGGTACCGATCTCCACCACGCGGTCACCCGGCGCAAGCTGCAGCTGTTCGCAGATGCGCGCCAGCTTGCGCTGCGAGGCCACTTCCAGCGTGTCGCCGGCTTCGGCATACAGCGCCGAGGAGTACATCAGGTCCGAGGACAGGAACAACGAGAAGAACGCGTTGCCCAGGTCGTAGTGCGCGGCGATGTTGCGGCGGCTGCCCTCGCGGGTGTTGCGGCGCAGCCGGTTCCAGCCCTTCAGCAGCCAGCCGCCGAGCCGCGCCGGACCGCGCTCCATGCCATCGAGCAGATCGCGGTTGCGCACCAGCAGCTGCACCAGCGCCACCAGGTCGTCGCAGCGCCAGTCGCCGCGGATATAGGACTCGCCAGCACCCACGCTGCCCTGCGCGGCCACCGCGCGGTAGAACGCCGGATCGTCCACCCATACCGTCACCTTCAGCGGCGCGGCGGGGTCGCCCAGGCTCACCTCGCCCAGCGCATCGCGCAGTTGCAGGCAGCCGCCCTGCAACGGCCCGAGCTGGGCCAGCAGGCGCCGGCGCAGGAACGCCTCGAGTGCAGTGGGTCGTGGCAGCGCCAGCGCCCGGGAGAGGTCGTTCATGATTGTTTTTCCGCAAGGGAGGGATGGTCGTGGACCGGGGTGCGCTTGAGCCACAGGCGCAGCGCCTGCCAATGGATGGCCGCCACCACCTTCAACGTCATCAGCGGGTGGCGCAGCAGCACGCCGGCCAGCCCGCGCCCGTCCAGCGGCTGGCGCCGCAGGTCCAGGTCGGCGTCGAACTGGCGCTCGCCCGCGCGCCACACCTGCATGTGCACGTGCAGGTCATCGCCCGGCGCGGTGAAGCGCCAGCGGTACTCGCAGTCCATCGGCATGAACGGCGAGACGTGGAACTGCTTGTCGAAGGTCCAGCACAGCGCGCGCCCGTGTCGATCGGACTGCGCCACCGGCAGCACGTAGGCGTGGCGTTCCTTCCACGGGGTATTGGTGATCTCGGCCACGATGCAGTCCAGCGTGGTCCCGTCGGCGGCGTAGCAGTAGTAGAAGCTCACCGGATTGAACACATGGCCGGCGTAGCGCAGGTGGGTGAGCAGGCGGATCGGTCCGGCCGGCGCGCGCCCCAGGGCCGCACTGATGCGCGCGCGCACCGCTTCGGCCAGCGGCTGCTGCGGGTCGCCCAGGTAATCGCTGCGGCGGAACTCGGCCACGTTGCGGCGGTTCACCGACCACAGCCAGCGGCCGCGGAACACCTGGCCGATCTCGTCGAGATCGAGCAGCAGCTGCGCCACCGGATAGCCGAACGCATGCGCGCGCGGGGCATGCCGGCGGTGCCGCATCCTGCCTCGGTAGATGGCGCTGGCCGTCATGCCGGCACCCCGTGCGACAGCGGCCACCAGGCTTCGGCATCCAGCGCGTGCAGCGCGTCCACCACGCGGCGCGCGCTGCGGATGCCGTCCTCATGGAAACCCCAGCCCCAGTAGGCACCGGCGAACCAGGTGCGGCGCCGACCCTGGATCTCGGCCCAGCGCGACTGCGCGCGCACCATCGCATGGTCGTGCACGGGGTGGGCGTACTGCAGCGTCCGCAGCACCTTCTCCGGCGCGATGGCCTCACTGCGGTTGAGCGTGACCACCAGCGGCGTGGGCGTGTCGATGCCCTGCAGCAGGTTCATGCAGTAGCTGACGGTGCACGGCGCCAGCGGGTCGCGCGGCACATGCGCGTTCCACGCCGCCCACGCCTTGCGGTTGCTCGGCAGCAGACGCGCATCGGTGTGCAGCACCACCTCGTTGGGCTGGTAGCGGATTGCACCAAGGATGCTGCGTTCGATGCCATCGGCATCGGAGAGCAGCGCCAGCGCCTGGTCGCTGTGGCAGGCCAGCACCATCTGGTCGAAGCCTTCCAGCCCGCCTGCGGTATGCACCCGCACGCCGTGTTCGTGGCGCTCCACGCCCAGCACCCGGCAGCCCAGCCGCTCGCGCACGTGCCAGCGCCGGCGCAGCGCCTGGATGTACTGCCACGAGCCCCCCGTGACCACCCGCCACGGCGCACGCCCACTGACCTGCAGCATCTGGTGGTTGGCCATGAACTGCACCAGGTAGCGTGCGGGGAAGTCGGCCAGGCTGGCGATCGGCGACGACCACAGCGCCGACGCCATCGGCAGCAGGTGTTCCTGGATGAAGGCGCCCCCGTAGCCGCCCTGGTCCAGGAATTCGCCCAGCGACGGGCCCTCATCGTTGCCGTGCAGCAGCGCAGGCGCCTCGCGGTAGAAGCGCCGCAGGTCGCGCAGCATGCCCCAGAAGCGCGGCGACACCAGGTTGCGGCGCTGGCAGAACAGCGTATCCAGCGACGTGGCGTTGTATTCCAGCCCACTGCGTTCGCTGTGCACGGAGAAGCTCATCGTGGTGGGCTGCGATTGGACATGCAGCTCGTCGAACAGCGCGGTCAGCAACGGGTAGTTCAGCGGATTGAACACGATGAAGCCGGTGTCCACCGCGTGTATGCGCCCATCCACCTGCACCTGGTGGGTGTGGGTGTGGCCGCCCAGGTAGTCGTTGGCCTCGAACAGGGTCACTTCGTGGCGCTGGCTGAGCCACCACGCACTGGCCAGGCCGGCGATGCCCGATCCGATCACGGCAATGCGCATGTCAGTGCTCCGCCTTGGCCAGCACCCAGGCCGGCACGGGTTTGAGGTCGCGCACCAGGCCCAGCAGCGCCATCGCGCGCAGGCCGTACCAGGTCACATCCACTTCCCACCAGTAGAAGCCCTGCCGCGCCGTGCCCGGGAAGAAGTGGTGGTTGTTGTGCCAGCCTTCGCCGAAGGTGAGCAGGGCCAGCCACAGGTTGTTGCGGCTGTCATCGCCGGTGTCGAAGCGGCGTCGGCCGAACCGGTGCGCCAGCGAGTTGATGGTCACCGTGGCGTGGAACAGCACCACCGTGGAAATGAAGAAGCCCCACACCAGCATCTGCCCGCCGCTGGTACCCCACGCGGGCAGCAGATGCTCAAGCAGGGCGCCCAGCCCGAACAGCGCTGCGGCCAGCGCGATCGGCACCAGGGTGTCGAAGCGGTCCAGCCAGCGCAGTTCGGGATAGCGGGCCAGGTCGGGAATGCGCGCCCAGTCGGTGCGGAACCCTTCCGTGGTGAGGAACCAGCCCATGTGGCTCCACCAGAAGCCGTGCACGCTGGGGGAATGCGGGTCTGCGGCGGTGTCGGTATGGCGGTGGTGGTTGCGATGGTGCGCGGCCCACCACAGCGGCCCGCGCTGCACGCTGGACGCGCCGATCAGGGCGAACACGAACTGCACCACCCGCGAGGTGCGGAAGGTACGGTGCGCGAAGTAGCGGTGGTAGAACGCGGTGATGGCGAACATGCGCAGCGCGTACAGCGCCACCGCCACGCCTACCGCCACCCAGGACACCCCCACCCAGATCACGGCCAGGCAGGCCAGGTGCATGGCCGCGAACGGGATCGCGCGCAGCCAGTCCACGCGCTGCTCGGCGCCGTCGGATACCGCCGCGTCGGCGCCGGTATCGAACCAGCGAAGCAGCGTGGCCATCCGGCGGCGGGGGCCGCGGCCGGATGCATCGGGGGTGGAACGGGACAGCATGTCGCGCGTCTCCTGAGCGGTTCATCAGGAGATACGCAGGCCGGCGGCGTTTGGATGCACCCATTCCGAAAAATACTTCCGGAAGGGTGCCGTTACAGGTTGGCGATGTCGCCCTTGGCGATGATCGGACCGGTCGGAATGCCCTGCGGCGCGCCGCCGGACGGTTCCAGGGTGATCGCCAGCATCGAGCCGTTCACCAGCACGTCACGCAGCGTGTCCGGGACCGCCACCGTGTGCGCCCGGTTGATCGAGACCAGGCCCAGCGAGCGCGGGGTGCCACCGGCCGGGATCAGCCACAGCTCCGGTGCGCGTCCGGCCGCATCGGCCGGGGCGGGCACGGGCACCATCAGCACCTTGCCCTGCGCCTTGTCGACCGAGGCCAGCCAACCGGGCGTGCCGTCGTCGTGCAGCAGCGGGGTGACCGGCTTGGTGGCCTGCTCCGGTTCGGCCGGGGTCGGGGTCGGAGTGACGGCCACCGGGGTCACCGGCGCGGTGGGCGGCAGTTCCTGGCGGTTGAACACCGCCACCAGCGCCAATGCCGCGGCCAGGGCGGTCATGCCCTGCCAGAAGCCGGTGCGCTGCCAGAGCCTCGCCGGCGCCGCGGCGACCGCCGGCCAGCCCAGCTCGGTACGGATGCGCGGCCACAGGTGCGCCGGCACCGTGGCCGTGCCCAGCGATTCCAGCAGCGGCGCCAGCCGCTGTTCCCATTGTTGGACCAGCCGGGCGAAGCCCGGGTCGGTTTCAATGCGGCGCTCGATCTCGGCGCGTTGCGCGGCGTCGAGCACGCCCAGCACGTACTCGCCGGCCAGGATGTCGGCGGTCGGCGGCTCGCCGTCGTCAGGAAGGTCGTGGAGGTCGCGGATGTTCATTGTTCCAGGCACACCCGCAGTTGGCCCAGGCCGCGCCGGATCCAGCTCTTCACCGAGCCCAGCGGCGAACCGATGCGACGGGCCAGCTCTTCATAGCTGGAGCCGTCCATGAATGCGGCGCGGATCAGCGCGCGGCGCTTGCTTTCCAGCGTGTCCAGGCAGCGCGCCAGGCGCTCGCGGTCCGACGCCTGCTCTGCGGCCTGCGGCGGCTGCGCGTCGGCGTCGGGCAGGTCGTCGATCACCGACAGGTCGTCCATCGCGCGCGGCGGCGCGGCGCGCAGGCGGTCGATCGCGCGGTGGCGGGCCGTCATCGAGAGCCAGGTCATGGCCGAGGCCTTGGCCGGATCGAACTGCCCCGCCTTCTTCCACACGCTGGCGAAGACCTCCTGCAGCACGTCCTCGGCGTCGCCGCGATCGTGCAGCAGGTGCAGGCAGATGGCGAACAGACGCCCGGACGCCAGCTGGTAGACCGATTCGAACGCCTTGCGGTCGCCCGCGGCGACGCGGACGAGCAGTTCGTCCAGGCGCGTTGCGGCGTCGGTGTCGGAAACGTCCAGCTCAGGCATCGCGGGCTCAATGTCGGCAGGGAGCGAGTCTGCATGGTCGTTGCTCCGGCGGTTGGCCGCAAGAGGGTATTCAGCTGTCGCATGTCTTCACCAGTGGCTGCACCCGTGCCGTGGCAAGCTCGGCGGCGGACGCCGCTACCGGCCGCGCGGGGAACTCCACCCGCACCTGCGGATAGCGCCCGTTGCGGTCACGCACGTTGCCGGTGCCGCTGAACTGCAGCAGGCGCTGGTCGGCGCTGGCGTACACCAGGGTCACCGCCGGCACCGCAAACCCGAACCACGCATCCAGCTTCATCTGCAGCTGCTGGGCCGGCTGGCCCTGCCAGGTCAGCGTGCCGGTGCGCTGCACTTTCAACGGCACCAGCCGCTGGCGGCTGGGCAGCAGGAACTGGAACGCCACCGCCTGCCCGTCACGCAGGTCCTCCCAGTGGCGGCGGACCGCAGCATCGAAGCCGGCATCCACCACCGCATCGGGCGGCACCACCAGTGCATGGCTGACCGGCGCGGCGGCGGCCGAGGCGCGGGTATAGACCGTGCGTGCCGCCCCGTTGCCGCGCACCCCTTCCTGGTACCCGTCGCGGCCATCTTCCAGCGCGAAGTCCGGTGTCTGCGGGCTGCCCTGCGGGGTCATCCACTTGCGGGCAAAGGCCCGGCCGTCGGCGCAGCGGTACAGCACCAGCCGCGACTGGGCCTCGGGCGGGCCCTGCAACCAGTGGCTCTCGCGATACAGCAGGGCCGTACCTGAGGCCGCATAGGCGCGGCCTTCCTGGCGCTGGATGGACTGGGCCGACACGAGCAGCGGGCTCAACAGCAGGAGCAGTCCAGCGAGGCAGTGAGGTGAGTGGCGCATGCCCGGTTCCAGGGGAGGGTCGTGGAGAGATACGCGCGAAGTGCCTTGGCGGATGCACCCAATAGGTACCACGCCGCCTGACTCACTCCAACCCCGCATCGATCACGCAACGCATGCCTTATTGCGCTGGGCGCACAAGCACGCAGCGCGTTACGCTTCACGCCCTTGAGGTAAAGGACTCCACCTTGCAGTACAGCTCCGACCTGCCGGGTGCGCCGGCATGACCAGCGCCCTGGAAATTGCCGCCAACGTCACCGTGGCCGCCTCCATCCTGCTGGCCGGCCGCAACAGCGTGCACACCTGGTGGACCGGGATCATCGGCTGCACCCTGTTCGGCGTGGTGTTCTACGAGGCCCGCCTCTACGCCGACGTGGTGCTGCAGGGCGTGTTCGTGGCCACCAGCGTGATCGGCTGGTGGCAGTGGCTGCGCGGCGACCACGGGCATGTCCTGCCGATCACCCGCGTTCAACTGCCTACCCTGGCCTGGATCCTGCCGGCCGCCGTGCTGGCCAGCGTCGGCTACGGCCTGCTGCTGCATACCTGGACCGATGCCTACGCACCGTTCCTGGACTCGGCGGTGCTGGTGCTCAGCGTGGTTGCGCAGTTGTTGATGATGCGCCGCAAGCTGGATTCGTGGTGGTTCTGGCTGCTGGTCAACAGCGTGGCCGTGCCGCTGTATGCCAGCCGTGGCCTGCACCTGACCGCCGTGCTCTACGTGGTGTTCTGGATCAACGCGCTGGTGTCGCTGCGGCACTGGCACCGCTTGATGCGCGGGCAGCCGGCGCATGCCTGAGCACTTCCGCACGGGGTTGGTGGTCGGCAAGTTCAGTCCATTGCACCGTGGCCACCAGGCGCTGATCGACCATGCGCTGGCCCGGTGCGACCGCGTGCTGCTGCTGAGCTGGAGCCAGCCGGAATTCAGCGGCTGCCATGCGGCTCAGCGTGAGGCGTGGCTGCAGGCCCTGTACCCCCACGTGACACGGCTGGTGCTGGACGATGGCCGACTGGCCGCAGCGTGCCGACAGCACAGCCTGCCGGTACGGCGGCTGCCCACCAACGAGGACGACGACGCGGCCCAGCGCGCATTCGTGGGCTGGGTGTGCAGCGCCCTCTGGGGCGTGCGGGTGGACGCGGTGTTTACCAGCGAATCGTACGGCGATGGATTCGCGGCAGCCCTGCAGGAACATTTCAGCACCGAAGCGGGGCGGCCGTGGCCGGTTGCCCATGTGTGCCTGGACCAGGCCCGCCGCCAGGTTCCGGTCTCGGGCACTGCGCTGCGGCGTGATCCGCACGCGCTGCGCGGCTTTCTCGACCCGCGCGTCTACGCCGGTTTCGTCGGCCGGATCGGCCTGCTGGGCGGCGAATCCAGCGGCAAGACCACGCTCGCCGCCGCCTTGGCCAGCCACCTGCAGACGCAATGGGTGGCAGAGTTCGGGCGCGAACACTGGGAGGCCCGGCAAGGTGCGCTGACCTATGACGACCTGCTGCATATCGCGCAGGTGCAGGTCGCGCGGGAAGACGCCATGGCCGGCCACGCCAATCGTTGGCTGGTGTGCGACACCACCCCGCTGACCACGCTGCTGTATTGCGAAGATATGTTCGGCCGCGCCGAGCCCGCGCTGCGCACGCTGGCGCAGCGCCGCTACGACATGCTGTTCCTGTGCGCGGCGGACTTCCCGTTCGTGCAGGATGGTACGCGCCGCGACGATGCCTTCCGCCTGGCCCAGCAACGCGCCTACGTGGCGGCGCTGTCCGCACAGGGCATGCCGTTCACCCTGCTTACCGGCAGCGTGGAGGCGCGCGTGGCGCAGGCGGTCCAGGCGTTGGCGCGGGCAGGCGTCGCGCCTGAATGATCCATGCCAGGTGGTGGCGCTGCCACTGGCAGGGCACTGCGGAGGCAGCGCAGAATCCGCAGAACGGATCGTCACCCCGCAAGGATTGCCCATGATCACCCGACGTCGATTTCTGGCCGCCGCAGGCACCAGTGCACTGGCCGGCGCCAGTGTCAGCGCGTGCAGCTCCGCGCCGGTGGTCAACGACATCAGTCAGCTCGAGGCCACAGCGGTGGCCGGCGTGGTTCCGGTGCAGCGGCAGGCCGACATCGTCTCGGCGCTGACGCACCACCGGGGCCCGGTGTGCGTGGCCGGCGGGCGCTACAGCATGGGCGGGCAGACCAGCGCCGAACAGGCCCTGCAGCTCAACATGGAGGGGTACAACGGGCTGGTGTTCCTGGACGTCGCGCGCAAGGTGGTGCGGGTCAAGGCGGGCATGCGCTGGCGTGCACTGCAGGATCATCTGGACCGGCACGATCTGTCGGTGAAGGTCATGCAGAGTTTCAGCAACTTCACGGTGGGCGGCTCGGTGTCGGTGAATTGCCACGGCCGCTATGTGGGCGGTGGCAGCATCGCCTCCACTGTGCGCGCATTGCAGCTCGTGCTGCGCTCCGGCGAAGTGGTGGAAGCCACGCGCACGCAACAGGCGGCGCTGTTTGCCGGCGTGCTGGGCGGCTACGGACTGCTCGGCGTGGTGAGCGAAGTGGAGCTGGACGTCGTCGACAACGACATCATTGAACGGCACGTGGAACGGGTGCCGCTGGCCGCGTACCCCGACTGGTTCCAGCGCAACGTCGCGGCGCACCCCGATGCGGTCATGCACAACGCCGACCTGCTGCCACCCTCGTTCGATGCCCCCTTGGCCATCACATGGCGGCGCACGCAGGCGGCGCTGACCGACCCCACGCGGCTGGTGCCGATGGGCGGGCACTACGACACCGAGCAGAACATGATCTGGGCGCTGTCCGAACTGCCTGGCGGGCATTCACTGCGTGGGAGCGTGGTGAAAAAGCTGCGTGCGCCGCGCGTGATCCGCCGCAACCTGGAGGCGAGCCTGGACGTGGCGGCGTTGGAGCCACGCACGCGCGTGATGTCCACCTACCTGCTGCAGGAGTACTTCATTCCGGTGCGGCACTTCCACACCTTCGCCGCGACCATGGCCAAGGTGCTGCAGGACCACCAGGTCAATGCGTTGAACGTGTCCATCCGCCATGCGCCTGCCGATCCACTCGCGCTGATGGCGTGGGCAAAGGAACCGGTGTTCTGCTTCGTGCTGTATTACAAACAACGCCGCTACCCGTGGGCAGACGGGCAGACGGTGGGCTGGACGCGCGCCCTGGTGAACGCGGCCATCGGCTGCGGCGGGCGTTACTACCTGCCCTACCGGCCGCATGCCACCACCGCGCAGTTCCTGGCGGCCTACCCGGAAGCCCATGCATTCGTAGCGCTGAAGCGCGAGGTGGATCCAGACCTGCAGCTGGTCAACCACCTGTGGCAACGCTACATGCGCCCGCTGGCGGGGTAGACACGCGCCGGGGCTTGACGGCCTGAACAGGAGGCGTAGCATTTGCAGCAAGCCAAGGGACAGACCCGCGGCAGCCACAACGACATGAGGGATTCTCATGGAATACGACTATCTCGTTTTCATCGGGCGTTTCGAGCCCTTCCACAACGGCCATGCCGCCGTTGCCCGCCTGGCCCTGAGCCGGGCCCGCAAGCTGATCTTCCTGGTCGGTTCTGCCGATACCCCCCGCAGCCTCCGCAATCCCTGGACCGTGGCCGAACGCGCCGTGATGATCCAGGCTGCCCTCGATGGCAGCACCGAACGGCTGATCATCCGTCCCCTTCGCGACCACCTCTACAACGAGGCGCACTGGATTGCCGGCGTGCAGCGTGCCGTGGCCGACGCGCTGCGCAGCGATGGTGCCGCCGCCGATGCCAAGGTCGGGCTGGTGGGCATGGACAAGGATGTATCGAGCTACTACCTGCGCGAGTTTCCGCAGTGGCCGCTGGTGGATGTGCAGCACACCGAAACGCTCTCGGCCACGGAACTGCGCCGCTACCTGTTCGAGTCGGGCGACCTGGACTTCCACGGCGCACTGCTGATGCTGCGCGGCAACGTGCCGGCACCGGTGTACGAAATGCTGGAAGCCTTCCGCAAGAGCTCGCCGGCGTACGGCCAGCTGGTGGCCGAGTACCGCTTCATCGAGCAGTACCGTGCGGCCTGGAAGGATGCGCCCTACGCGCCCACCTTCGTCACCACCGATGCCGTGGTGGTGCATTCCGGCCACGTGCTGCTGGTGCGCCGCCGTTCGGAGCCGGGCAAGGGCCTGTGGGCATTGCCGGGCGGATTCGTCGGCCAGCAGCAGAGCCTGCTCGACAGCTGCCTGCGTGAACTGCGCGAAGAAACCCGCCTGAAGATTCCGCTACCGGTCTTGAAGGGCTCGCTGAAGAGCCAGCATGTCTTCGACCACCCCGAGCGCAGACAGCGCGGCCGCACCATCACCCATGCTTTCCACTTTGAGTTTGCGGCAGGCGAACTGCCGCCCGTGCGCGGCGGCGACGATGCCGACAAGGCACGCTGGATTCCGGTGAGCGAAGCGCTGGACATGGGCCCGCAGCTGTACGAAGACCACCTGCACATCCTGGAGTTTTTCCTGGGCCGGGGCTGATCCCGACCCGTTTCCCACGCCGGCGGATAGACCGCCGGTGTTCCCCCGACGCGAAGGAGCTTCCGTCATGCACTACCTCGATAATCTTCTCCTCAATACCGACAGCTACAAGGCCAGCCACTGGCTGCAGTATCCGCCGGGTACCGACGCCACCTTCTTCTACGTGGAATCGCGCGGCGGCCTGTACGACCGCACCGTCTTCTTCGGCCTGCAGGCGCTCCTGAAGGACTACCTGGCCAAGCCGATCACCCATGCCGATGTCGACACCGCGCGCGATCTGTTCGCCGCCCACGGTGTGCCATTCAACGAAGACGGCTGGCGCTACATCGTTGACCACCACGCCGGCCTGATGCCGATCCGCATCCGCGCGGTGCCCGAGGGCACGGTCGTTCCGGTCCACAACGCATTGATGACCATCGAATCGACCGACCCGAACGCGTTCTGGGTGCCGTCGTATCTGGAAACGATGCTGCTGCGCATCTGGTACCCGGTCACCGTGGCGACCATCAGCTGGCATGCCAAGCAGACCATCCGCCAGTTCCTGGAACGCACCAGCGATGACGCGGAGGGGCAGCTGCCATTCAAGCTGCACGACTTCGGCAGCCGCGGTGTCTCGAGCCTGGAATCGGCCGCCATCGGCGGCGCGGCGCACCTGGTCAACTTCCTCGGTACCGACACCGTCTCGGCCCTGCTGTATGCCCGGGCGTTCTACCACGCCCCCATGGCGGGTTACTCGATTCCGGCCGCCGAGCACAGCACGATCACCAGCTGGGGCCGCGATGGCGAGGTGGAGGCCTACCGCAACATGCTGGCGCAGTTCGCCAAGCCCGGCGCGCTGGTGGCGGTGGTGTCGGACAGCTACGACATCTACCACGCCATCACCGAGCACTGGGGCACCACGCTGCGCCAGCAGGTGATCGACTCGGGCGCCACGGTAGTGATCCGCCCCGACTCGGGCGACCCGGTGACCGTGGTGCTCAAGTGCCTGGAACTGCTCGACGAGGCCTTCGGGCACACCGTCAACGGCAAGGGCTACAAGGTGCTCAACCATGTGCGCGTGATCCAGGGCGATGGGGTCAACCCCACCAGCATCGGCGAGATCCTGGAGAGCATCACCACGGCCGGCTACGCCGCCGACAACCTCGCCTTCGGCATGGGCGGCGCGCTGCTGCAGCGGTTGGACCGTGACACCCAGAAGTTCGCCCTGAAGTGCTCGGCCGCCCGGGTCAACGGGCGCTGGATCGACGTCTACAAGGACCCGGTGACCGACAGCGGCAAGCAGAGCAAGCGCGGCCGCATGAGCCTGCTGCGCCATCGCGAGTACGGCCAGTTCCGCACCGTGCCGGTGCCGGCGGAGGCCGCCTCGCTGGCCGACATGGAAATGCCGCTGGGCTTCGAGGACGCCATGGTGACGGTGTGGGAGAACGGTCGGTTGCTGCACGACGAGGCGCTGGAGCAGATCCGCAGCCGGGCCAACGCCGCACGGCGTTAACGCACAGGCGCTTGACCGTTGCCCCAAGTCGGCCTACCTTGTGCTCGCCGAAGGTATCCATCTCTTCATGCAGATGAAGGGATGGGTTTAAACGGGAATCCGGTGAAGGCGCCTTGCGCGCCCATTCCGGAGCTGCCCCGCAGCGGTAAATGGAAACGAAGCCTGCCAACAGCACTGGGCGTGATCGCCTGGGAAGCGGCAGGGAGTAGGTGGGCGTCCGCGCCCGTGTCCATCAGCCCGAATACCGGCCCCGGCCGGAGGACACGACCGTCCTCCGATTCGACCTGGAACGTCCGCGGGGAGGTTGCCGGGGCCTGACGCCACGCCTGCCGCGTGGCGCTGTCCCTGTGCGTCCGCTTCACGGCATCCGGTTCGCCCGCGGGGGCGAAGGTCGCTGGCGCAGCGGGCACGGCAGCAATGGCGTGGTGGCCGCGCAGTTCCTTCGTTCCTCAATGCCAATACGCAATGAGGACACGTTCCATGACCACTGTTACCAACCTGGGGTTTCCCCGCATCGGCGCCAAGCGCGAGCTGAAGCGTGCGCTGGAAGCCTTCTGGTCCGGCCAGAGCAGCGCCGCGTCGCTGCTCGACACCGCCGCCGGCCTGCGCGCCACGCACTGGCAGCTGCAGCGCGACGCCGGCGTTGACGTGCCGCCCAGCAACGACTTCAGCCTGTACGACCAGGTGCTGGATGCCGCCTTCCTGTTCGATGCCATCCCGGCGCGCTACCGCGCCCTGGCCGACGCCGACCCGCTGGCCGGCTACTTCGCCATGGCCCGCGGCGTGCAACGCGACGGGTACGACCTGCACGCGCTGGAAATGACCAAATGGTTCGACACCAACTACCACTACCTGGTGCCGGAGCTGCAGGCAGGCCAGGGCTTCGCGCTGCGTGGCGACAAGCCGCTGGCCGAGTACCGCCAGGCCAAGGCGCTGGGGATTGAAACGCGCCCGGTGCTGATTGGACCGGTGACCTTCCTGCTGCTGTCCAAGACCACCGACGGCAGCCCGGCGCTGGACCTGCTGGACGCGCTGCTGCCGGTGTACGTGGAACTGCTGGGCCAGCTGCACGCCGCCGGCGCGCAGTGGGTGCAGCTGGATGAGCCGGTGCTGGTGCAGGACCTGGACGACCACGCACGCGCGGCCTTCGCCCATGCCTACGCGGTGCTGGCCAAAGCAGTGCGCCCGAAGGTGCTGGTGGCCACCTACTTCGGTGCGTTGGACGACAACCTGGCGCTGGCCGCGTCGCTGCCCGTGGACGGCCTGCACGTGGACCTGGTGCGTGCACCGGAACAGCTGGATGCGGTGATCAAGGCGCTGCCGGTTGGCCGCGTGCTCTCCGCCGGGCTGGTCAACGGCCGCAACATCTGGCGCACCCACCTGGACAACGCGCTGGTGCTGGCGCGCTATGCGCACGGCCAGCTGGGCAGCGACTGCCTGTGGCTGAGTCCGTCGTGTTCGCTGCTGCACAGCCCGGTCGACCTGGACGACGAGAAGAAGCTGGACGGTGAACTGCGCGGCTGGCTGGCCTTCTCGAAGCAGAAGCTTGCCGAGCTGCGCGTGCTGGCCGATGCCATCGACCACCCGGCCCGTGCCGAAGCTCCTCTGGCCCTGTCGCGCGAGCGCATCGAGTCGCGCCGGCGCTCGGCACGTGTGCACAACCCGGCCGTGGCCGCGCGCCTGGCCGCACTCACCCCCGCCGATGCACAGCGGCACAGCCGCTACCCGCAGCGCCACCAGGCCCAGGCGGCCGCACTGAAGCTGCCGCGCTTCCCCACCACCACCATTGGTTCCTTCCCGCAGACGCTGGAGGTGCGCGAAGCACGCGCCAGCAACAAGTCCGGCACGCTGTCCGACGCCGACTACGACGCCTTCCTGGCCACCCAGACCGAGCATTGCGTGCGCATCCAGGAGCAGATCGGGCTGGACGTGCTGGTGCACGGCGAGTTCGAACGCAACGACATGGTGGAGTACTTCGGGGAGCAGTTGGACGGGTTTGCCTTCACCAAGAACGGCTGGGTGCAGAGCTATGGCTCGCGCTGCGTGAAGCCGCCGGTGATCTACGGCGACGTGACCCGCCCGAAGCCGATGACCGTGCGCTGGTCGCAGTACGCACAGTCACTCACCGACCGCCCCATGAAGGGCATGCTCACCGGCCCGGTGACGGTGCTGCAGTGGTCGTTCGTGCGCGACGACCAGGCGCGTGCCGATACCTGCCGCCAGATTGCGCTGGCCTTGCGCGATGAAGTGCTGGACCTGGAGGCGGCCGGCATCGGCGTGATCCAGATCGACGAGCCGGCGATCCGTGAGGGGCTGCCGCTGCGTCGCGCGCAGTGGCGCGAGTACCTGGACTGGGCGGTGGAAGCCTTCCGGATCAGTGCCAGCGGCGTGCGCGATGCCACCCAGATCCACACCCACATGTGCTACTCCGAGTTCAACGACATCATCCACTCGGTGGCCGCGATGGACGCCGACGTGATCTCGATCGAGACCTCGCGCTCGCGCATGGAGCTGCTGGACGCCTTCGTGCGCTTCCAGTATCCCAACGAGATCGGGCCGGGCGTGTATGACATCCACTCCCCGCGCGTGCCCGACAAGGAAGAGATGCTGTCGCTGCTGCGCAAGGCCGCCGAAGTGCTGCGCCCCGAACAGATCTGGGTGAATCCGGATTGCGGGCTCAAGACCCGCGGCTGGCCGGAGACCCGTGCCGCCCTCGACGCGCTGGTGGCTGCCGCGCGGGAACTGCGTGCCGAAACCGCCGACGCCAACGCCGCCTGATTCCTCCACTGCTGTAACCGGGTCCCGCTGCCGCCGTTGCCGGTGGCGGGGCCCATGGACTGACGCATGACCGACCTCATCCGCCCCACCCTGTCCCTGCCCGGCGAGCACACAAAGCTGCTGCTGCATTCGTGCTGCGCGCCGTGCTCGGGCGAAGTGATGGAGGCCATCACCGCCTCCGGGATCGACTACACGATCTTCTTCTACAACCCCAACATCCACCCGGCGCGCGAGTACGAGCTGCGCAAGCAGGAGAACATCCGCTTCGCCGAAAAGCATGGCGTGCCCTTCGTGGACGCCGACTACGACACCGACAACTGGTTCGCGCGGGCGCGCGGCATGGAGAACGAACCCGAACGCGGCATCCGCTGCACCATGTGCTTCGACATGCGTTTCGTCCGCACCGCGCTGTATGCCCATGAGCATGGCTTCCCGGTGATCAGCAGTTCGCTGGGCATCTCGCGCTGGAAGGACATGAACCAGATCAACGATTGCGGGCACCGCGCGGCCGCGCACTACCCGGGCATCCAGTACTGGGACTACAACTGGCGCAAGGGTGGTGGTGCGGCGCGCATGGTGGAGATCAGCAAGCGCGAGCAGTTTTACCAGCAGGAGTACTGCGGCTGCGTGTACTCGCTGCGCGACGCCAACCGCCACCGCCGCGAGAACAACCGCGAGCGGATCAAGATCGGCCTGCTGTATTACGGGCAGGACAACGACGCGCCCAAGGGCGATTGACGTTCACGCCAATGGCGGCCACGCTGGTCGCCCCTGTTTCGTCGCGTTGGACCTGCCATGACCGCCCTACCCGCCGATGTGGCCCTGCTGGTGATCGACCTGCAGCCGGACTTCATGCCCGGCGGTGCGCTGGCGTGTGAGCAGGGCGATGCGCTGGTGGCGCCGATTGCCGCCCTGCTGGCGGAGCGCCGCTACCGCACGGTGGTGGCCACCCAGGATTGGCACCCAGCTGACCACGCCTCGTTCGCCAGCCAGCACCCGGGGCGTCTGCCGTTTGAGGCGATCCTGCTGCACGCGCAGCCGCAGACGCTGTGGCCGGATCATTGCGTGCAGGGTAGCGATGGGGCGGTACTGCACCCGGGCGTGGACTGGACCGTGGCTGACCTGATCCTGCGCAAGGGCACCCGGCGCGAGGTGGACTCGTACAGTGCGTTCCGGGAGAACCATGGCCCTGATGGCACCCGGCCTGCTACCGGCCTGGCCGGCTGGCTGCATGAGCGCGGTATTCGTGAGGTGCATGTGTGCGGACTTGCGCGGGACTACTGCGTGCTGTGGAGTGCGCAGGATGCGGTAAAGGCTGGGTTCCGAGTGAAGTTTCTTTGGGAGCTGACGCGGCCGGTGACCGAGGCCAATGATGGGATGGTGCGGGAGCAGTTGGCGAAGGCCAAGATTGCAGTGATCTGACTCGTAGGACGGGCACGCCGCAGAATGCGCGACGTTGCTTCCGCCGGTGGGTCACGACCGTTGGTCGTGACTGCCTTCATCGTTCTAACCCCCTTACACCCGCGGTTGTATGGTCGGCAGAGAGGGCTCTTTCCCGGCCAAGAGGGGACCTACCACACAGACATCCAGTCCTTCTCTTCCAGGTATGAAATGAACGCGTCGATTGACTCCGGCTCCAAATCAAACGTAGTCCGATATCCACCCTTTAGGTGCACCTCTACGATCTCCACGTTCGATGCGCCCGGAGCCGACGTCAGCACCTGAAATAGGTCACTGCGCTCGGCGTCGGTGTGCTGAGTCGCATTCCGGCGTCGCATTAGTCGATGGTACTGTTTCACGCCATTTCTCCGCCGGCCAATGTCCGAATTGGATCGCTGGCCGATAGTTGTACTTGCTTCGGAATCTCAGCTAGATCGCGGATCTGCACGTCAAGCTACTTTCGAGTCCGTCTTATTGAGACGTCTCTATTTGATCTCATCGATCTGCACTACTTTCGCGGGACACGTCTCTGGTAGCGCAAAGCCCAACTTTGCCTCTGCCTCAATCCGCGTTCCCACGCTTCCGGAGAAACGCCCGCTTCTCCCGAGCCTCATCGTCCCTCCGCCTTCCGAACCGTCACTGATAATGCTGCTCCGCCGGTCTAGGGAGAAGCCATGCGCAAAGACTACCGCAGTATCAATCCCGTTCGCCTCGAGCACAACGCAGCCATTCTTATCAACAATCTTTCCTTGTATAGCTGCGAGCAAGATCAGCTCCCCTTGCCCTTCCGTAGAGGGTGGAAGCGTCAGAAATGGGGACTTGCTTGACGAATCTCGTCCCGATGTCGCACACCCGGCTAAACACACGGCTGTAACGATCGCTAGCGCTCGGATTGCGCGTCCTGGGCTCATTTCGCTCCACTCGTCCATGAGATTCTCGACTGAACTTGGCACGGTGACATAGGCTCGCACATGACCCAGCTCCGGGTTTGCTGTTCCACCAGGACTTGCTCGCATTTCCGGGTGTCAGCACTGCCTGCCTCCTTGGCTACATGAAGGTGGCGATATCTGGACCGAGCTAGCCGCAGGCCGCCCTTGGCCAGTCTGGGAAGCAGGCGACGTTTGCGCCGCTAGTACCAATTTGATTGGGAAGCTCAGGGCAACAGCCAGTGCCTTGCCGTTGTCCACCCCTTGAAGACGCGCGCCCCATCCACGCCGGGCGCGTGCTGAGGCAAGCGTCGGCCGGCTTCGGCCTGCCGTAGCCCCTTCATGGCAGGCGCGAATCGCAGCCTGAAGGTTTCGGGCTGCTCCCGGAAATGGGCTTCAATTCGCGCGATCGCAGCATGCCTGCGGGCATCGCCGAGCATCGAAAGGAAGAAGATCATCTGTCTCCAGGCATACGCGGTGTTCTTGAGCATGATCAGACGGCCATGCCAGTGCGGGATACGCATCTGCTGGCGTTTGCAGATCCACTGAAAGCAACGTATTGCCATCGCATCCAGTGAAGCGTCCAACAGCGTGCGGAGTCCTGCACCGTCGAACAGCACTGCAAGATTGTGCGTGGTCAGGATCTGTGACTGTTCGAGGATGGCGCCGTTCATCGCGGTGGACGATCCAGCCGAGCTCACGTCTGCACGTTCAACAGCCAATTTCGAAAGTGCGTCCGGACCATCAGTGGACCGGCGCCACAGGGCATACCTTGCTCTCGCTTTCCGCTTGTCCGGCAGTGCCGCCAACGCATCGGTGTCAATGTCGTAATAGTTGGCGTACAGCGTTCCAGCTACAACACGTGCCGCGCTTCGGGAGGCCGCAATGAACGTGTTGGTGAACTCCCCCATGAAGATATCGGCTGCGATCTCATCCACGAACGGAAGTTTCAGCTTGGCTCCTTCGGCAAGGGTGCGGAACTCGCTCACCAGCTTGTTGGGCGTGATGGCATGGGGAAACGCCTCAATTGCCACCCGGGCCGATTCAGTCAGCGCCAAGCGCGCACTTTCCGCGCTGGCCGCGTCTGGTTCGCGGTTGCCGTCCGCGGCAGCGATCCAAGGCAGCTCCTTCAGACGCACTTGGCTTTCCAGATTGAGCAGCAGCAGCGAGCGCCGCCTGCGGAACGCGCGATACGTTGACGCATACAAGCGGCGCAGGGCGGGATCTGCCAGCTCGTTGCTTCGAATTTCAGCGGTCAGTGCTGGAAGCAGGCGGGCGATCGTGTCGCCGGAGGTTACGATGCCAACGTCGACCAGTTCTGCAATGGTGCCGCGGCGGCAACGCTCCAGACGCTCGCGAATCTTGTCGGGCAACGCCTCTCCCGGTTCTATTGAATACTCAGCGGCCTCGCTCTCAGTAACTGAGCAGGTCAACGTAGAGAAGTCACCGATGCCCTCGGATTCTGGATACGCCGCCAGTCGCGCGGCAACGGCGTGGCCGATGAGGTGGTGCGCCGCAGGGGAAACATCGCGCTGTTGTCGCTGTCTGAAGGCGACGTGCTGCGGCGACTCGGGTCTGCCATGTGCAGTAACGAAATCGTCGACAATTCTGCGAATGCGCCCGACCTGGCGCCCAGTCAGGTTGCCTGAATCGTCGCAGCAGGTTGCGAGGAGCCGGAGCAACTCGCCCGCCCGGTCATTCCTGCTGTTGATCTCGCCGCGGAATCTGACTTCTGCGCCGTCGATCTGCGTCAGCAGGGCCTTGGCTGACACGTGCCAGCCTTCCGGGTATAGCCGGCACGGCCATCCGTCCACGTAGGTGGCAAGGAACAGCGAGATCGTGGCGTCGTAAAGCGGCAGGCGGATGCTGATCGCGCGCTTCTGCTCCGCCAGCTGGCGTTGCCCCTTGAGTCCGGATAGGCGCTTGCGAACATCGCCAGCGGTGAAGGCGCTTACCTCGGCAGTCAAGGGCGACGCGTCATCGGTATGCGCCGGAAAGAACCTCAGCCTGTCAAAGAAAGGCGCAATCGCTTCGATGATCGCCTGCGATTGTTCGATCTGCCCCTGACTGACAAGCCACGCCACCATCGGCAGGGCCGCCTCCTCAGGTACGTCGACTCGGTAGCGACCGTCCGCAAGAAGTTGCTGGAGGTGGCTCAGGCCGTCATCGGTCAAATGCCAGAGATTCAGATCCAACCGCGTCTGATCGGCCCGAACTCCTGTCGCCCTTTGTGAAAGCTCGCGTTCGTAGGCGGTCAGCTCACCACCGGCGAGCAGGCCTCCCGTGGCGAAACCGCCGGTCGCGACCTCCAGCGTCGCCCAAGCAGGCACCTCCTCGAACGGCGTGCGCGAGCCATACTGCGCGGTTCCCACCCGAAAATGCTCGAGTATCCGCCGCCATCGCTCAGACCGCGCCTCGGCACGGGCCCGCACTTCCGGGTCCATGTGATGCTCGCTGCTGACCAGCGCTTTGGCCAACTGGAACTGCGCGTAAGCAAAGCCCAGGGCGCTAGTGGGCCCGTCACTTCGATCTGAAGTCATCCGTGATGTCGATATCGCGAAGAGATGGGTCCGGAGGCTGGAGTCGAACCAGCGCCCTCCCGGTTAAGAGCCGAGGGTTCTGCCACTGAACTACTCCGGAGTACAGGCGGAATTTCGCACGGTGCGGGCGCAAGCGCAATACGCCGCCTTCTTGACCAATCATGGTCGCGAACGACGAATCCCGGCAAGCCCCTTCATCCACTTCCAACTCGCGGGAGCCTTGGAGGGTCGCATGCGGGTAGACACAATCGATGAATTGCCCGTCCCTTACCGTAGCCAGGTCACAGGGCTACCTTGCCGCTCTCGGCGAGAATCGAGCCTCGCTACTCGGCCCGGTCCAGGGGCCAGGCACAGCTCAACGGGTACCCAGCGATCCGACGCGGACAGTTTTCGCCCGCGCGTGGAGTCACGGTAGCAGACGGCGTACACTACCCGCGGCGCCCGCCTTGCTTGCACACGAGCAAAAACAGGCCGTATACCCTGTTCGACTCTTCTTCTAGCCAGCTGCCGGGGAGTTAAACGTGTGCGCCTGACCCGGATCTGCCTGGCCGTAGAGGACGAGTCATGACCATCAAGCAATATGCGTTTCATGCCCATGCGTACCTTCGGACGCAGGGCTCCGCGTCGCTTACCCGCAGCCAGATCCATGAGCTGCTGGCGGCTGCCGCCGGCTTTGCCACCCATGCCGCTTTCCATCACCAAGCCGCGTGGTGCGATGTTGCCTGGCGCGATACTGGCTTGACTCCCGATAGGGACAGGGTCATCCAGCGCTGTCTGCACTTTGGGATGTCAGCCGAGGAGGCAGACCGCGCAGCCCAAGGCGTGGTCAACTTCCTCGGCGTATCTGGCTACGGGCCTGTGCGCTTTGAGGAGCTGATTGCCGCGCTCGCCAGCGATGAAGACGAGTGGGCAGAAACTGATGAGGCGGGGTCGCATCTCGTTGCCGAGTGGGTTTCCACTGAACTGGTCAGCCGCATTCAGAAAGGGGTAGATGCGCTGCTCCGCGAGCTCCCCTTGCTGCTCGAGGGATTGGAGGCGGCTGCCGCGCGCGGCATGGCCGCTGCGCATCTTGCTACCGCGTACGTGCTCGAGCCCTATGGGGATCTGTCAGCCGAGGATGACCGCCGCTTCGGTCGAGAACTGCGCCGCCGCGGTCAGTGGTCGACCGAGCCAGTGGGCTTCGCGGAGGTCGCCGCAGACGCAGACAGGTTCGTTCAGGTGGTGGCCAAGCATCGGTACCATCTCCTTTCCGCGGCACGCGGCGGGGATAGGCGCGCGATGCTGATCACCGCGGAACGCTACCGCGATCCTGGAGTGCTCGAGCTTGAGCCGTCGGATGAAATGGATCCGTACGAGATGGCTGACTTGGCCGATGCGAATGGTCTATCCGAGCTGGCCTACCAATGGCTGACCGTGCTCGCACGCGAGGGTGATGTATCGGCCATGCGCGAGCTCATCGAACGCCGGGGCGAGACCCCGTTCCGCGCTTGGGTCTGGATGCACCTATCGCGGATGCTGGGTGGGGACCTTAGCCGCGACCGGCATGAAGCGATCAACGAAGACGGTACTCCGTATGACGACGATATCGGTGGGCCAGCCTATGTCGGGGGCGATGACGGAATCATATTGGCGCCACTCTCCACCGACGAGAGTTGCCGCGCCAAGGAAGAGGCTGCTCAGCTGCTCGCGGCAATCGAAGAGCGTTACAAACTGACCTGATCAAGTTCGGTCACGGGCGGCACCCTCCTAAGGGTGTCCGCCCGCATTCTCGCGTAGACCTGTGCCATACGCGCGGCGACAGACATACGCGCAGCGACAGATTGGTCTCACGTGCGGTCGTAAGCGGGTTGCATCGACCGGTTGGATCCAAGGTCAAAAGTGGACTTGCCAAGACGCAAAAACAGGTGGGTTACGCGTCCTTTGACGAACACTCCAAAACATGCAAACAATAGATAAATCATGAATGGAGGCGTGGCTATGGGTCGAGGAACTAAAGTCTTCGTCGTCGTAGCATTGGCAGCCGGCGTTTCATTCGCACTGCATTATTTCGTGCATCAAGGGCCCGCTCAAGACAGAGAGAGCTCACCAAGTCGGCAGAACTTGAGTGAGCGGCCTTCCCAAGTCACACCACACTCGTCTGCAGTGCCTTCAGCTCGAGTCTCGCAGCAGGCCTTCACCAGGTCGGAGTTGGGATATCGGTGGGATGCGTCGAAGCCAGGCATCGCAGCAAGCGAAGCTGACGCTGCATGGTTGGAGTCCCGGGGATTTCCAGGTCCGGATGTTGAAGATCATCTCCGACGCCTCTCCATGCAGGAACTGGAATCCCTTGCCGCGCGTGGAAATCAACCCGCAGCCGCGATCTATGCGTACAAGCTGGCTGCCTCGGGCGGCTCGCGCGAAGATGTTCTTACGATATTGAGCAAATCGGCCAACGAAGGATCTGTCTACGCACTGAAGACCGCCGGCGATATTTACATGGCAGTGAAAGGGTTCCGCGATCCGGCCATGGCGAGTGCCTACTACGGTTTGCAGGCTCGTGCCGGTGACCAGTCCGGGTTCGAACAGCGCTACCTGGTGTCCAATCAGCTCAACGGTACGCAGCGCCTTCAATCGGATCTCATGCAAGAGATGTTGTCGCGGAGTATGAACGCCCCTCTGCAGTCGCCCGCAGGACTGGACCCTCGTCCGGGCTTCAACGAGTTTCTTAGTCAAGGACTTGGCCCCGCACCCACTCAGGAGAAGCCCAGGTAACGACGCATTGGAAGATGGTCAGAACTGGAAGACACTCTTGGGATGGGCTTCAACCGGCATCACGACACAGAGGGTGTGGCTCTATACACGGTGAAACTACCACTGGGCTTGAGCGGCGAACTGCACAGCATTCCGCTCACCAAGCTGCGGGGTCGGGCTTCCAAGGTGCGAGCAGATGAGGCGAGGTCCAACTTCGCAGATGGCGGTGAAATCGGAAATTGAACCGCTCGTGGTGGGTGACGGTCAGTGTAGGCACGGTCAGCCGGGGATGCGCCAATGTGTTGCCAAGAGCGGACTTACTGGATCAATCACCAGCACCCACAGCCATGGCGACCACCTTCTTCTCTCGAATATCGAAACAAATGCTGACGCCATCGAGGATGCCACAGACGCGTTCGACATCGAACCGGCCGAGCCTGTCCTTGTCTCGGTACTGATCGCCGTATCGACGTGTGGCGGCTTCCGCTTTTGATGCCGGATCGCCGATTTCCACCCCTTTCAGTGTCAAGCCCTTCAAGCTCTCGGTAGTGCTGAGTGCTTGCTTCCCTGTAAGAACTGGCGAGATCCGAATCTCATCAATGGTTCGGTACTTCGGCCCAATGTCGGGATTGGACGTGATCACTATCTCCCACTCCGTGGTCGGGTCCCAGTATCTACGGCGCAGCAAACCTACATCGTCCAGGCGCTCGTCTCCATGCCCATAACGGCGAAGGATGTCGGATTCGAGGTAGACGTAGAGTGCGTACGTACCATCGCGGAATGCCTTCGACACGTGGTCCACCTTATCGCCCTTGGCCTGCACCTGCGTCGATGCGGAGAGCAGGGCAAGTGCCACGATGAGTAATCTGCACGTCGTCATGGACACAGTGAACTCTCAACGTAGTGGAATGATTGCCAAGGCGCATCTGCGGATGCTTGGACGTGTCTTGTTCACGCCGCTCCATTCGAGGCTGTACAGCATGGACCAACGGCCTATGGTCCAAAGCCGACGGCCATCGCAACAATCCGTTTCTCTCGCGCATAGAAGCATATGCTTGAGCCGGTATCCGAGTAGCCACAGACGCGCTCGACCTGTAGTTCGCCGAGCCTTTCCTGCGAACTGTGGGTTTGGCCATAGCTGCGTGCGGCCGCCTTCCCCTTCGACTCTGGATCTCCGATCGCCACCCCCTTGAGCTTCAGACCCTTAAGGCTCTCGGTCTCCTTGAGCGAATGTTGCCCAGTGGCGACCGAAGAAACGCGGATCTCGTCAATAGTACGGAACTCAGGTGCAATGTCAGGATCAGAGGTGATCACCACCTCCAATTGGGTCGATCGGTCCCAGTACCTGCGACGAATCAGCCCCGCGCCATCGATGGTCTTTTCCCCTTCGCCATAGCGGCGCAAGATGTCCACCTCGTCGTACACACGAGGCAGGTACTCACCGTCATGGAAGACATTTGATACAAGGTTCGCCTTGGACCCGGCGGCCTGAGTGGTGCCTAGAGCTAGCAACCCAAATGCCAATAGTGTCCACCTGATCGAGTTCATGTGCACAATTAACCCTTAGAGGGAAGAAATACCTACACGACGTTGGTACTTCAAGCGCTGGCTTCTTGCGATTTCTAGGTTTCGCATCGCGAACTATATCAACCACCTGATGCACTGGCGGAACCGGCCTGCCGCGTTGCTGGCGCAGCTCCGCTACCTTACCGCGCTGGCCATCTAGGGCTGGTACCCGGCCGACCACCCCTCGCTCGCCCACCAGCACCCGGGCCAGCTGCCGCTAGAGGCAACCCTGTTGGACGCGCAGCTGCCGACAGTGCGGCCAGACGACCCCGTGCGGCCCCGCCGCCTAGCCTGAAGCGCTCGCTTCAGGCCAGAAGTGGACGCTCGACCAGGGTCCCGACGCGCGTTACGTCACGGGAACACAAACTCGCGGCGGGCGCACATCCGAATGCCGGCCCAGCAGTGTCGGAGATCTTCCGTATCCACTATCCCTACGTCTGCACGCCCCCCAACGGCGGGCGCTATGGGTTGCACCTGCCCCGCATATCAAAGTCAGCGCATGCGGGGTCGCTTGCGACTCCTCTTCTTTCGCGCGCTGGTCAATTAGTAGATGCGCTTGGCACGGGGGTATGCCCACGACTTAGAGACGCCCGTTCCAGAATCGAATCGCTGAAGCAAGGGTTTCGGCTCACTCGCATCACACCATTCGATGCATCAATCAAAACCACCGGTTTGACGGGCGAGCACGAACTTCCCTCAGTTGAGTGGCTGTGCATCCTGTGGATTGGGGCTTGATATCCCCGTACTGGATCAGTCGAGGCACGACTCTATCCGACCAGAGGGCGAAGACCCGTAGCGCCCTCTGGGAGATAAGCCAAACCGTCGATCTAACGGATATCAACTGGAGTAGCACATGAGCAGAGCAAAAGTGGATTCGTCCGCCACCCCTAATCATCAGGTTGGCCTTGGCTGGTATGCGCCCAAGAGCGTACGCATTTCCGCTCTTCAGCACCCCGCCGGAAATATCTTGCCGCCGGGCGTGGCCATTCCCCATCTGTCGGTGTGCGGAATGTGGCTGGAGAGGCTGGGCTTCAAGGCGGGTCACCGTGTGTTTGTGGAAGTGGCGCCCGGGCGCATCACGCTGAGGCTGGACGAAACGCCTGTGGCGTTGCCCTATCGCTATCGCAAACACGAGCCGAAGAAGGGGCGCTCACGCGAGGCGCATTCGGAACAGTAGGAAGTGACGCCGAATCCGGGTAGAGCGCCGCTCTGCCCGGCTGCTGCTGCAGCCTGCCGCCGGATCGCATTGCTGAAGCGTTTGAGGATTGCTGTGGCATGAAGGGGAAATACTGGCCGGATCATTTGGCACGCGGCTATATCGAAATCGGCGGCGTGCGGCATTCGCTGGAGCATCTCAAGCCGTTCGCTTACGTGGCCCAGATCGAGGAGTCCAACAATGTGGCCACGGCTGTCCAGGTCTCGGTTGAATTCAGCTCTCACTGCATAAGCAAAGGCCCGCGTAAAGGCCAGCACTTTGACTTCAGCCAGCTCGGTCATAGCTTTCTCGTCATTGATGAAAGACGCATCCGGCGCAAATTCCTGAAGGTTCGGCATGCGGCATCCATGGTGTTGCCGGAGGTCATTCGCACGCTGGCTAAGCGCCCCTGTCTCTTCACTAACCAAGCCAACTTCCTGACGATGGAGCTACGCGAGCTCATTCCAGGCTATCCCGCCGGCGCTCAGTACGAGGTCTACTTCAATGTGAAGCGACAGGGCAATCTGAAGGTCTTGGTCTTTGTGGAGAGCGCTTATGTCCGCGACGAGGATTCGGACAATGACCCTTACAAGTTCAAGAAAGACGACCGTATCAAGGGCTGGCGCCTTCTTTTGAACCGAGGGAGGGGAAAGCCCGTTCGTCGGCCTCCGGGAAGAGGCAGATAGCCAGAAAAAAACAAACCCCCTTGCGGGGGTTTCGCGGATGCCCTTAGGGATCACTCCCGTCAAACGGCCAAGGCCTGTAACCGGTGGCGGCATCTGAACACTTCAGGCCTTCGCCCAAAGCTCCGTATACATCCAGATGGGGGCAATCTTACTCCGCGCTGGATCGAGAGTGTGAAGGAATAGCAACGGCTGACCAGTAGGAACCATGACGCGCCGGCCGGCCGGCGCTGGCGCGTGTTGGCATGGCCAATCCCGCTGACGGAATCAGCTATCGGAACACCACAGTCCGGTGCCCGTTGAGGATGATGCGGTGCTCCACATGCCGGCGCACCGCACGGGCGAGCACCTGCGATTCCGTATCGCTGCCCAGCCGCACCAGATCACGCGGCGTCATCGCGTGATCCACGCGCGCTACGTCCTGTTCGATGATCGGGCCTTCGTCCAGGTCGGAGGTGACGTAGTGCGCGGTGGCACCAATGATCTTTACACCGCGCGCGTGCGCCTGGTGGTACGGCTGCGCACCCTTGAAGCTGGGCAGGAAGCTGTGGTGGATGTTGATGGCGCGGCCAGCGAGTGCCTCGCACAGGCGCGGCGAGAGGATCTGCATGTAGCGCGCCAGCACCACCAGGTCGATCTGCTCGCGTTCGACCAGGTCGATGATCTGCTGCTCCTGCACGGCGCGGTTGTCGGCGGTCACCGGCAGGTGGTGGAACGGGATGCCGTAGGAACCGGCCAGCGCCGCGAAGTCTTCATGATTGGAGGCGACGGCGGCGATATCCACCTGCAGCTGGCGGCTGTGGGCGCGGAACAGCAAGTCGTTCAGGCAGTGGCCCTGCTTGCTCACCAGCACCAGCAGGCGCGCGCGGCGGCGGGCGTCGTGCAGCTGCCAGTCCATCTGGAAGTCTTCGGCCAGCCCGGCCATGCGGTGCTGGATGGTCTCGATGGGCTGGCCCGGGTCGCGGTTGAAATGCACGCGCAGGAAGAACCGACCGCTTTCATCGTCGCCGAACTGCTGCGCATCAAGGATGTTGCAGCCCTGCTCGAACAGCAGGCCGGAGACGCGATAGACGATCCCGGTACGGTCCGGGCATGAGAGGGTGAGGATGGAATCAGGGCGCATGGGTCAAGTGTAGAGGACAGGCACCGCGCCCTGCAGGGATGCTGTCATCTGAAACTTTAGAAGGAGGTATCTGCCGCCTTCCCTGCACATCGCTTGGCCATGACGGTGCGGATCGAGCGGTCAAGGTCCGTTCGCGTCGCCAGCTGGTGCAGATGCACAAGCACCCGTTGCGAGCCGATCACTTCCAGCAGGGCGTGCGCCTGACTCACGCTGAGCTCGCGCTCGATGTCTGCGTAGGAGAAGCCGGTCAGGCCGCTGGCGTTGAAGGTCATCGATTCAATGAAGCGCTTCCGCGACGGCTCACTCAGGGCGAGCAGCGGCGAGTCGTAGGGCAATGCGTCGATGTACGTGGCCAGCGTGGCCGCGCTGTTGATCGGCGCGGCACGCACCTCCTGCGCCGAGCGCTGCGCGTCTTCGGTGAATGATGGCGTGCAGGCCTCCACGCGTACTGGCAACAACGCCAACAGCATCACTACGCCTGTCACTGCGATTTGCATTGCCCTCTCCCTTCCAGCGCGGCGGATGTGCCGCGCCGGGAGAGTGACGTGCGCGCCGATTCCGATCTGTGCGCGCAATTGCGGTATATCGACAATCAATCTTCATCTGCACTTCCATTGCAATGCTCATCGGCATCACCGCGCCGGATGCACCGTCAGCGCCACCAGCCGCATCACCAGCGGGCGGACCGCCAGCACGCAGCAGAACGCGGTGGGCATGGCCAGTTGGTAGGCGGCCAGGACGCGGGCCGGGAAGTCGGCGTGGATGCCGGCGTTGGCGGCGGTGATCACCAGGCACATGAGCATGGCCATGATGGAGGCCATGAAGAACGCGAAGACGTACGGCGTGGTGCGGGCGCCGAGCTTCCAGCGGGGTGCGGCGAGGGTGTCGGGTTGTTGCGACATCGGGGATCCAACTCGGTGGCAACCGGCGGTTGCGGGACCGGCACGATAGTCAGGCCCCTTCGACGGCGGTAGACCGCGTCGGCTTGGCTCTTTATAAAGTAAACCTTTGCAATGCCCGGTCAGAATCGGCGCCATCATGAACATTCTCCAGTCAATCCGCAGTTTCATCCGCACCGCCGACGCCGGCAGCTTGGCCGGGGCGGCGCGCACGCTGGGGATCAGCCCGGCGGCGGTGGGGCAGAACATCGCGCGGCTGGAGACGCATCTGGGGGTGCGCCTGTTCAACCGCACCACGCGCACGCTGGCGCTGACCGAGCGCGGCGCGCGTTACCTGGCGGAGGTGCGCCACATCGAGCGCGACCTGCAGCGGGCGCAGGCGGCGGTGACCGATCCGGAGGCGATGCCGCAGGGCCGGCTGCGGATTGCCAGCACCTCGGCATTCGGGCGGCATGTGCTGGCGCCGATGCTGCCGGCATTGCAGGCGCGTTACCCGCGCTTGGCGATCGAGCTGCTGCTAGCCGACCGCAGCGTGGACCATGCGCACGAAGACGTGGATGTGAGCTTCCGGATCGAACCGCAATTGGAGGAAGGCCTGGTGGCGCGTGCCATCGCGCAGGTGCCGTTCCAGGTGTGTGCGGCGCCCGCGTACCTGGCGGAGGCTGGCGTGCCGGCCACGCCGGAGGACCTGCGCGAGCACCGTTGCCTGGTGTTCCGTTACCCGGTGGAGGGGCGGCTGCTGCCGTGGGGGTTCATTCGCGATGGGATCCGCTTCGATGCGGAGATGCGGCCGGCACTGGTGTCCGATGACATTGATGCCATTGCGGCGATGGCGGCGGCCGGGGGCGGGATCGCGCGGTTGGCGGCGTTCGTGGCGGCGCCGTGGTTGGCGCGCGGGGAGTTGCAGGTGTTGTTCGCGTCGGGCGATGGGGCGCGGACGTCGCCGGAGCCGATGCGGTTGTTCTTGTGCGTCAGCGACCGGCGGGATCTGACGCCGAAAGTGCGGGCGTTGATGCAGCACGTGGTGGAGGGGTTGCCTGCTGCTTGGCGGGTGGATGTTGCCTGACTTCAGGCAACGCCCGACCAACGGTCGGGCGCTACCGATTCCATCCAAGCCAACGTTACGCCGTGGGTGCGAGGAACACGCCGCGTGCTTCGCGCGGTTCGCAGCGCAGGTACTGCGGCGCCGGAGCGAGGGAGTCGCCCAGGGCGGCGGCGGCGTGCCACGGCCAGCGCGGGTCGTAGAGGATGCCGCGCGCCAGGGCCACGGCATCGGCGTGGTTGTGGCGCAGGATCGATTCGGCCTGCGAGGGGTCGGTGATCAGGCCGACGGCGATCACCGGCATCTTCACCTTGGCCTTGATGGCGGCGGCGAACGGCACCTGGTAGCCCGGCTCCAGGGTGATCTTCTGGCGTGCGTCGAGGCCGCCGCTGGACACATGCAGGAACTGGCAGCCGCGCATGTCCAGGATCTGGGCCAGGGTGCTGCTCTGTTCGATATCCCAGCCGCCATCGACCCAGTCGCTGGCGGAGATGCGCACGCCCACGCTGATGCGGTCGGACACGGCCTCGCGCACGGCGTCGAACACGCGCACCAGCAGGCGCATGCGGTTTTCCAGCGAGCCGCCGTACTGGTCCTGGCGCTTGTTGCTCAGCGGCGACAGGAACTGGTGCAGCAGGTAGCCGTGCGCGGCGTGCAGTTCGATCAGGTCCAGGCCGGCGCGCTCGGCGCGACGTGCGGCCACGGCGAAGGCCTCGACCACGGCGTCGATGCCGGCTTCATCCAGCGCCTCGGGAACCGGGCCGTTGGCCGCGAACGGCAGTGCGGAGGGGGCGAGCGCGGTCCAGCCGTTGGGGTCGGTGGGCGGCAGCGGGCCACCGCCGTCCCACGGGCGTGCCGAGGAGGCTTTGCGCCCGGCGTGGGCCAACTGCACGCCGACGGGCATGGGCGACCACTGCTTCACCGAGGCGACCACCGAGGTCAGCGCGGCTTCGGTGGCGTCGTTCCACAGGCCCAGGTCGGCGTAGCTGATGCGGCCTTCCGGCAGCACGGCGGTGGCTTCGAGGATCAGCAGGCCGGCGCCGGACTGCGAGAGCTGCCCGAGGTGCTGGCGGTGCCAGTCGTTGGCCAGGCCGTCGGTGCAGGAGTACTGGCACATCGGGGCGATGACGATGCGGTTGGACAGCGTCAGCGGTCCGAAGGAAACGGGGGAGAAAAGCTGGCTCACGGGCGGGCGACTCGGGGGGAGATGAAACAGGGGTGGTATTGCACCGCGAAGCGGGTTTGCGGGCAACCGTATGTGTGGAACGGTGAGGCTGGCGAGGCAGGGCCTCGCTCTACCAGGGCAGCGTACAGGCGATTTGAAACCCGACCACCATTGTAAGGAACGCGTCGCCACGCGCCGGGGAAACGAAGCGCCGTGCTCTACGCGGTGGCTGGTAGGAGGAATGACAGGCCTTCTGCGCAGGACTGCTCTACTTTGAGGGTGAGCAGGTCGTCGGCGCGGGTGCGGCCCAGATTGAGTGCGGCCACGGGGAGGCCGGCCTTGGCGGCGGCCTGGACGAAGCGGAACCCGGAATAGACCATCAGCGAGGAGCCGACCACCAGCACGGCATCGGCGTTGGCGAGGTGGTCGTGCACGGCGGCGACGCGGTCGCGCGGGACGTTTTCGCCGAAGAACACCACGTCCGGCTTGAGGATGCCGCCGCACTGCGGGCAGGCCGGGACGTTGAAGCGGCTGAAGTCCACGCCGTCGAGGTCGGCATCGCCATCGGGGGCGATGGCGGCGTCCAGGCGGTCCCAGCCGGGGTTGGCGGCCAGCAGGGCGTGCTGGAAGTCTTCGCGGCCGCTGCGGGTTTCGCAGCCCATGCAGCGCACCTGGTCGAGCCGACCGTGCAGGTCGATCACGCCGACGCTGCCGGCACGCTGGTGCAGGCAGTCCACGTTCTGGGTAAGCAGCACTTCGACCTGGCCACGCGCTTCAAGGGCGGCCAGGGCGGCGTGGGTAGCGTTGGGGCGGGCGTGGCCGAAGCGGGGCCAGCCGAGCAGGCTGCGCGCCCAGTAGCGCTGGCGGGTGGCGGCCTCGCCCATGAAATCCTGGTAGTTCACCGGTGGGGTGCGCTTCCACTGGCCGTCGGCATCGCGGTAGTCGGGAATGCCCGAGTCGGTGCTGCAGCCGGCGCCGGTGAGGACGAACAGGCGGCGGGCGCGGTCGATGAAGTCGGCCAGAGGGGTGGACATGCCAGCAAGATGGGGGCGATTGCGGGCTACGCAATCGTCCCCGTCCGTTCAGGGGCCGGCGATATCGGCCGGCAGCGGGGGCACGGCGGTGGGTTTGTGGTCGTCACCCAGCGCGATCATGACGAAGTGGCCGCGGGTGCACAGCTTGCGCTCGCCGGTGTGCAGGTCTTCGGCGATGAGTTCCACTTCCACCTTCATCGAGCTGCGGCCCACTTCGACGATGCGGCCCACGGTTTCCACCATCTGGCCGATGCTGATCGGCAGCTTGAAATCCACCTGGTCCGAACGGGCGGTCACTACGGTGCGGCGCGAGTAGCGCGCGGCGGCGAGGAAGGCGGCCTTGTCCATCCATGCCAGCGCCTGGCCACCGAACAGGGTGCCCATGTGGTTGGTGTGATTGGGGAAGACGATTTCGGCCATGCGCACTTCGGTGGGCGGGACGACGTCGGGGCTGGCGGTCATGGCGGTGGCCGGTGTGGGGGGTCGACGGGGATGATACGGCAGCGATGCGAACGGAAACGAAAAAGCCCCGGCAGTGCCGGGGCTCTTCATTTCGCGTGGTGCGGCTGGATCAGAACGACATGTCGAACGACACTTCGCCCTTCACGCCCACCTGGTAGGCCGAGGAGCGGCGTTCGAAGAAGTTGGTCAGCTCCTGCACGTCCTGCAGTTCCATGAAGCTCAGCGGGTTGCGCACGTTGTACTTCTTTTCCATGCCGAGGCGGTGGAAATGATTGTCGGCGCAATGCTGCAGGTAGTGGCGCATGTCCCGGGTGGAAATGCCCGCCACGCCGCCGGACAGCACGTCTTCGGCGAACTTCACTTCGCATTCGATCGCTTCGGCCAGCATGTCATAGACCTGCTGCTTCATCGCGTCGTCGAACAGGTCCGGCTCTTCCTCACGGATGACGTCCACGCATTCGAAGGCGAACTCCATGTGCGCGCTCTCGTCGCGGAACACCCAGTTGGTGCCCGAGGCCAGGCCGTTGAGCAGGCCGCGCGAACGGAAGTAGTACACGTAGGCGAAGGCGGCGAAGAAGAACAGGCCTTCGATGCACGCGGCGAAGCAGATCTGGTTGAGCAGGAACTGGCGGCGCTCGTCACGGGTTTCGATGCGCTTGAGGTTCTGGATGGAGTCGATCCACTTGAAGCAGAAGTCGGCCTTCTGCTTGATGGAGTCGATGTTCTCCACGGCGTCGAACGCCTTGGCGCGCTCGTCCGGATCGGGCAGGTAGTTGTCGAGCAGGGTCAGGTAGAACTGCACGTGCAGCGCTTCTTCGTACAGCTGGCGCGAGAGGTACATGCGCGCTTCGGGCGCGTTCAAGTGCTGGTACAGGTTCAGCACGAGGTTGTTGGACACGATCGAGTCGCCGGTGGCAAAGAACGCAACCAGGCGGTGGATCAGGTGGCGCTCGCCCGGCGACATCTTGCCGTGCAGGTCGCTGATGTCGATCTGGAAGTTGATTTCTTCCACGGTCCAGGTGTTCTTGATCGCGTTGCGATACATGTCGTAGAACTGCGGGTAGCGCATGGGGCGCAGGGTCAGTTCAAAACCGGGATCGAGCAGCATTTGGGTCGGCTTGTCGGCCATGGTGTTTCTTTCCTTCTGGGGCGTACCGACTAACAGTCGGTACCTACCGAATTTGTACCGACTAACAGTCGGTACCTACCGAATATTGTGCCGACCAACGGTCGGTACCTACCGAATGTGGTGTTCGACCGGGTAGGCACCGACCGTTGGTCGGTGCACCCGGCGGGCGCCGGCCGTGAAGGCCGGCACGCCTTTTATTGGCACGCCTCGCAGCTTTCCGGGTTTTCCAGCGAGCAGGCCACGGCTTCCACCGGGGTGTAGCTGCTGACGGTGGTCTTGGCGATCTTGGTGGCCGGACGCGAACGCAGGTAGTAGGTGGTCTTGATGCCCTGCTTCCAGGCGTACATGTACATGGAGGACATGGCACCGATGTTCGGGCTTTCCATGAACAGGTTGAGCGAGGCGGACTGGTCGATGAAGGCACCGCGCTCGGCGGCCATGTCAATCAGCGAACGCATCGGCAGTTCCCATGCGGTGCGGTACACGTTGCGCAGCGTTTCCGGGATCTGGACGATGCCCTGGATGGAGCCTTCGGCCAGCTTGATGGCGTCGCGCATTTCCGGGGTCCAGTGACCCAGCTTCTTCAGCTCGGTGACCAGGTAACGGTTGACCTGCAGGAAGTCGCCCGACAGCGTTTCGCGCTTGAACAGGTTGGACACCTGCGGCTCGACGCACTCGTAGCAGCCGGCGATGGAGGCGATGGTCGCGGTCGGGGCGATCGCGATCATCAGCGAGTTGCGCAGGCCGTGTTCCTTGATGCGCTCACGCAGGGCATCCCAACGGGCGGTGTCTTCCGGCACCACGTTCCAGGCGTCGAACTGCAGCTCGCCGCTGGCGGCACGGGTGTCGGCGAAGGACGGGTGCTTGCCGCGTTCCTGGGCCAGTTCCACCGAGGTTTCCAGCGCGTGGAAGTAGATGGTCTCGGCGATCTTCTTCGACAGCGCGCGGGCTTCGGCACTGTCGAAGGCCAGGCGCTTGCGGAAGAACACGTCCTGCAGGCCCATGCAGCCCAGGCCAACCGGACGCCAGCGCAGGTTGCCGCGGCGTGCCGATTCGATCGGGTAGAAGTTCAGGTCGATGACGCGGTCGAGCTGGCGGATGGCCAGGCGCACGGTGTCGGCCAGCTTCTCGTAGTCGAACTCGCCATGGGCATCGAAATGGTTGCCCAGGTTGATCGAGCCCAGGTTGCACACCGCGGTTTCTTCGGCCGAGGTGATTTCCAGGATTTCGGTGCACAGGTTGGACAGGTGGATCACGTTGCCCGCACGCAGCGTCTGGTTGCTGGCGCGGTTGCACTTGTCCTTGAAGGTCATCCAGCCGTTGCCGGTCTCGGCCAGGGTACGCATCATGCGCGAGTACAGCTTGCGCGCGGAGATGGTGCGGTTGGCCTTGCCCTGTGCTTCGGCCTGCAGGTAGGCCTGCTCGAACGCCTCACCGAACAGGTCGGTGAATTCGGGCACCACGCGCGGATCGAACAGCGACCATTCCTGGTCGGCTTCGACGCGCTTCATGAACAGGTCCGGGATCCAGTTGGCCAGGTTCAGGTTGTGCGCACGACGCGATTCGTCACCGGTGTTGTCACGCAGCTCGAGGAAGTCCTCGATGTCGGCGTGCCAGGTTTCCAGGTACACGCAGGCCGCGCCCTTGCGCTTGCCACCCTGGTTCACTGCGGCCACGGACGAATCCATGGTCTTCAGCCACGGCACGATGCCGTTGGAATGACCGTTGGTGGACTTGATCAGCGAGCCACGCGAACGCACGCGGGTGTAGCTGACGCCGATGCCGCCGCTGAACTTGGACAGCTGGGCGATATCGCCGTACTTGGAATAGATCGACTCCAGCGAGTCCTGCGGCGAATCCAGCAGGAAGCACGAGGACAGCTGCTCGTGGGTGGTGCCGGAGTTGAACAGGGTCGGGCTGGAGGGCAGGTAATCCAGGCTGCCCATGCGCTTGTACAGGGCCAGGGTTTCCGGCACGTCTTCGCTCAGCGCGCTGGCGATGCGCAGGAAGAACTGCTGCGGGGTCTCGATCACCTTGCGGGTGTGCGGATGGCGCAGCAGGTAGCGGTCGTACAGGGTGCGCAGGCCGAAGTAATCGAAGTTCAGGTCCAGCCCGATGTCGATGGCATCGTTGAGCTTGCGCGCGTTGGTCTGCACGAAGTTCAGCAGGCGGTCGTTGATCAGGCCCACTTCGTGGCCACGGCCCACCGACTGCGAGAAGGCGTGGATTTCCTGGCCCGACACTTCCTTGGCGATGTAGTTGGCCAGCAGGCGCGCGGCGAGGCGGCCGTACTCGGGTTCTTCACCGATCAGCAGGGCGGCGGTGCGGATGGACAGCTCGTCCAGCTCCTGCGTGGTGGCGCCGTTGTACAGGCCCGAAATGGTGCGGGTGGCCACGCGCATCGGGTCGACCGAATGCAGGCCTTCCGCCGAACGCTGCACCGCGCGCACGATCTTGTTCAGATCCACCAGTTCCGTGGTGCCATTGCGCTTGGTAACGCTCATGGCCATCGCGGTCGGCGGCGAGGTCAACAGGAATTCACTTTCCTGGTCGGTGGCTGCGCTGGTTTCGGTGCTCACGGCGTTTTCCTCTGGGCGTGATTTGGGGTGGTACAGGGTCGCCTGCGGGGGGCAGGCGTGGGACCGGTGCACTCGGGTCTCAGGGTGGACTGACGGTGTCGCATGGGACGCGACCAGCGCAACGGCGCTGCGGACGCTTCCCCTTGCTTCACCGGTCATCTCCCCCCGGAGACTGGCGCTACCAGCGCCGCACCCTGTACGGCATGCGGTTGTCGGTGGGCGTTGGGCCCGTTGGACCCTTCGACTTGTGGTCGAGGGGACCGACGGCCACAAGATAGTGGGGGTATGGGGGTCCGTCAACGCCAAATCTTGTGAATCTGGTCAATCCCTTGTGGCGCAAGGATTCGGCGCGCGGGGCGTCCGACGAACGGTTGCGACCCGTCGAAAGGGAGTGCGCAGTCAAGCGGGTGCGCCCTGTTTTTGATGCGATGCAGGGGCGCGAAAAACGGAACGATGGGCATCACGTGGGCGTAACAAATGCGGGATGGCGGGCACCGCGCGGACACGCATGGCGTGTCCCTACGCGTCAGGAGGCGGCGTAACGCCACGCCACGGACGCGTGCCCCGGTTCGGGCGTGATGTCCGGCCGCCGGCAGGCGGCGTACGCCACGCCACAGGCGCGTGCCTCGATTCCGGCGGCGCAATCACGCCTTGTGGGGCGTGCCCAGGTATTCGGCGCTCTGCATCTCTATGAGGCGCGAGGCGGTGCGCTCGAAGGCGCCCTGCAGGCGGGTGCCCGAATAGAGCGCAACCGGCAGGTCGGTGGCGGTGCAGACCAGGTTGACGTGGCGGTCGTACAGCTCGTCGATCAGGTTCACGAAGCGGCGTGCGGCATCTTCGTTCATACGGTCGAAATGCGGTACGTCGCCGAGCAGCAGCGTGTTGAACTCGTGCGCGATCTCGATGTAATCCGACGGGCCGCGCGGGCCTTCGCACAGGGCCTTGAAGTCGAACCAGACGATGCTCTTGCCGCGCGCGCGCACCGGAATCTTGCGCGCTTCGATCTCGATGTTGCCCGGCTTGGCCGGCTGCCCGCCACTCAGCGCGGCCCAGCGCTCGCCGAGCCAGGCATCGCTGCCGGCGTCGCGCGGGGACTGGTACACCGGCGAGCGGGTCAGCGCGCGCATGCGGTAGTCCTCGGTGCCTTCGGCGTACAGCTCCACGCAGTAGGTCTGCAGCAGCCCGATGGCCGGCAGGAAGCTGTCGCGCTGCAGGCCGTTCAGGTACAGGTTCTCCACGGCGGTGTTGGAGGTGGTGACCAGGGTGACGCCCTCGGCGAACAGGCGCTCGAGCAGGCGTGCCAGCAGCATGGCGTCGCCGATGTCGGTGACGAAGAACTCGTCCAGCACCAGCACGCGCAGCTTGTTGCGCCATTCCTGGGCGATCCGGGCGAGCGGGTCGCTCTGGCCCTGGTGCTCGCGCAGGCGCTCGTGGATGCCGCGCATGAACCGGTGGAAGTGGGTGCGGTACTTCTGTTCGATCGGCAGGCCGTCGTAGAACAGATCCACCAGGAAGGTTTTGCCGCGCCCCACCCCGCCCCAGAAATACAGGCCCTTGACTGGCTCGGGCTTCTTCCAGAACGCCGACAGGCGGTCCAGCCAGCCGTCCTGGGCACTGTCCACCAGGGCGATGTGGATCCGGTCCAGTTCGGCCAGGGCGGCGTGCTGGGCCGGGTCGTTCTGCCATTCGCCCCGGGCCACGCCGTCGGCGTAGCGCTGCGACGGGGTCATCGCGGTATCGCTCATGCGGTGCGGCTGTCCGGGTTGGGCAGCCAATGCTTGACGCCGTGGGTGAGCGCGCCGCGCAGGTCGATCAGCTTGCGGTGGAAGAAGTGACTGGTTTCGGGCATGCGGACCAGTTCGTGCGGGGCCTGCAGGCTGTCCAGCCATTGATAGACCGCGTGGGGGTCGACGATTTCGTCGTCTTCGCCCTGGATGACCAGCCAGTTGGCCGGCGGTTGCACGCCGTCGAAGTCCCAGCGCCCGGCCGGCGGCGCGATGGAGACCAGCACGTCCGGCTGGAGGTCGGCGGCGGCGCGCAGCGAGACGAAGGCGCCGAAGCTGAAACCGGCCAGCCACAGGGTGGCGTGCGGCTGTTGTTCGCGCACCCAGGCGGCCACGGCCTTGAGGTCGTCCTGCTCGCCGTCGCCGTGGTCGAAGCTGCCCTCCGAGGCGCCAACGCTGCGGAAGTTGAAGCGCACGGTGGTGATGCCCAGCTCGCGCAGGGTGGTGGCGACCATGGTCACCACCTTGTTGTGCAGGGTGCCGCCCTCGGTGGACAGCGGGTGGCAGACGATCGCCACGACCGGCTGGGCCGGCACGCCCGCCTTGGGCAGGTCGACGACCACTTCCAGCGCGCCGACCGGGCCGGCCAGCGTCAGCGTGCCGCTTTCAGTTGGGAATGGGGGATTGTGCATGGCGTCATAATACCGCTCCCCCGCGGGCTTGACCGCCGCGCCTGCCTGGAACCCCATGTTCTATCTGCTTTTCAGCGTGGTCTGCAGCGTGCTGGTATCGGTGCTGCTGAAGCTGGCCGCCCGCCGCCGCCTGGATGTGGGGCAGATGGTGACTTGGAATTACCTGGTGGCCGCCGCACTCACGGCGTTGGTGCTGCGCCCGCCGTTGGACGCGCTGCAGTCGTCGCATGCGCCGTGGCCGGCGTTGCTGCTGCTGGCGGTGGTGCTGCCCTCGCTGTTCCTGGTGCTGGGCCGCGCGGTGGCGGTGGCCGGGATCGTGCGTACCGACGTGGCGCAGCGGTTGTCGCTGCTGTTGTCGTTGTTGGCCGCGTTTTTGTTCTTTGGGCAGGACGCCACGCCAGTGAAGCTGCTCGGGTTGGGATTGGGGCTGGTGGCGATGGTGGGCATCAGCCTGCGCCCGCGTGGGCCGGCGGTGAGCGGCGACGGCAGCAGCTGGCGCTGGCTGCTGGCGGTGTGGGTGGGGTTTGCGCTGGTGGACGTGCTGCTCAAGCAGGTGGCGCTGTCGGGTACGCCGTCGATGGCGGCGCTGCTGGCCTGTTTCAGCATCGCCTTCGTGCTGATGCTGGGGGTGCAGCTGTGGCGGCATGGGAGCGGGCGCAGCCGGTTGGAGGTTCGCAACGTGGGCGCGGGTGCGCTGCTGGGCCTGCTCAATGGCGGCAACATCCTGTTTTACGTGCATGCGCACCAGGCGCTGCCGGACAGCCCCGCCACGGTGTTTGCCGGGATGAACATCGGCGTGGTGGTGCTGGGGGCGCTGGTGGGGGTGTTCGCGTTCGGCGAGCCGACCACGCGGTGGAACCGCGCGGGGTTGGCGTTGGCGGTGGTGGCGATTGGGTTTATTGCGTGGGGGTGAGACCGCGGGCAGCCACGCAGGGCGTGGCTCTACCGGCGTTCGTATCGCACATGGGCCGCGTAGAGCGCAGCCACGCAGGGCGTGGCTCTACCGGCGTTCGTATCGCACATGGGCCGCGTAGAGCGCAGCCACGCAGGGCGGGGCTCTACCGGCGTTCGTATCGCACATGGGCCGCGTAGAGCGCAGCCACGCAGGGCGTGGCTCTACCGGCGTTCGTATCGCACATGGGCCGCGTAGAGCGCAGCCACGCAGGGCGTGGCTCTACCGGCGTTCGTATCGCACATGGGGCGCGTAGAGCGCAGCCACGCAGGGCGTGGCTCTACCGGTGTTCGTATCGCACATGGGCCGTAGAGCCACGCCCTGCGTGGCTGCGGCACCGGTCGGCTATTTGTCGAAACCCAGGATCAACGGGTCATGGTCCGAACTGCGCCACGGGCCTGCCACGTTGCGGTCGCGGTAACCCACGTCGTCGGCTTCGTCGGCATTGATATGCCACTCGGCCGCGCCGCGCAGGCGCTTGGCCATGCCCGGGCTGAGCAGCGCATGGTCGAGGCGGCCGGTCATGCCGTTGTAGACATAACTGTAGGGACGCTCGACCTTGGCCACGGCGAAGGCATCGCGCCAGCCGGCGTCGTGCAGGGTGCGGATCGGCGCTTCCATCGCATAGGCGTTGAAGTCGCCCAGCAGGATCGCGTCCGCGGTGCCGGCATGGGTCGGGTCGGTGGCCAGCCACTGGTTGAGCAGGCGGGCCGATTCGACGCGGGTGGCGTTCCAGCAGGCCTGGCCGTCGTTCTGGTCGGCGTCGGCAGCGCTGGCCTCGGAGCAGCCCTTGGACTTGAAGTGGTTGGCGACCACCACGAACGGGGCGCCCTTGCCCGCCCGGAACGCCTGCGCCAGCGGCACGCGGCTGTGCGGACCGAACGGCGCGGTGTCCAGCACGGCCGGCGCGCCGACCGGGGTGACGCGCGAGGCGCGGTAGATGATGCCGACCCGGATCGGATTCTCGCCCGGGCCCTTGCCGGCGTCGATGAAGCGCCAGTCCGCGTCCTTGCCCCGGTTGTCGTTGAGCGCGCCGACGAATTCGGCGATGGCCGACTGCGGGCCGTAGCCGTCGTTCTCCAGCTCCATCAGCGCCGCCACGTCCGCGCCGAGGGCGTTGATGGTGGCCACCAGCTTGGCGGTCTGCGCCTGGTGTTCGGCCAGGGTGCGGGCGCCGCGCAGGGTCGGGTAACCGCCGCCCTGGCCGTCGCCGTTGAAGAAGTTTTCCAGGTTGAAGGCCGCCACCTTGAGCGCGCCCGGCACTGCCGGGGCGGCCGGGAGTGCCAGCGCCGGCAGCGTCAACGGCGTGGTGACCTGCAGGCGCGGGGTGCCCTTGGCATCCACGTGCACGATGCCTTCCACATTGCGCAGCACGGTGCCGGTACGCAGGGTGGCGCCGGCCGGCAGGTACGCCACCGGGCCGGGATCGCGCGCGGTGCTGCCGTCATCGAGCAGCAGGCGGCGGCGCTGGTTGTCGGCGATCACCTTGGCATGCGCGTCGGTGCCGGGGGCGGCCACTTCGCTGGGCTGCCAGAGCCGGCCCTCGAAGGCCACGGTGAGTTCGCCGAAGCGGGTCAGGCCGTCGGTACCGGCCAGGGTGAGCGGCGCGGCGATGCGCACGTGCTGGCCGTCCAGCGCGCGCCAGTCGGCGGGCGCGGCGGTGAGGGTGACGGTGGCGGCGGTCGCCGGGGTCGATGCGGTCGGGTGTGGCTGCGGCTGGGCCTGGGCGAACGCGGTGGCGGGCAGCAGCAGCGACAGGGCAAGAGCGAGGGAGCGACGGCGCATCGACGGCGATTCCTGAAACGGGTGCACAGGGTAATGCGGAATTGTGGCGGTGGCGTGGTGGGCGAAGCGGTTGGCCTGACCCGGCAAATCGGGCGATCCCGGACCCGTAGTGCCACGCCCTGCGTGGCAGATGTCGGGCGTGGCGGGGTTCGCGCAGCCACGCAGGGCGTGGCTCTACGTGGAATGTTGGGCGTGGCGGGGTTCGCCGCAGCCACGCAGGGCGTGGCTCTACGTGGAATGTTGGGCGTGGCGGGGTTCGCCCAGCCACGCAGGGCGTGGCTCTACGTGGAATGTCGGGCGTGGCGGGGTTCGCGCAGCCACGCAGGGCGTGGCTCTACGTGGGTTATTTCAGGTTCGCCAACATCCAATCCACGGTGGCGTGGATCTGCTCTTCGGTCAGCGCCGGGTTGCCGCCCTTGGGCGGCATGATCCCGCCGTCGGGGCCGGTGTAACCCTCGGTGGCGTGCTTGTAGAGGGTGTCCTTGCCCTGGGCGAGGCGCTCATCCCAGTGGGCGTGGTCCAGCGTGGGCGCCTGGCCCACACCGGTGGTGTGGCAGGCCGTGCACAGGTTGTCGAAGATCACCTTGCCGTCGGTGGTGCCACCGTAGGCCACCTGCGAGGCGGCCTTGGCCAGGGCGGCCGCCTTGGCCGCCGCCTGGTCGGCGGCACCGGTGCTGCCGGCATAGACCGCGCCGGCGGGGGCAATGCGCAGTTCGGTGCGCTTGGCCGCCTGGGGCGAGATTTCAGGGGGAATGCGGGTGTGCAGGTACGCGGCGAACAGGATCAATCCGAGCGTTATGGCCATCAACAGCGCGATGACCATGGAGAAGCGTTTCAGGAACTCGAGGTCGTAATTCCGCACTCTCTATACCCCTGGCTGGTAGTCGTTGGACCACGGCTTGTCGGCCGAGTATGACCAGCGGCGGCGGCGCTCTGCAAGCCGCCGCCGGCTGCCGCAATGCAGCATCGGTCGCCGGTCAGCCGCCAGCGGCGCGCAGGCAGAACACGCAGATGGATTCAACCAGTGCATCTTCGTCCCCGTGCGCGTCGCGGCTGGGGGCGGTCGGCCCCACCAGCGCCTCGGTGAACGCACCAACGATGCAGGCGGCAGCGACATGGGTGTCCTGCGCCGGGAAGGTGCCCGCCTCGACGCCATCGGCGACGATGCGCCGGAACACCTCGCCGAACAGACGGCGGCAGCGGATGCGCTCGGCTTCCACTTCCGGGTCCACCGGTTCGGCGATGAAGGCATACGCCAGGCCGGGGCCGGCCAGGGCGCGGCGCACGAAGGCGGTGATGGCCCGGCGCAGGCGCTCGGGCGCGGGCAGCGGCTCGGCGGCAATGGCCTCGAAGATGCGCAGCTCGTGCTCCACCGCGGCGGTGAGCACCTCCACGAACAGCTCGGCCTTGGACGGAAAGTGCCGGTAGATCAACCCGGTGGAGACCCCCGCCTCGGCCGCCACGGCGGTCACCGGCGCATTGCGGTAGCCGCCCGCCGCCACCAGGGCACGGGTGGCCAGCAGGATCCGTTCACGGGCTCCGGCCAGGCGTTCTTCCATCAGGGGCGAGCGTTTGTAGGCCATTTGTTGATTCTATGTTCAATTTTTGAATTTGTGTTCACTTTTGCCCCGGCGAGGGCTAGGCTGGGCGCATTCGACCCCATCCAGCCGTTGCGGAGCCGCCTCATGCACGTCCCCACCATGAACTTCGACCTCGGCGAAGAGATCGACATGCTGCGCCAGAGCGTGGCCCATTTTGCCTCGGTGGAGATCGCGCCGCTGGCCGCCAAGGCCGACGAGGAGAACCTGTTCCCGCACCCGCTGTGGCGCAAGCTCGGCGAACAGGGCCTGCTCGGCCTGACCGTGGAAGAAGAATACGGCGGCAGCGGCATGGGTTACCTGGCCCATGTGGTGGCGATGGAGGAAATCTCGCGCGCGTCGGGCGGCATCGGCCTGTCGTACGGCGCACACTCGAACCTGTGCGTGAACCAGCTGCGCAAGAACGGCACCGAAGAACAGAAGCAGCGCTTCCTGCCCGGCCTGTGCAGCGGCGAAAAGGTCGGCGCGCTGGCGATGAGCGAACCGGGCGCAGGCTCGGACGTGGTGTCGATGAAGCTGCGCGCGGACAAGCGTGGCGACCACTATGTGCTCAACGGCAACAAGATGTGGATCACCAACGGCCCCGACGCCGATGTGCTGGTGGTGTACGCCAAGACCGACCCGGACGCCGGCGCCAAGGGCATCACCGCGTTCCTGGTGGAGAAAGGCATGAAGGGCTTCTCCACCGCGCAGAAGCTGGACAAGCTGGGCATGCGCGGCTCCAACACCTGCGAGCTGGTGTTCGAAGACTGCGAAGTGCCCGAGGCCAACGTGCTGGGCACGGTGGGTGGCGGGGTGAAGGTGCTGATGTCCGGGCTGGACTACGAACGCGTGGTGCTGTCCGGCGGCCCGCTGGGCCTGATGGCGGCGGGCATGGACGTGGTGATGCCCTACGTGCACGAGCGCAAGCAGTTCGGCGAGGCGATCGGCACGTTCCAGCTGATCCAGGCCAAGCTGGCCGACATGTACGTGGGCCTCAATGCCTGCCGCGCGTACGTCTACGCGGTGGCGCGTGCCTGCGACCAGGGCCGTACCACCCGCCAGGACGCGGCCGGTGCGATCCTGTATTCGGCCGAGAAGGCGACCTGGCTCACCGGCCAGGCCATCCAGATCCTGGGCGGCAACGGCTACATCAACGAGTACCCGACCGGACGCCTGTGGCGCGACGCCAAGCTGTATGAGATCGGCGCCGGCACCTCGGAAATCCGCCGCATGCTGATCGGTCGCGAACTGTTCCAGCGCACCAAGTAAGGGCCCACCCCCATGACGGTATTGAGCACGCAGCTGCAACCGGGCAGCGAGACCTTTGAAGCCAACCGCGCGGCGCTGCAGGCGGTGGTGGACGACCTGCGCGCCACCCTGGCGCAAACCGCGCTGGGCGGCAGCGAGGCGGCGCGGCAGAAACATACGGCGCGCGGCAAGCTGCTGGTGCGTGACCGCATCGATGCGCTGCTCGATCCGGGCAGCGCGTTCCTGGAGATCGCGCCGCTGGCCGCGCACGGCATGTATGGCGACCCGATTCCCAGCGCCGGCGTGGTGGCCGGGATCGGCCGCGTTTCCGGCGTGGAATGCGTGATCGTGGCCAACGATGCCACGGTCAAGGGCGGCACCTATTACCCGATGACGGTGAAGAAGCACCTGCGTGCGCAGGAAGTGGCCGAACAGAACCGGCTGCCGTGCATCTACCTGGTCGACTCCGGCGGCGCGTTCCTGCCGCTGCAGGACGAGGTGTTCCCGGACCGCGACCATTTCGGCCGGATCTTCTACAACCAGGCCAATCTCTCCGCGCAGGGCATTCCGCAGATCGCCTGCGTGATGGGCTCGTGCACCGCCGGTGGCGCGTACGTGCCGGCGATGAGCGATGAAACGGTGATCGTGCGCGAGCAGGGCACCATCTTCCTGGGCGGCCCGCCGCTGGTGAAGGCCGCCACCGGTGAAGTGGTCACCGCCGAGGAACTGGGCGGTGCCGACGTGCACACGCGCATTTCCGGCGTGGCCGACCACATGGCCGACAACGACCTGCAGGCGCTGGCCCGGGTCCGCGCGATCATCGCCCAGCTCAACTGGCGCAAGCCCGAACCGGCGCTTGCGGTGCAGGCACCGGTCGAGCCGCGCTACCCGGCGCAGGACCTGTACGGGGTGATCCCGGCCGATACGCGCAAGCCCTACGACGTGCGCGAAGTGATCATGCGCGTAGTGGACGATTCGCGCTTCGACGAGTTCAAGCCGCGTTATGGCAATACCCTGGTCACCGGCTTCGCACACCTGCACGGCTACCCGGTGGGCATCATCGCCAACAACGGCATCCTGTTCTCGGAGTCGGCGCTGAAGGGCGCGCACTTCATCGAACTGTGCACGCAGCGCGGCATTCCGCTGGTGTTCCTGCAGAACATCACCGGGTTCATGGTGGGCCGCAAGTACGAACACGGCGGCATCGCCAAGGACGGCGCCAAGCTGGTGATGGCGGTGGCCTGCGCGAAGGTGCCCAAGTTCACCGTGGTGATCGGCGGTTCGTTCGGGGCCGGCAACTACGGCATGTGCGGCCGCGCCTACTCGCCCAACTTCCTGTGGATGTGGCCGAACGCGCGCATCGGCGTGATGGGCGGCGAGCAGGCCGCCAGCGTGCTGGCCACGGTCAAGCGCGACGGCATCGAAGCCAAGGGTGGTCAGTGGTCTGCGGACGAGGAAGACGGTTTCAAGGCGCCGATCCGCGAGCAGTTCGAGCAACAGGGCCACCCCTATTACGCCAGCGCGCGGCTGTGGGACGACGGCGTGATAGATCCGGCCGATACGCGCCGCGTGCTGGGCCTGGCGTTGTCGGCCAGCCTCAACGCACCGGCGCGGAAGACCGGATTCGGCGTGTTCCGCATGTAACGCACGGGCGGTGCCGCAGGGCACCGCCGCCCCTGGCCTGCGCAACGAGACTTCCATGTTCACCAAGATCCTGATCGCCAACCGTGGCGAAATCGCCTGCCGCATCATCGCCACCTGCCGCCGGCTGGGCATTGCCACCGTGGCGGTGTACTCCGACGCGGACCGCAACGCGCGCCATGTGCGGCTGGCCGACGAAGCCGTGGGCATCGGCCCGGCGCCGGCACGCGAGAGCTACCTGCGCGCGGAGGCCATCCTGGACGCGGCACGCCGTACCGGCGCGCAGGCGATCCACCCGGGCTACGGGTTCCTGTCCGAGAACGCCGGCTTCGCGCAGGCCTGCGCCGAGGCCGGCATTGTCTTCATCGGCCCCTCCGCTGCGGCGATCCGCGCGATGGGCGACAAGAGCGCGGCCAAGGCACTGATGGCGCAGGCCGGCGTGCCGTTGACCCCGGGCTACCACGGCGATGCACAGGAACCGGCGTTCCTGCGCGGCCAGGCCGATGGAATCGGCTACCCGGTGCTGATCAAGGCCAGCGCGGGCGGCGGCGGCAAGGGCATGCGCAAAGTGGAGGACAGCGCCGCGTTCACCGAGGCGCTGGCCAGCTGCCAGCGCGAGGCGCAGTCGGCATTCGGCAATGCGCACGTGCTGGTGGAGAAGTACGTGGAGCGGCCGCGGCACATCGAGATCCAGGTGTTCGGCGACAGCCACGGCAACGTGGTGTACCTGTTCGAGCGCGACTGCTCGGTACAGCGCCGCCACCAGAAGGTGCTGGAAGAAGCGCCCGCCCCGGGCATGACGCCCGAGCGTCGTGCCGCGATGGGCAAGGCGGCGGTGGATGCGGCGCGTGCGGTGAACTACGTGGGCGCCGGCACGGTGGAGTTCATCGCCGGGCCCGACGGCGATTTCTACTTCATGGAAATGAACACCCGCCTGCAGGTGGAGCACCCGGTGACCGAATGCATCACCGGCACCGACCTGGTGGAGTGGCAGCTGCGCGTGGCCAGCGGCGAGCCGCTGCCGCTGCGGCAGGAGCAGCTGCAGATCAACGGACACGCGCTGGAAGCACGCCTGTATGCCGAGGACGCCGACCGCGGCTTCCTGCCCTCCACCGGCACGCTGCGCCACCTGCGCATGCCCGCCGCCAGCGCGCACGTGCGCGTGGATGCGGGTGTCGAGGAGGGCGATGCGATCACCCCGTTCTACGACCCGATGATTGCCAAGCTGATCGTCTGGGACGTGGACCGCGATGCGGCGCTGCGCCGCATGCAGCAGGCGCTGGCCGAGTGCGAGGTGGTGGGCGTCACCACCAACGCGGCCTTCCTGCGCCGGCTGGTGATGACCGATTCGTTCGCGCAGGCGAAGCTGGATACCGCGCTGATCGAACGCGAACACGCCGCGCTGGCGCCGCATCACGGTGAGACCGACGCGGGCGTGTGGGCTCTGGCCGCGGTAGCGGCGGTAGCCACGGATGCGGCGGCGGCGGTGGATGCGCGCGACCCGCACTCCCCGTGGCAGGCACGCGATGGGTGGCGGCTGGGCCAGCGCGCGGCGCGCCGGCTGACGCTGGAGCATCGCGGCGGCCAGCAGGACGTGGCGATTGAAGGACACGGCGAGGCCTGGTCGATCGACGTGGGCGGCACCACGGTCGCAGCCCAGGGCCGGATGACCGGCGACCGGCTGGCGTTGCAGGCAGGACAGACCCTGCACCGCGCCCGCGTCGTCCGCGATGGCAGCGAGCTGTACCTGTTCGGCAGCGACGGCGTGCAGCGCTTCACCCTGCATGACCCGGTCAGCGAAGCCGACCAGGGCGTGGCCGACGCCGGCAGCCTGGTGGCGCCGATGCCGGGCCGCATCGTCGCCACGCTGCTGGCACCGGGCACCCGGGTGGCACGCGGTACGCCGCTGCTGGTGCTGGAGGCGATGAAGATGGAGCACACCCTGCAGGCCCCGGCCGACGGCACGGTGCAGGGTTACCGGGTCAAGGCCGGCGACCAGGTGGGCGACGGCGCGGTGCTGGTGGATTTCGAGGCCACGTAATCGCGTTGCCGGAACGAAGAGCGGACACGCATGGCGTGTCCCTACGCATCAACGTAGTGACACCCCATGGGTGTCATCGCAGCGCCGGATCACGACGTGCGCTCACTGTCGCAACGTGGCGTCCGACACCGTGTCATGCACGTTCAACGGCTGCATGAGCTGCGTATTGGCGATCTCGGCGATCGCCCTGCCCCGGTTCTCGAACAGCCACTCGTTCTGCTTCTGGAACGCGGCGGCATCGCCAAGCCGGCGGTAGGCCTCGCGCAGCGCGACATGCGCCTGCACCGGTTCGCTGCCGTCCAGCAGCGGCTGCAGCAGCGCCACCGACTGCGCCGGCGCGTCACGGCCAATCTGCTGCATGGCCAGCACCACCGTGCGCCACTTGCCGATCATTGGATTCTTCTGCGTCACCACCTGTGCGTCGAACTCGGCCAGCAGCCGGTCAGCCAGCGGGTGGTCGCCCGCTCGCTGCGCGAGGTAGACCAGCGACAGCAGCCGCAACACGCGGTCGGGCATGCTCGGGTGGGTCGTTTCGGCCAGCAGCGGCCGCAACTGCATGGCGATGTCGGCCAGCGCCCTGGCCTCGCCCTGCTGGCACGCGGTGTCCACCACGGCCCGCATCAGCGCGGCATGCACGCGGAAATCGGGCGAGCTGGGCGCCGGTTCCGACGACAGCGCGTCCACCATGCCCGTGCAGTCATCCTGGTCGGCGGCCAGCAGGACCCGGACCCGGACATTCATCAGGGCCTGCAGTTCATCGCGGGGCTTTGCCAGCTTCGTCAGCAGCAGCTGTGCGTCCTTGTAGCGACGCATGGCGATCAGGACGTCCGCCTGGGGGTCACTGGCCTGCCGCCCGGTCAACTGCTCGGACAGCTGGAAGCTGCGCAGCGCTTCGTCGTAACGGTTGGTGGCCAACTGGATCCAACCCAGGTGCGCGATCGGATAGGCACGCATCGGGTCCTGCGGTACGGCGGCGGCGCGCGCGTAACGCTCCGACTCGTCATAGCGGTTGTCCAGCAGCAGGTACCAGGAGGTGTTGGACAGCCCGGCGTAGGAGTCCGGATAGATGTCGGCCAGCACCCGCCAATCGTCCAGGGGCCAGGCGTCGGCACTCAGCTCGTTGGTCCAGGCCTTGAGGTACAGCCGTTCGCGGTGCGGTAGACGTTGATGCACCGCCAGCGCACGCGCCAGGTGCGGCTGGGCTTCGGCACGCTTTTCCACCCGCACCAGCAGTTTTGCCAGCCCCATGTGCGCCAGGGCAAAGTCGGGATCGGCATCCAGCGCCGCTTCGTAGAGCTTGGCTGATTCGGTGAAACGCCGGCGGCCGAGCGCGCTTTCCGCAAGTGCGAAGGATTTCAGCGCCTGCAGGTTGGCGGTGGAGGCCTGTGGCAGCGGTACCGATTGCCGTACCGACGCCACCGACTCACCCAGCCCGGCCCGCAGCCGGCCCACCACGTCATCCACGGCCGTCATGACGCCCTTGTCGCTGGCCGCCTGCGCCCGGTAGCTTTCCACCACCGCGCGACTTGCCGGGTCGAACAGGTCCACGCTGATGACGTAGTGTCCGCTCATACGGCGAATGCTCGGGGCCAGCACCATCCGCGCGCCTTCACGCGCGGCGACGTCGCTCGCCAACGCGACATCCAGCGGCCGCTCGGGTGACACGCGCAACAGCTCGCGCGATTCGGTCACTTTGCTGTCGGACAGCACATTGACATACGTCGACTGCTCCAGGCTCATCAACAACGCACGTTGCAGCGATTCGTCGAACAGCGGCTGGCCGCTTGCATTGTCCACGTCGGCCAGCACCACCCAGTCCCGTTCGGCAAAGGCGATCGCCGGTGCGGGCCGCAGCAGGACCCAGGCGCCCACGCCGACCACCGCGAGCAGGACCAGCTCGGCAGCCAACGTCGCCGGCCGGCGCCAGAAAGGTCGCCTGTGCGCTGCAGGCCGGGTTGAGGGTACGGTGTCGCCGTTCATGCGTGCAGTTCCATCAGGGCCCGGCGGTCGCGCCATGCGACCCTTGCTGCCGGTGGCCGCGCCGAGCGTATCACCATCCCCGCCCCCGCCGGACCCGACCCACCGGCCTCGCGCTCATCCGTCGACGGGCCAGACGGCGGCATTGGGGTCGAGTTCGGCCGTCGTCTTCCGTGCGTCGCGCCAGCCCAGCCCACAGATCGCCAAGGGTCCCTGGCGCATCGGGTCCAGCGACAGCAGCGCTTCGATGTCGCGCTCATTGATCGCAGAGGTGACGAAAGCCCCCAGCCCCTGCGCGGTCGCAGCGGTGTACAGCGCCTGCGATACGTGCCCGGCATCAAGCACCATGGCACGGTGCACCTTGCTGTGGTTGCGGTACTTCCACAGGCTGCGCTCGAACCTGCACACCAGCAGCACCAGTGCCGGCGCGTCGGCAAACCAGTGTTGCCCGGCCAGCAGGTCCTGGGCGTGCGGCAGTGTGCCTCCGGGGGGCTCGATCCAGCGAAGCTCGTGGCGCACGGGGTGATAGTGGTAGAGACCCGGCGCCACGCCCTCCACGTTGCGCAGCAGCAGGTACGCTTCGGTCGGGTGCAGGCTGCCTGCAGAGGGCACATGCTTCTTCAGGAACGTGAGGCCCGGCACGGGCTCGACGCTTCCCTGCGCCTGCAGGGTCTGTTGCAGTACGCTGGAGAGGACTGCCAGCGGCAGCGCGCGCTGTCGGTCGAAGTTGCGGCAGGTGACGCGACGCGCCAGCAGCTGCTGCAGTTCGTCGGCCGGCAGGGGCGGCAACGGCACGGCGGAAGCCAGCCCCACCGCATCCAGGGTGGCGGGGGGTGCCGATCCCAGGGTGCGCTGCAGATCGGCGGGCGTCACCATCTGGTTGCGCTGCATGTCGGCCACGCTGTCCACGCCCTGCCAGCGCGACTGCCGATGGTGCACGGCGGCCAGTGGCCACCAGTAGCTGCGTCGCAGGGTCTGGTCTTCGCGCTCGCTCTGCTCGGCGTCCGCGTCGGGCGGCACGTCGACCACGATAAGACTCAGCGCCAGCAACGCGGCGGCCAGTGCCGCGCCGTCGGCATCTTGCGGGAATGGCTGCCACCGTTCGGCGCTGCATTGCAGGAGCCAGGCCGCCTGCGCGGGCGTCACCACCCGGTAGCCGTCAAGATGGCCGGTCCAGGCACGGATTTCCGTACGCAACGTCATGCCGTCGCCGCCCTGGAGAAGGTTGGCGAGGTCGAGACGTGGAATTTCGCAGGGTTCCAGGAACAGGGTGGAGCAGCGTCTCAGGTTCATGCGCTTTCAACAGGGATGAAAAGGCCGCGCATCACGATGACGGAAGAAGTTCCGCAGCGCTATGCTTGGCGCCGCTTCTGCGGGATCGTCCCGCAGGAGTGTGGATAACAGGGGATCCCAATGAACAGCTCCAACAACGAAAACGGTGCCCATCCGCCATTGCCGGACGCCATCGCCAACCATCTGCTGGACCTGCTCTCGAAGGACGACGCATTCCGCGACGCCTTCGCTGCCGATCCGCGCGCGGCGTTGATCAAGGCAGGCCTGGATGAAAAGCAGGCAGATGCCGCCCTGGTCGGGCCGACCTGCCTGCAGGTGAGCACGCTGGCAAGCAAGGAAGCCATTGCGGCGGCGCGTGATCGACTGATGCACAGCCTGACCTCCGAAGCGGCCCACACCGTGGTGTTCTGCTTCGACGACAAGGCCTGACGCCGTCATCCGTTGGCTGCAGCAGGTGCTGTGGCCAACGGCACGTCCACGACATTCATGACCACGAAGGCCTGCGCGCCGGTTGGGTCGGCATAGGCTTTGCCGCGATGCGCGGAGAGCCACCGGACCTGTTCCGCCGCACCACGTGCATCGCCTGCTGCGCCCAGCGCGTCGCGCATGGCGACATGCCATTGGACGGATTCGGTACCACTGCCCAGCGGGCGCAGGTGGTCGACGGCGCGTGCCGGTTGACCGGCAAGGCGCCACTGGTCGGCCTGGACAACCACCAGCAACCCGGCACTGCCGGGATGGCCTGAGCGGGCGACAAGCGCTTCAAGACGTTCCATTGCCGCCGGCCGCACCGGCTGCTGCGCGAAGCGCTGGCTCAGCCGCGCGGTCGCCAGGGCGATGGCGACCAGGTCGTCCCGCTCGCCGACGCCGGCCTGTTCGGCCGCGCGCAGCATCTGTTCGGTCAGGGTATCCAGCTCCTTGCGGGAGGGCACATTGGCCGTACCGTAACGGGCTGCCAGCATGCCGATCCGCAACGGACCATTGATGACGTCATTGCGGGTGTCCTCGGTCAGGGCCAGCCCTTCCCGCGCGATCCGCACCGCCGCGTCGGCGCGTCGTGCATCCATCAACGTGGCGGTCCATTCGATATGCAGCAGCGGATCCCGGGGACCGTTCTGCGCCCGCTTCTGCAGCATGTCCAGCGCGGACTCGGTCTGGCCCTGCGCAGCCAATGCCGCGGCATGACGCCTACCGGGCAATGCGCCGCTGATGTGTTCGGCCTCGGTGAAGGCCGCCGCTGCCTGCCGGAACTGGCCACGCGCGAGGTGGATGCGGCCGACCAGATCACGCCCGATGTAGCGCAGCGGATCCTTCGACGCGGCAACCTTGGCGGCGGCGGCCATGGACGCGTCCAGATTGCCCATCACATACTCGGCCCACGCGTAGTTGTGCTGGGCGCCGACCACGTCGGGATAGATCTGGGAGAACACCCGCCATTTCTCCGGGGCGTTGCGCGAGGGATGCGGCTCGAATTCCGCAGCCCAGGCGTCGATGTACAGCCGGTCGCGGGTGGGCAGATGCGCGCGCAGCGCAGCGGCCTTGCGCAGGTAAGGTTCGCCGCGGTCTGCTTCGGACTGGGTGACATAAGTACGCATGATGCCCGCGTAGGCCAGCGCGAATTCGGGGTCGATTTCCACAGCCTTCTGGAAGAACGCACGTGCATCGTCCAGCCGTGCCTCGTTGTAGGCCTTTATGCCGAGCGCATAGATCTTCAGCGCATCCAGGTCGTCGGTGGTCACCGCCGGAAGCGGCTCGGAGGCTTGTCGGATGGCGTCCTGCGATTCGCCGAGGCGGTCGCGCAGTCCAATGGCGACGTTGTCCACCGAGGCCAGCAGACCGTCAACGCCGCGCGCGTCGCGGGCCAGCACGTAGACCGTGCCTTGATTGGATGGATCGATCACTTCGATGCTGATCCGCAGCCGCCCACCGATTTCAGCGACACTGGGCAGAATCACCGCGCGTGCGCCGTCGCGCAGGGCCACCTCGCTGGCCAGGCTGCGGTCCACCCGCGCACGGCTCGCCACCCGCATGCGGGTCAGGGTGTCGCGCACCTTCATGTCACTGACGACATTGACGTAGCGCGACTGTTCCAGGCTGATCCGGAACGCCTGCTGCAACGAGTCGTCCAGTAGAGGATTGCCCGTCAGGTTCTGCATGTCGGCCATCACCACCCAGTCGCGCTCGGCGAAGGCGATGGCCGGCTCGGGGCGCAGCAGCGCCCACGCGCCCACGGCGAGCATGGCCACGACCGCCACTTCCGCGGCCAGCGCCGCAGGCCGCCGCCACAGGGCCAGGTCGCGGCGCGCCTTGGCCGTGGCGCGCGGCATGCGCAGCGGGGCGAAGCCGGGCTCGCCGACCTCGATCACTTCCTGCGTGGTGGGAATCCCCTTGAAGCGCCAGCGGCCGTGCGACTTCCATACAAGACGGTCGGCACGCTCGCCCAGTTCAGAGGTGGCGCGCCGGGTCAGCGATTCGGCCACCGCCGACAGCAGGATCTGCCCGGGCCGCGCCAGGGTCATCAGGCGCGCGGCCATCGGCTTGGCCAGGCCCTCGACCTCCAGCGACTTGGCGCCGGCCTTGATGGCCTCGGCACTGTTTTCCCACGTCAGCACTTCGCCCACATGCAGGCCGGCGCGGGCGCGCAGTTCAACGCCGCGCTCCCGCCCGAGCTGCTGCAGGCCGCGCTGGTAGTCCAGGGCGAAACCCAGCCCGTCGATGGCGCGTTCGAACAACAGGAACAGCCCGTCCGAGCGATCGATCTGGTGGCCGTTCCACTGCTGCTGCAGTGTCAGCACCAGCCGGTCGTGCTGCTGGAACAGCTCGGCGGCGGCGGTGTCGCCGATGCGCTCGACCAGCACTACCGAATCGCACAGGTCGGTGAACAGCAGCGCGCGCAGCTGGGGGGCCTGGGTCGACGTTCCGATGTCGCCATTCATGCGGGAGTTCCGTCAGGGCTTGGCGGTCGCGGCACGCGACCAGTGCAGCCGGTTGCCGCCCAGGCGCTTGGCCTGGTACAGCGCATTGTCGGCGCGAGCGTACCACTCGCTCCAGTCGCTTTGGGGGTCCAGCAGGCACACGCCGATACTGACCGGGCACACGTGGGGCTGGCCGGTGGCACGCCCCATCAGGCCATGCACGGCGCTGAGGATGAACTCGGCGGCATGCTGCAGGGTGTCCGGGTCGGCGCCACGCAGCAGCAGGCAGAACTCGTCCCCGCCCAGCCGGCAGGCGCGGTCCTGTTCGGTGGCCAGCGAACGCAGGATGTTGGCCACGCTCTGCAGCACGCGGTCGCCGGCCTGGTGGCCGTATTCGTCGTTGACCTGCTTGAACTGGTCGCAGTCGATCAGCAGCAGGCCCTGCGGTGCCGCGTCGTGGTGGCTGCGGCATTCCTGCAGGTACAGCGCGAGACCCCGCCGGTTGTGCAGGCCGGTCAGCTCGTCGGTACCGACCAGCTCGCGGGTGTGGGTGAGCTGGTGGGTGGTGACGTAAAGGTTGTCCAGCGCCGCTTCCAGGTCATGGTTGCGCCGGCGCAGCTGCCGGATCAGGACCTGTTCGTTGCTGACCACGCGCATGATCGTGCGCCGCAGGAAGTAGGCCACCAGGCCCGGGTCACGATCGACCAGGCGTTGGAAATCGCCATGGCTGAGCTCGAGCACCACGCTGTCGGTGGTGGCCTGTGCGTCGGCGCTGCGCGGATGGTCGCCGATCAGCAGGCCGAGTTCACCGAAGAATTCATGCGGCCCCAGCGACTTGACCACCAGGTCCTCGCCGAAGTCGAGCTCGATGCCGCCACTGACGATGACATACATGGTGTCGCCACCCTGGTTGCGCAGGAACAGGTGTTCCCCCGCATGCAGATGGCGTTGCTGGCCGAACTCGGCGAACAGGGCGAACTCACCCGCGCTCAGTACGGCATGCACAATGTCAGCCATCGCGGTCTGGGCGATGCCTGGTTCTGGTTCGCACACATTCGTCGCAAACTTGCCGGTCATCACAACACCCGCTTCCCAGCGTCCCCCGGTGAGCAGATGAGGATAGCACTCCTTTAAAGTGTGCGCCTCATCACAATTCCATTCCCGGACGCCCAAAAATTGCCCGGCGCTCCGGCCCATTCCTCCCTTACGCGGCAACCGGGTTGAACCGGCCATTCCCTACCGCATGGTGCCCCGGTGCGGAACGTAGCATTTGGCGGTGGCATATAAAAGGAGGGCCGCCCCTACAGGGCGGCCTTGTGCTTGGGTTGGATGTCCGGGGAGCTGGGCAGCGGCCGGCATTACGCGGCCCGGAACTGTTCTTCCTCGGTCGAGCCGGTCAGGGCGGTGGTCGAAGACTGGCCCTGCTGGATGGCCTGGGTGACCGCGTCGAAGTAGCCGGTGCCGACCTCGCGCTGGTGCTTGACCGCCGTGAAGCCACGGTCGGCGGCGGCGAACTCGGCTTCCTGCAGCTCGACGAAGGCACTCATCTGGCGGCGGGCATAGCCGTGGGCCAGGTTGAACATGGAGTAGTTCAGGGCATGGAAGCCAGCCAGGGTGATGAACTGGAACTTGTAGCCGTACTTCGCGATCTCCTTCTGGAACGTGGCGATGGTGGCGTCGTCCAGGTTCTTCTTCCAGTTGAAGCTGGGCGAGCAGTTGTAGGCCAGCAGCTTGCCCGGGAACTTCGCGTGGATCGCTTCGGCAAATTTACGCGCGAACTCCAGGTCCGGCTTGCCGGTCTCGCACCAGATCAGGTCGGCATACGGCGCATAGGCCAGGCCACGGCTGATGGCCTGGTCCAGGCCGTTGCGGGTCTTGTAGAAGCCTTCCACGGTGCGCTCGCCGGTGGCGAACGGCTGGTCGTTGGCGTCGATGTCGCTGGTCAGCAGGTCGGCGGCCTCGGCGTCGGTGCGCGCCACCAGCAGGGTCGGCACGCCCAGTACGTCGGCGGCCAGGCGCGCGGCGTTCAACTTCTCGATCGCCTCGCGGGTGGGCACCAGCACCTTGCCGCCCATGTGGCCGCACTTCTTCACCGACGCCAGCTGGTCTTCGAAGTGCACGCCGGCGGCGCCGGCCTCGATCATCGCCTTCATCAGCTCGAAGGCATTGAGCACGCCGCCGAAGCCGGCTTCGGCATCGGCCACGATCGGCTGCAGGAAATCGATGTCGTCCTTGCCTTCGGCGTGATGCAGCTGGTCGGCACGCAGCAGGGTGTTGTTGATGCGCTTGACCACTGCGGGGACCGAGTCGGCCGGGTACAGCGACTGGTCGGGGTACATCTGGCCGGCCAGGTTGGCGTCGGCGGCGACCTGCCAGCCGGACAGGTAGATGGCGTTGAGGCCGGCCTTGACCTGCTGCATGGCCTGGTTGCCGGTCAGCGCGCCCAGCGCGTTGACGAAGTCCTTTTCATGCAGGTACGTCCACAGCTTCTCCGCGCCCAGCCGGGCCAGCGAATGCTCCACGTGCACGGTGCCGCGCAGGCGCACCACGTCGTCGGCGCTGTAGTTGCGCTCGATGCCGGCCCAGCGCGGGTCGGTGTTCCATTCGTGCTGGATCTGTTCGGCGGTCGGCAGCTTGGTCATGTCGTTTCTCCAGGATGGGTCAATCGATCCGGTCGTAGGCCGGCAGGGTCAGGAAATCGGTCAGTGCGTCGCGACGGCTCAGCTCACCCAGCAGCGCGATCGCCTCATCGATGCGCGCCCCACCCGGCAGCGTGCTGCGGTCGCCGAGCCGCGCCGGCAGACGTGCCAGGGTGGCGTCGAGCAGCGGCAGGTCGATCGCGGTGCCGTCGTCCAGGTGCTGGCCGGGAACATGCAGCCACTGCCAGAGCTGGCTGCGGCTGATCTCGGCAGTGGCCGCGTCTTCCATCAGGTGATGGATGGGGACGCAGCCGTTGCCGTCCAGCCACGCGGCCAGGTAGCGCACGCACACCTCCACGTTGCCCTCGAAGCCGGCACGGGTGATGGTGCCGGTCGGGGCGGCGATGAGCGCATCACGGTCGGCCTGCACATCACGGCGCAGCACGCCGTGCTGGTTCGGGCCGGGCATGTGTTCGTCGAAGATCGCCTGCGCCACCGGGATCAGCGCGGGGTGCGCGACCCAGGTGCCGTCGTGGCCGGCGGTGACTTCGCGCAGCTTGTCCGCGCGCACGCGGGCCATGGCCTGCTCGTTCGCGGCCGGGTCGTGGTTGATCGGAATCTGCGCGGCCATGCCGCCCATCGCATGCGCACCGCGGCGGTGACAGGTCTGGATCAGCAGTTCCGAATACGCCTTCAGGAACGGCTGGGTCATGGTGACCTGGCCCCGCTCGGGCAGCACCTTGTCCGCATGCGCACGGAAGGTCCTGATGTACGAAAAGATGTAGTCCCAGCGGCCGCAGTTCAGGCCGACAATGCGGTCGCGCAGCGCGTGCAGGATCTCATCCATCTCGAACACCGCCGGCAGCGTCTCGATCAGCACGGTGACCTTGATCTGGCCGTGCGGCAGGCCGAGCATGCCCTCGATGTGCGACAGCGCGGTTTCCCACAGCGCCGCCTCTTCCATCGACTGCAGTTTGGGCAGGTAGAAGTACGGGCCGCGCTGGCGGCACATCAGGGTGCGGGCGTTATGGAAGGCGAACACCGCCGCATCGAACAGGCCGCCGGCCAGCGGCTGGCCGTCGATGCGCACGTGCTTCTCGTCCAGGTGCCAGCCGCGCGGGCGCACGATCAGCACCGCCTGCTCGTTCAACGGGCGCAGCGCGTACTGCTTGCCCGGCTTGCCATCCACGTCCGGGGCGGTGTGGGTCAGGTCGCCGCGCACCGCACCGATCAGCGCCTGCTGGCCGGCCAGCAGGTTGCGCCAGGCCGGCGCGGTGGAATCCTCGAAGTCGGCCATGAACACCTTGGCGCCGGAGTTCAGCGCGTTGATGACCATCTTCGGATCGGTCGGGCCGGTGATCTCCACACGGCGGTCCTGCAGCGCCTCCGGGATCGGCGCCACGCGCCAGTCCTCGCTGCGGATCGTGGCGGTGTCTGCACGGAAGTCCGGCAGGCCGCCGCGGTCGAAGAACGCCTGGCGCTCACGGCGGGCCTGCAGGCGACGCTGGCGCTCGGGCTCCACCGCGCGGTGCAGCGACACCAGCAGCGCCAGTACCCCGGCCGGCAGCAGCGCCGACTGCCCGGCGAGCTGGGTGGTCAGGGCGATCCCCGGCGTGGCCGGGGCATCGGCCGGGGTGGGCTGGGCGGTGGCGAAAGCGGCGACAGCGGACATGTCCAACTCCTGCGGTGCGGGTGGACTCCACCGTGCGCCGGGGTGTGGTATTTGGCAAAACAGTTATCGCAATGCATTACATAAGATGTGCTTATACTCGTTACGCCATGCCCACACCGCGACCGCCAAGTCCGCGTTTTTCCTACAAGTCCGACCGGCTCAAACCGCTGCGGGCGTTCTGCCAGACGGTCCGGCTGGGCTCAGTCTCACGGGCAGCTGAGGCGCTGTTTGTCAGCCAGCCGGCGATCAGCCAGCAGCTGCAGGCGCTGGAGCGCGAGTTGGGGGTGGGCTTGTTCGAGCGCAGTGGGCGGCGCCTGGTGCCCAGCCGGGAGGGCCAGCTCCTGTATGAAATGGCGCAGCCGCTGGTGGAGAACCTGGATGGGCTGGAGGCGCGCTTCCGCGACAAGGTCAAAGGGCTGGATGCGGGCGAGCTGAACATCGCGGCCAACAGCTCCACCATCCTGTACCTGCTGCCGCGGATCGTGGAGCGCTTCCGCCAGCGCCACCCGGACGTACGCCTGACCCTGCACAACGCGATCAGCGCCGATGGCACCGACCTGCTGCGCAGCGACGCCGCCGACCTGGCGGTGGGCTCGATGACCGAGGTGCCGGCCGACCTGAGCTATGCGCCGGCCTACCGCTTCGAGCAGGTGCTGATCGCCCCGCCCGACCACCCGCTGGCCACCCTGCCGGAGCTGACCCTGCAGGCGATTTCGGCCTACCCGCTGGTGCTGCCCCCCAAGCGCCAGATCACTTACCGGCTGGTGGACCAGGTGTTCCAGCGCCAGCGCGTGCCGTACACGGTGGCACTGGAAGTGGGCGGCTGGGAGGTGATCAAGCAGTACGTGGCGATGGGCATGGGCATTTCCATCGTGCCGGCGCTGTGCCTCAACGACGCCGACCGCGACCGGCTGGTGACGCGGTCGATGAGCGCGTGGTTCCCCGAGCGCAGCTACGGGGTGATCGTGCGCCGCGGGCGGTTCCTGTCGCCGCAGGCGCGCGCCTTCATCGAGCTGATCCAGCCGGACCTGTTCAGTCCGCGCAGCTATGATGAAAGCGGTCATTCCGAACGCTGACGCGCTGCCATGTCGATCGAACTGCGCCACCTGCGGTACTTTTTAGCGGTGGCCGACACCCTGCACTTCGGGCGCGCCGCCGAACGCCTGGGCATGTCGCAGCCGCCGCTCAGCCAGCAGATCCGCCAACTGGAAACACTGCTGGGCGCGCGGCTGTTCCTGCGCAGCAACCGCCGCGTGGAACTCACCGAAGCCGGGCGCGTGCTGCAGGCGCAGGCCACCGAGGCGCTGGCGCGGGTGGAGCAGGCCATCGACCTCACCCAGCGTGCGCAGCGCGGCGAAACCGGCGAGCTGCGCATCGGGCTGACCCGCGCGACGCCGCTGTCCACGCAGATTCCGCGCGCCATCTTCGCGTACCGCCAGCAGTTCCCGCAGGTGCAGTTGAAGCTGCGCGAGATGAACACCCTGGAGCAGATCGATGCGCTGGTGGCCAACGAACTGGACGTGGGCCTGATCCGCAAGCGTGCGCTGCCGGCACCGCTGATGTCGCGCAAGCTGTTCAGCGATCCGCTGGCGCTGGTGGTGCATGACCAGCATCCGCTGATCCGTTCCCTGCCGGCCGATGCAGCAGTGGCACTGCGCATGTTCGCGCACGAGCCGTTCGTGGGGTTCCTGCGCGAGGTGGGCGCGGGTATCCACGATCATTTCATCGCGCTGTGCCGCAGCGCCGGCTTCACTCCGCGCATCATCCAGGAAGCCGGCGAGGCCTCGACGCTGATCAGCCTGGCCGCCTCTGGACTGGGCGTGACGGTGCTACCTGCGTCGTGCAGCCATATCCATGTGGAAGGGGCGCGCTTCGTTGCGTTGAGCGATCGCGCCGCCAGCTCGGAAGTGCATGTGGCCTACCGGCGTGGCGGCCCGTCACCGCTGATCACGCACTTTACCCGCCTGCTGCAGGGGGGCGTCAGCGGGTAAGCGCAAGCGCGACCGGCGCCGGTTGCGCGCGGCGGCCCAGGCGCCAGGCGATGGTCGCGCCGATCAGGGTCAGCACGGCGGTGAATGCACACACGCCCCACCAGTCCCAGCGGGTGTAGAACATGCCGCCGGCCACGCCGGCCAGGCTGGAACCCAGGTAGTAGGCGAACAGGTACAGCGCCGACGCCTCTGCGCGCATCACCCCGGCGCGGCTGCCGACCCAGCTGCTGGCCACCGAGTGGCCGCCGAAGAAGCCGAAGGTCACCAGCGCGATACCCACCGCCATGCAGCCCAGCCAGGGGAGCGCGAGCAGCACGATGCCCAGCCCGATCAACCCGTAGCAGATGCCCAGCACGCGGCTGCGTCCATGCCGGTTGGCCTGCTGGCCCATCCAGGCCGAGCTGAAGGTGCCCACCAGGTACACGCTGAAGATCAACCCGACCACGGTCTGGCTGAGCCGGTACGGCGGGGCCAGCAGGTGGTAGCCGAGGTAGTTGTAGAGCGTGACGAACACGCCCATCAGCACGAAGGCGGTGGCGAACAACGACGGCAGGCCCGGGTCGGCGAAGAGTTGGCGCCAGCGAGCGGGCAGTTCGCGCAGGCCGCCACGGCGGCTCTGGAAGTGTCGCGACGGCGGCAGCTGCACCCACAGCAGCGCGGTGCTCAGCACCGCGATGGCCGACACGGCGCCGATGCCCCAGCGCCAGCCCCAGTGGTCGGCCACGATGCCGGCGATCAGCCGCCCGCTCATGCCACCGACCGCGTTGCCGCCGATGTACAGGCCCATGGCCAGGCCCAGCGCGCGGCTGTCCATCTCTTCCACCAGATAGGTCATCGCCACCGCCGGCACGCCGCTCAATGCGATGCCCAGCAGGGTGCGCAGCACCAGCAGCGTGGTCCAGTCATCGACCATGGCGCTGGCGCCAGACAACACCGTGGACGCCAGCAACGCGGTGATCATGACGCCGCGGCGGCCGACCCGGTCGGAGATCAGCCCGGCCACCAGCATGGACACGGCGAGCAGGCCCGTGCTCAGCGACAGCGCCAGCGCGCTGTTGGCCGCCGAGACCCCGAAGTGACGGCTGAATTCCGGCAGCAGCGGCTGCACGGTGTAGAGCAGGCCGAAGGTGGAGAACCCGGCCAGGAACAGCGCCACGGCGGTGCGCCGGAAGGCCGGGGTGCCCTGTTCGATGTGCTGCGAACGCGTGGGCGGATGGTTGGTGGAACTGCGCTCGGGCAGCGCTGCGGTATCGCCGTTCATTGCGTCAGGGCCCGTGGGGGTGGGCCGGTGCGTAAGAGTCAGCGCTCAGGATAGGCAGCGGGTACAGGTCGATCCATAACCTGAGCGGTCTGGATTGAGATGTTTCATATATCAATCAAGGACTGCGGGGGCCGGCCAACGGCCGGTCCTGCCGGCCGCGCTCTACGAACGGCCGGTCCTGCCGGCCGCGCTCTACGAACGGCCGGTCCTGCCGACCGCGCTCTACGAACGGCCGGTCCTGCCGGCCGGGCTCTACGAACGGCCGGTCCTACCAGCCGGGCTCTACGAACGGCCGGCCCTGCCGGCCGCGCTCTACGAACGGCCGGTCCTGCCGGTCGGGCTCTACGTAGTGCCGGCCGCTGGCCGGCTCCCGGTAACGTCACAGCGCCTGCCAGGTGAACCCTTCGCCGCGACGGTAGTACACGCGCGCCGCTTTGCCATACAGCGCGCTCGCCTCGACCAGGCCGAAATAGCGGCCATCGGCGCTGTTGCCGCGGTGGTCGCCGAGCATCAGCACCTTGCCGGCCGGTACGGTCAGGCCGGTGATGTCCGGGCCGCCGCCCTGCCCCAGGTCGAGCTGGGCCAGGGTGCGCCCGAAGTCTTCCACCTCATCGGTGCCGGCCTGCGCCAGCGGCTGGCCGTTGATGCTGAGGTGGCCCGCATGCAGCTCCACGCGGTCCCCGCCCACGGCGGCAATGCGCTTGATCAGGCGGGTGCCGTCCTGCGGGGAATCAAACACGGCCACCTCGCCACGCTGCGGCACGCCGGTGTGCAGCAGTTCCACCGAGGTGAACGGCAGGCGCAGGCCATAGGCGCGCATGTCCACCACCACGCGGTCGCCCGGTTCCAGGGTGTGCTGCATGGAGCCGCTGGGCACCTGGTAGTGGTTGGCCAGGCTGTCGCGCGCGGCGGCCAGCAGGCCGAGCATGACCAGCAGTGGCAGGGCCTCCTTCTTCAGCCAGTGGAACACGCCTTGAGAGCGGGGTTCGGCGGCGGCAGCGGTCATGTGGGCGATCCTTGCGGGTATGAGTTGGGTCTGACTGGTGGTGTGCGCCCCGAGTTCCCATAGTGACGACCAACGGAAAAGCTACGCATTGTTTACGCGTCTCCGGTATGCGGGTCATCGCTGCTTTATGCCCCCCGCGCGCATCGTGTCGACACCGCGCCCCCGGGCGTTTTGTCGAGGTGTTCCATGACCATCCTGTTGATCCGGCAGGCATCGCCGGACCCGCTGCCGGTGCCGGCCCAGCTGGCCGGCCACGCCGTGCACTGCCAGGACTGCGCCAGCCTGCCGGCGCTGCTGCAGTGCCTGCGCCAGGCCCGGGAAAGCCAGCCGGCGTGGGTGCTGATCGAAACGGCCGCCGCCGACCCTGCGCAGTGGGCCGCCCATGGCCGCGACCTGTGCGCGGCGCTGGAGGCCTTGCCGGCGCCGTACATCGAGATGGCCGCCAACGATGACGACGGCCTGGACGCGCACCTGCACCCGCTGCACGCGCCGGCGGCACGGGTGGTGTGCAGCAGCGGGCGCGATGACGCCTGCCGGCTGTCATTGGCCATTGCCGCACGACGCCTGCAGACGCCTGCAGGGAGCGCCTGAGCCATGTCGATCTTCATCATTCGTGGCCCCGAAGCGAGCGGCCTGTTGATCCGCACCGCGCAGCCGTTGCCGGCGCCGGTGCTGAAGGCGCTGGTGCACCGCGCGATCGACGCGGGCACCACGGTGGCGATCCGCGCCTGCGGCTCGGAACAGGAGCTGCTGGATGCGCTGCGCGTGGCCGATCACAGCCGTGGCGAGATCACCCTGCTCGACCCCGGCGCCTGCGTGGACAGCCCGCGCCTGCAGCGCCTGCTGCCGCACCTGCACAATGCGTACGTGGAGGTGCATGACGATGACAGCAGCGCACCGGAAGCGTGCCTGCCGGCCGACGTCGGCCAGCGCATCGGCGTGGCGCATGGGTACTGCGCGCAGAGTTACATGCATGCATTGGAGATCGCGCTGGATCACCTGGGATGCAGCGAGGTGGGATGCCGCGTGGGGACGTAGACGCACGAACGGCAGGGTTTCCCCTGCCGTTCGTCTTCAACCCGGTCACGTACCAACCAACAGTTGGTACCTACCGTGATGCCTGCGGCATCACTTCAACCCACGATTCACCAGCAGCGGTTCCACCGACGGATCCTTGCCGCGGAACTCGCGGTACAGATCGGCCAGCTCCACGCTGTTGCCGCGCGAGAGGATCTTGTCGCGGAATTCCTGGCCGTTCGCGGCGTTCAGGCCACCATGCTCCTTGAACCACTCGAAGGCGTCATGGTCGAGCACCTCCGCCCAGAAGTAGGCGTAGTAACCGGACGAATAACCGCCACCCCAGATGTGGTCGAAGTAGGTGGTGCGGTAGCGCGGCGGCACCTGCGGCAGGTCGACCTTGAACTTCTTCAGCGCGGCCGCTTCAAACGGCGCCACGTCCTGCAGCTTGGCGTCGGCCGGCTGGGTGTGCCAGGCCAGGTCGAGCAGTGCGGCCGACAGATACTCGGTGGTCGCGTAGCCCTGGTTGAAGGTGCGCGCCTTGAGGATCTTGTCCACCAGCGCCTGCGGCATCGGTTCGCCGGTCTTGTAGTTCTTGGCGTAGTTGGCGAAGACCTTCGGGTCCAGCGCCCAATGCTCGTTGAACTGCGACGGGAACTCGACGAAGTCGCGCGAGGTGCTGGTGCCGGCGATGGACGGGTACTTCACGTTCGAGAACATGCCGTGCAGCGCATGGCCGAACTCATGGAACATCGTGGTGACGTCATCGAAGCTCAGCAGCGCCGGCTGGCCGGCGGCGGGCTTGGTGAAGTTGCAGACGTTGTAGACCACCGGCTTGTCGCCAGTGAGGCCGTTCTGCTCGACGAACACGTCCATCCACGCGCCGCCGGACTTGCTGTCGCGCTTGAAGTAGTCGGTGTAGAACAGCGCCAGCGAGGTGCCGTCCTTGTCGAACACTTCATACACCTTCATGTCCGCGTGGTAGGTCGGAATGTCGGTGCGCTGCTTGAAGGTCACGCCGTACAGCTGCGTGGCGGCGTAGAAGACGCCATTCTGCAGCACGTTGTCCAGCTCGAAGTACGGCTTGATCTGGGACTCGTCCAGGTCGTACTGGGCCTTGCGCACCTGTTCGGCGTAGAAGTCCCAGTCCGATGCGGCCAGCTGGAAGCCACCCTTCTGGGCGTCGATGACCTTCTGCATTTCGCCGATCTCGCCACGCGCCTTGGCGGTGGCCGCCGGCACGGTGTCGGTGAGCAGCTTGAGCGCGGCGGCCGGGGTCTTGGCCATCTGGTCGGCCAGGCTGTACGCGGCGTAGTTCTCGAAGCCGAGCAGCTTGGCCTTCTGCGCACGCAGCTGGGCCAGGCGCTGCACGGTCTGCCGGGTGTCGTTGGCATCGCCGCGCTCGGCGCGGGTTTCCGAGGCCTTGAGCACGGCGGCACGCTGCTCACGGTTGCTCAGCGAGGCCAGCACCGGCTGCTGGGTGGTGTTCTGCAGCGGCAGCAGGAACTTGCCTTCCAGGTTGCGCGCCTTGGCATCGGACGCGGCCGTGTTGATCTCTTCCTCGCTCAGACCGGCCAGGTTGGCCTTGTCGTCCACCACCACGGCGGCGGCGGCGGTGGCAGCCACCAGGCGGGTGTGGAACTGCGTGGCCAGCGTGGTTTCTTCCACGTTGAGCTTGCGCAGGCTGGCCTTGTCAGCGTCGGACAGCTGCGCGCCGGCGCGCACGAATTCCTGGTAATCGCGTTCGACCAGGCGCTTCTGCACCGGGTCCAGGCCCAGCGCATCGCGCTGGTCATAGACGCTCTTCACGCGGGCGAACAGCTTCGGGTCGAGGTTGATCTCGTCCTGGTGCTCGGCCAGCTTCGGGGCGACTTCTTCCTGGATCTTCTGACGCGCGTCGTTGGTGTCGGCCTGGACCAGGCCGAAGAACACGCGCGAGACGCGGGTCAGGGTCTCGCCGCTGCGCTCGAGCGCTTCGATGGTGTTGTCGAACGTCGCCGGTTCGACGTTGTCGGCGATCTTGCGCACTTCGGCCAGGTGCTGCTTCATGCCTTCGTTGAAGGCCGGCAGGTAGTCACTGTCCTTGATGCGGTCGAACGGCGGCGCCTGGAACGGCAGCGTGCTGGCGCTCAACAGGGGATTGGTGGAGGCATCGGCCGGCTGCTGCGCGGCGGGGGTCTGGGTGTCGGACACGGGGGTGGACTCCTTGCCGGAACAGGCCGCCAGCGCCAGGCTGATGGCAGCGGCCAAGATTACGGTACGCGACATGAAACGGGCTCCTGGAATGAGGTAAAGCGGCTCAGAACCGCAGCCGATAACCCTACTCCCATTGGCCCCGCCCGGCATGTGCCGGACGTGGCGCCTGGCCTTGCCGGCCAGGGGCAGCGCCGCGCCCGCGGGCGTTCAGACCGTGCCGCGGTTCTTGCCGTGCCACGGCCGGTAATACTCGCGGATGGTGGCCATGTCGGCCACGTCGTCGCCGGTGGAATAGAACAGCGGACCAATGCCGATGGTCTTTTCCGGGTAATGGAAGTAGCAGGCCAGCACCGGTACGTCGGCCATGCGCGCGATCTTCAGGAACCCGGCCTTCCAGTGGGTCACCGCCTTGCGGGTTCCCTCGGGCGTGATGGCATACCACATGCGCTCCGAACCACGGAGCAGGCTGACCGCCTGCTCCACCGTGCCCTGCGGCGAGCTGCGGTCCAGCGGGATCACACCCAGGGCGCGCAGCAGCGGCGACAGCGGCCACCAGAACAGCGAGGCCTTGCCCAGCACCTTCACCTGCATGCCCAGTGCGATCTTGGCCGCCATGCCCCAGAAGCCGTCCCAGTTGGACGAGTGCGGGGCGACGATGAAGACCAGCTTGGGCACGTCCGGGAAGGTGCCGGTCACTTTCCAGCCGCCCAGACGCAACGTGCACCGGGCCAGCCAGCGGAGGAAGCGGTTCGGTTTGACCTGCGGCATGTTGGGCGGCACAGGCGGCAACAGCGGACTTCGGTTGTTCAAGCAATCACTCCCAATTGCGTGTGGTGCGGCCGCGCTTGATCTGCGCGCGACCTTTCTTTTCATCCAGCCGGCGCAGCTTGGCCCCGTACGATGGCTTGGTGGCCACACGCGGCTTGGGCACGCTGAGGCTGGCCTGGATGAATTCGGCCAGGCGATCGCGTGCGTCCTCGCGGTTGCGGTCCTGGGTGCGGAAACGCTGCGCATCGATGACCAGCACGCCTTCGCCGGTCATGCGCCGGTCGCGCCGCGCCAGCAGGCGCTCGCGCAAGGGCTCGGGCAGGGACGGCGAGCCGGCCACGTCGAAGCGCAGTTCAACGGCGGTGGACACCTTGTTCACGTTCTGCCCGCCGGCGCCGCTGGCGCGCACGAAACGCTCGACGATCTCCGTGTCCGGAATCGCCAGGTGTGCCGTGATGGTGACAGGACCGTTTGCCATGGGGCGCATTGTAAAGGCAGTAACGCCGCCATTGGTGACCACAACGTACGCCAATGGCGCCGATAAGGCGCATAAAAGCAGGAGGTGCGGGCACTGACCCATCACCGCATCGCAGGTATGCTCTGGCTTTCACGCAACGCAGGATGCTGCCCGATGATGTTGACCCCTTCGCCGGCCCGCCGTGGCCTGACCCGCCTGGCCCTGACCCTCGCGCTGGGACTGGCGGCCATCGCCCCCGCCCTGGCCGCGCCGCCGTCGGACGCGGACATCAACCGCCTGCTGGCCGCCTCGCGCGCGCAGAGCATGCTGGACACCATGCTGCCGCAGATCGAGGCGATGCAGCGCCAGCAGTTCCAGCAGGTGGCCCAGCAGCGCAAGCTGGATGACACCCAGAAGGCGCAGCTGCAGCGGATCGAGCAGCGCACCAACCAGACCATCCGCCAGGCGCTGTCGTGGCAGCAGCTGCGGCCGATGTACGTGGACCTCTACAAGAAGACCTTCAGCAAGGAAGACGTGCTGGCGATGGCCGAGTTCTACGAGAGCTCGGCCGGGCAGAGCCTGCTCGACAAGACCCCGGCGCTGATGCAGAACGTGATGGTGGCCATCCAGGACAAGATGCAGCCGCTGTTCGTGGACCTGCAGAAGGACCTGGAGGCGATCGTGAATGAAGAACAGGCACCGCCGACAAAGTAATAGCGGCGCGATCGTCCTGCGCACGTGAACATTCGTAGTGACACGCCATGCGTGTCCACCGCGCGAAGCGCGGCACAAGCGTCCGAAGACACGCCCGTGCCGTGCCGAGGCCCCCTCCGGGTGGTAGCCCCGCCGAAGCCGCCCTTCCGGGTTCATAGCCGGTCAGGGTCCAGCGGACACGCATGGCGTGTCCCTACGGTTTTGTCACCAGCCCAACAGATCCATCGCCTTGCGGAACTCGCCTTCCACCGGGGCGCTGACATCCATCGGCGTGCCGTCTGGATGCGGGAAGCGCAGCCGCTCGGCGTGCAGCAGCATGCGGTGGATGCCCTGCATGCGGAAGCTGCGGTTGTGGCGGCCATCGCCATGGCTGGTGTCGCCGATCAGGTGATGCGACAGGTGCTTGAGGTGACGACGGATCTGGCGGAAGCGCCCGGTCTGCGGCTGGCAGCGCAGCAGCGCATAGCGCGACGTCTCGAACTCGCCCACCGGCACGGCGATCTCGCCCACTGCCACGCGCTGGAAATGGGTGATGGCCTGCTTCTTGACCGGCTTGCCGGGTCCGCCGTCCAGGTCATGGTCCACCGTGAACGCCTCTTCGGCCGGCCAACCGCGGCAGATCGCCAGGTAGTCCTTGGTGACATCGCCGCCCATCAGCGATTTGCCCAGCACGCTGGCGCTCTCACGGTCGAACGCGAGCAGCAGGCAGCCGCTGGTGGCGCGGTCCAACCGGTGCACGAGGAATATGGGCTTGCCCAACTGGTCGCGCAGGCGGTCGGCGAGGAAGTCATCCTCGCCGCGGGCCAGCTTGCTGTCGTGGACCATCAGCCCGGCCGGCTTGTTCACCACCGCCAGGCGGTCGTCGACGTGCAGCAGCTGCAGGGGCGGGAGCGCCGCCGGCGCTTCAACCAGGGCCTCGTCGAGCAGATCGATATGGCTCACCGCCGCCACCACGCACTGGCCAGCGAGAACAGGCCCGCCGCGCCGCTCACCCAGCTCCACACCGGCGCATCACCGACGTACCAGCCGCCCGGCTGCATGCCGTAGAGCACCGCCGCGACGATCAGCAGGCCCACGCCGGCGATGGCCGCCACGGCGCGCTTCTGCAGCTTCTGCAGGTTGGTGTTGAGTGCCACCAGGTCCTGCGAGCGCATCGACAGTTCGTGCCCGCCTTCCACCTGCTGGCGCAGCCAGGCGTGCACCAGGCGCGGCATGTCGGGCGTGTGGGTCATGATTTCCGGCAGGCGCTTGCGCAGTTCCTTCAACACCCGGCGAGGGCTGTAACGCTCGCGCAGGATGCGCTCGAGCACCGGCCGCGCCACCGCCCAGATGTCCAGCTCGGGGTCGAGCTGGCGACCGACGCCTTCGATGTTGAGCAGCGTCTTCTGCAGCAGGATCAGCTGCGGCTGCAGCGTGAGCTCGTAACGCTGGGCCACGCGGAACAGCTTGATCAGCACCTCGGCCAGCGAGATCTGCGACAGCGGGCGGGTGAAGTACGGTTCGCACACCGAACGCGCGGCAGCTTCCAGCTCATCGATGCGCACGTTGTTGGGCATCCAGCCGGCTTCGACATGGAGCTCGGCCATGCGCCGGTAGTCCTTGTTGAAGATGGCCATGAAATTCTCGGCCAGGTAGTACTGATCTTCTTCGGACAGCTGGCCCATGATGCCGAAGTCCAGCGCGATGAAGCGCGGGTTGTCGCGGCGCATCGGATCGGTGTCGACCCAGATGTTGCCGGCGTGCGCATCGGCATGGAAGAAGTTATCGCGGAACACCTGCGTGTAGAACACGCGCACGCCCTTGGCTGCCAGCGCCTTGCGGTCGATGCCGGCCTTGTCCAGCGCGGCGATGTCGTCCGACGGAATGCCCCACACCCGCTCCAGCGTCAGCGCGCGTTCGGCGGTGTGGCTCCAGATCACCTCGGGCACATACAGGTCGTCCGAATCCACCCAGTTGCGGCGCAGCACGCTGGCATTGGCGCCTTCGCGTTGCAGGTCCAGCTCGGCGGCCAGGGTGTTTTCAACTTCAGCCACGACTTCGCGCGGGCGGATCCTGTCGGCGCGCGGATGGGTGCGCTCGACCAGCGCGGCGGCCGACTTCAGCAGCGCGATGTCTGCATCGATCTGCTTCTCGATGTCCGGCCGCAGCACCTTCACCACGACCTGGCGACCATCGGCGAGCGTGGCGGCATGCACCTGCGCGATCGAGGCCGACGCCAGCGGCTGCAGGTCGAAGGTCGCGAATGCCTCGCTCACCGGGCGGCCCAGCGCTTCTTCCACGATGCGCTGTGCGGCGGCGCCATCGAACGGCTTGACCCGGTCCTGCAGCAGGGTGAGTTCGTTGGCGATGTCGGCCGGAATCAGGTCGCGGCGGGTGGAGAGGATCTGGCCGAACTTGACAAAGATGGGGCCCAGGTCCTGCAGCGCCAGGCGCAGACGGGCACCGCGCGACTGCGCCGCGATGTCGGCCGAGGCGCGAGGCACGAACGGCTTGGCCACGCGCAGCCAGCGCTCGACCTGGGTGCCCTCGAGCAGATCGTCCAGACGGTAACGCAGGATCACCCGACCAATGCGGCTGGCGCGGAACACCGCCTTCATGCGCGCACCTGCGCCAGGCGCTGTACCCGGGCGGCGATGCGCTCGACGTCGTCGCGGATCACATCCACGTCGTCATGGAAGGCATCCAGTTCGGCTCGGGCTACCACGTCGCGCGACTCCTCGGTGACAAAATCAGCGGCGCTGTGCGCCAGGTCGGACGCGCCACGGCGCGCATGCTGCAGGGCCGAGCGCAGTGCATTGGCGATCTGCACGCCAAGCACGTCGCCGAACACGCGCACGAAGGGCTGCTGCCAGTCCGGATCGAAGCGGCTGGCCAGCTGCTGCAGGCGGCGCGCAAGTTCGGCATCACCGGAGACCTTCACCCGGCCCGCCGGGGCATCGCCACCACGGCGCGCGTTGGCCAGGAACGGCAGCTGCGCCAGCACCCCGCCCAGCGTGCTGCGCACGGCCAGGTCCGGCTCCTGCTGGGGGTCCACCGGGCCCACCGTCAAGCGTTCACCGTCCACCCCGATGCGCATGGCCAGTGCCGGCGACTCCAGGGTCAGCGCAATGTGGCGGCCATCCAGCGCGACCAGCGCGCGGCGGGTATCGGGGTCCAGCGCCAGCGTACGGTTGAGCGCGAGCTGCAACGCATTGCCGGCCAGGGGCTTGAGGGAGGAGAGCAGGGAGCGGGCCATGGCGACATTCTACAGCGCTACCCCGTAGAGCCACGCCCTGCGTGGCTGACGCACCGTCGGCAGTTCCAGCCACGCAGGGCGTGGCTCTACGGGGGAAATGCTTTCATGATGGGCATCCTCACACGCATGGCAGGAGCGGCAGCAGGCATGGGCAAGATCCGGGTAGGCATCATCTTCGGTGGCCGTTCGGCTGAACACGAGGTCTCACTCCAGTCGGCCAGGAACATTCTGGATGCGCTGGACAAGTCGCGATTCGAGGCCACCCTGATCGGTATCGACAAGCAGGGCCAGTGGCATGTGAGCGACCCGGAGCGGTTCCTGCTGCACGCCGACGACCCGTCGCGCATCGCGCTGAACCGTTCCGGCCGAGGCGTGGCGGTGTTGCCCGGCGCCGAGCGGCGGCAACTGGTGCCGGCCACACCGGACGCGGCGCTGGCGCAGATCGACGTGGTGTTCCCGATCGTGCACGGCACGCTGGGCGAGGACGGCTCGCTCCAGGGCCTGCTGCGCATGGCCAACCTGCCCTTCGTCGGCTCCGGCGTACTGGGTTCGGCGGTGGCGATGGACAAGGACGTGGCCAAGCGCCTGCTGCGCGATGCCGGTCTCGCCGTTGCGCCGTTCGCGTGCTTCAGCCGGGCCACGGTCGGATCGGCAGACTACGCCACGCTGGTCGCGCAGCTGGGTACGCCGTTGTTCGTCAAGCCGGCCAACCAGGGCTCATCGGTGGGCGTGAGCAAGGTGCGCAACGCACAGGCGTTCCAGGAGGCGCTGGCACTGGCGCTGGATTACGACCACAAGGCGCTGGTGGAGTCGGCCATCGACGGACGCGAGATCGAGTGTGCGGTGCTGGGCAACGACGCGCCCGAGGCCAGCGTCTGCGGCGAGGTGGTGGTGCACGACGAGTTCTATTCGTACGACACCAAGTACATCAGCGAGAGCGGCGCGGACGTGGTGGTGCCGGCCGACATCAGCGATGTCGACCAGCAGCGTATCCGCGGGATTGCCGTACGTGCCTACCAGGCACTGGACTGCGCCGGACTGGCACGCGTGGACGTGTTCCTTGCCGCAGACGGTGGCGTGGTCATCAACGAGATCAACACGCTGCCCGGCTTCACCCGGATCAGCATGTACCCCAAGCTGTGGGCAGCCAGCGGGCTGGATTACACGGCCCTGATCACCCGGCTGCTGGAACTGGCGCTGGAGCGGCATGCCAGCGATCGCGCGCTGCGCAGCTCGATCACCGCCGTGAGTTGACCCCGTCCTGACCGGTAGAGCCACGCCCTGCGTGGCTGACGCACCGTCGGCAGTTCCAGCCACGCAGGACGTGGCTCTACGCGGGGAATTGCGCGGGTGCCAGATGCAACGACGGCCTGGCGCTCCTGCGAGCGCCAGGCCGTCGGAGACTGCGCTGGGTCATGCGTTCCCGGAGAGAGGGGGGCGCGCATGACCCCGCGCACTACCCTCGCTTACGGAACATCGACACCACAGCCAGGATCAGGAACACCACGAACAGGATCCAGGCAATGTTGCTGGCGGCACCGGCGATGCCGGAGAAGCCGAGCACCGCCGCAATGATGGCGATAACGAAAAAGATTACGGCGTAGTGCAGCATGTCGATCCTCGCGTAGTGCGTGCCGGATTGGCGTGCTGCCATCTTCACCAACGCCCGGTGTTCAGGAAGTGATGGATTTCTCGACGCGCGATGAAGCCTTCAGCCTCGTGAGCCCTTCGTCAATGCTCACCTGCGGGACGTAGCCGAAGTCGCGCCGCGCCGGTTCCATGCTGTACCAGTGCGGCGTGCACAGCTGCTCGGCCAGGAACCGGGTCATCGGCGGCTCGCCGCGCAGGCGCAGCAGCGGCCACACGCGTTCGGCCACCGCACCGATGCGATACGCGGTCTTGAAGCTGATCGACTTCTCCACCGCCGGCGCGCCCACCGCCGCCATCAGTTTGTTGAGCAGCTCGCGCATCGGCAGCGGTTCGCCGTTGGAGATGAAGTACGCCTTGCCGGCGCAGGCCGCGCCCGGTGCCAGGTGTTCAAGTGCCAGGAAATGCGCCAGCGCGGCGTTGTCGATGTAGGTGGTGTCGACCAGGTTGTTGCCGTCGCCGACGAAACGCAGGCGGCCGGCGCGCGCGCGTTCGGCCAGGCGTGGCACCAGCTGCTGGTCGCCCGGCCCCCAGATCAGGCGCGGGCGCAGCGCCACGGTGGCCAGGTCGGGACCGTTGGCGGCCAGCACGCGCTGCTCGGCGATGGTCTTGGTGGCCGCATACGGTGCCTGGAAATTCTCGCCGTACGGCACCTCGTCCGCGCCCAGGCCTTCCACCGGATGCGTGGCCCGGTGAGTGACGCTGGGGGTGGAGGTGTACACCAGCGTGCGCACGCCATGCTGGCGGCAGGCGGCAATGACGTTGTCGGTGCCCACCACGTTGGCCTGGTGATAGCTGTCGTAGCTGCCCCAGGCGCCGGCCTTGGCGCCGTTGTGGAAGACCGCATCCACCCCGGCCACCGCATGGCGCACCGCCTCGGCGTCGGCGAGGTCACCGCGGATCTGGCCCACGCCCAGCGCGGCCAGCGGCGGGTAATCGCCGCGGTTGAAACTCAGTACGTCATGGCCGCGTTCGACCAGGCCGCGGCACAGCGCCTGGCCGAGGAAACCGCCGCCACCGGTGACGAGGATCTTCATGCGTGTTGTTCCATTCGGGTTGCGGCCCAGGGTGCGAGTTTCTCGCGGCCGATCTTGGCGTTGTGGCGGATGTCGACGGGGAAGCCCGGGTGCGGCAGGAAGTGCGCGATGCGGGCAGTGCCGGCATGCGCGCCTGCTTCGCGGCGCAGGCGCTCGCGCAGCGCGGGGGAATCGGCCGTGCCCGGTTGCAGTTCGTAGCACAGCACCGGCACCTGCAGGCCCATCGGGCCCACGCCGACCAGTGCGGTACGCGCGATGCCGTCCAGCGCATTGAACACGGGCTCGACCTGCTCGGTGTACAGCGGGCCCTGCGCGGTTTCCAGGCGCTGGGTCTTGCGGCCGCAGAACCACAGCCGGCCGTCCGCATCGAAATAGCCCACGTCGCCCATCCGGTGCACCACCCGGGTGCTGCCGTCGGCCAGCGTCTCCTGGATCTTGGCCGCGGCGGTGGCCTGGGGGCGGTTGAAGTAGCTGTCGGTGGCGGTCGGGCCGGCCACGGTGATCTCGCCGACCACGCCGGGCGCGACCTCGCGCACCTGCGACCACGCAGGCAGCGGTGCGTCGTCGATGGCGATGATGCGCACGTCGTTGGGCGGCACCACCCGGCCCACGCAGGTGCCCGCGCCGCCCTCGGTCGCATCGCGCGTGCTTTCCAGTTCGCGGCCTTCGATGACGGCGACCGGCAGGCATTCGGTGGCGCCGTAGGGCGTCCAGAACTGCGCGTCATCGGGCAGCAGGCGGCGGATGCGTGCCACCACGTCCGGCGGCACCGGGGCGCCGGCCGAGGTCACCCGGCGCACGCCGGTCAACGGTTGGCCGTGGTCGGCCAGCACCCGCATCAGTGCGGGCGAGCCGAACAACTGGGTGACCCCGAAGCGCGCGATGGCGTCGTGCAGCTTGCGTGGGTCGGCCTTCGCCGGCCGGGTGGGGTCCATGTCCGGGATCACCGAGGTCAACCCCAGCGCCGGATCGAACAGGGCGAACGGCGGGAAGGTGGGCAGGTCGATGCCGCCGGCCTCCATGCCGAACGCCGCGCGCAGCAGGTCCACCTGGCCGACGAAATGGCGGTGGCGGTAGACCACGCCCTTGGGCACGCCGGTGGAGCCGCTGGTGAACAGCAGGGCGGCCACGTCGTCACCGTCGGTGGCGGCCATCGGCTGCGGCTGGCGGGCGCCGTCGGCTTCCAGCCGGGCCAGGGTGGTGCCGCCCCAGCCCCAGCGACGCCCGACGGTGACCTGGGTCTTCGCGCCCGGGCACCAGCGCAGCGCCAGCCGCGCCACGTGGGCCAGGCCGATGCCGATGAAGGCCTGCGGCTGGGCCTCGTCCAGGCACTGCTTCAGCGCGCGCTTGTCGATGCCGGGGTCGACCAGCACCGGCACCGCGCCGTTCTTGAACAACGCGAACATCAGCAGGAAGAACTCGGGCGAGGGCCGCACCATCACCACCGCACGCACCCCGCGGCCGATGCCGTACGCGGCCAGGCCGGCGGCCATCGCATCGCTGCGGGCGTCCAGGGTGCGGTAATCCAGGGTCACGTCATAGCGGGCCATGCCGTCCGGACCGGGCCGTCCGGGGCAGCGGATGGCGATCTGGTCGGGGCGTTCGCGGGCCAGTTCGGGCAGGCGCGCGGCGATGTTGATCGGACTGTTCATCCGTTCATTGTCGCCGCTGCAGAAAAATCTTGCGCGGCGGCCGCTGGCGTGGAAAATTCGCCCCCTTCCTGTATCCGCGCCTGGCGTGGATCACCCCCCCTCCGGCCGGTACCCATGTCCCATCCCTGCATGACGTGTGGCGCCTGCTGCACCCAGTACCGTGTGGCCTTCCACTGGATGGAATCGGACGAGGTCACCCCTGGCGGGGTCCCGCACCCGCTGACCGAACCGCTCGACCCGCACCGCCTGTGCATGCGCGGCACCCATTCCGCGCCGGTGCGCTGCGTGGCGCTGGATGCGGAGATCGGCGTGTATTCGCGTTGCAGCATCCACCCCAACCGCCCCAGCGTGTGCCGCGAGGTGGATGCGTCGTGGGAGTACGGCAAGGCCAGCCCGCAGTGCGACAAGGCGCGGGCGATCCACGGGCTGCCGGCGTTGAGCCTGGAAAGCTGGACCTGGCGGGATGGTGAGGGCGACGGCGGCAATCGCGCCGCGTGAGCGGGCGCGTGACGACCAACGGTCGTGACACCCGTTACAGCGGATTGGCGTCCAGGAACGCGCGGATTTCCGGTACCAGCACCTCGTGCTTGTCTTCCAGCACGTAGTGCCCGGCGTCCTCGAAGGCATGCACCTGCGCCTGCGGCAGCGCCGCCTGGAAACCCTTCAGGAAGTGGTGGTCGAACACGAAGTCGCGCAGGCCCCAGCCGATGAAGGCCGGGCGGTCGGCGAACGACGGCAGCGCCTGGCCGGCGCGTTCCAGCAGCGACCAGGCCTTGTCGGCCGGGCTCAGCGGGATGTCCTGCATGAAACGGATGGTGCTGATCCGGTTGGCGTAGCTGTTGTACGGCGACACGTAAGCGCGGCGCACGTCGGCCGGCATCTTCCGCTCGACGCCCAGCCACGAGGCACCGGCGGAGAACGCGTTGAAGGTGCGGATGATCCACTCGCCGATCTTCCAATGGCGGCCCAGCGCGATCTGCCACGGCATCTGCTTGGCGGCCGGCATCGGGAAGGCGGCGGTGTTGAGCACCACCAGCCGCTTGACCTGCGCGTGGTGCGACAGCGCCCAGCCAAAACCGATCATGCCGCCCCAGTCGTGTACGGCCAGGGTCACCGGGCCGGTGATGCCCAGGTGCGCCAGCAGCGCATCCAGGTCGTCCACGCGCGATTGCAGGGTGTACTCGTAGTGCGCGTCGTCGGGCTTGTCCGACAGCCCCATGCCGACATGGTCCGGCACGATGCAGCGGTAACGGTCAGACAAACCGGCCACCAGGGTGCGCCAGTAATAGCTCCACGACGGATTGCCGTGGACCATCACCACCACCTCGCCATCGCGCGGGCCTTCGTCGAGGTAGCTCATCGACAGGCCGGGGCGGACCTCGAAACGCTGGGGATGGGCGGGGTAACCGGGAAGCTTGGGCATTGATCTGGGTCGCGTATGGGGCTGCATGCTGCCCGCAGGGATGTCCCGGGCACTGGTGCGCATTGTCGGGCACAACCGCCATGGGGGATAGAGGGAGCGCTATCTACGTGGTCGGCGGCAGCATGTAACGCTGGGTGGCATGGCTGTCGTCGGACAGCAATCTCAGGTACGCCGGGTGCAGGAATAGTTTTTCCTTGCCCATGCGTTGTTCTTCAAGCACACCGATTTCAACGAGATCGCGCAGATAGCGGGCTGCGGTTTCGCGCTTGGCTATGCCAGCATCAACGATGTTCTGGATGCGGGTATACGGCTGGCTGAACAGCACATCGACCAGTTCGCGGCTGTACGTCTTGGGTCGCTGCGCGCGAATCCATTCGCACGCCTGTTCGTGCAATCCACGAATGGCGTCGATCTTGGCCCCGGTCCATCTTGCGGTATCGGCGACAGCCTCAAGCATATAGGCAATCCAGTCTGCCCACGCGCCGTCTACAGTGACCCCAAGCAGCAATCGGTAATACTCGGCCTTGCGCTCGATGATGTACCGCGACAGATACAGGACCGGCCGATCCAGCAAATCCTGCTCTACCAGCATCAGTAAATTCAGAACCCGGCCAGTGCGCCCATTGCCGTCGGTAAAGGGGTGGATCGCTTCGAACTGATAATGCGCGACCGCCATTCTGATCAGTGGATCGACGTCGCGCTCTTCATGGATGAAGCGCTCCCAGTTGGCGAGCTTTTCACGCAGCAGCGTCTCGCCCACCGGGGGCGTGTAGATCACCTTGCCAGCGCGCTTCGGTAGCGGAACGCTTCCCGTGTCGCGGGAGTGGCAGCAGCCTCATGGTCAGCAATTCGAAACAACTCGTCAGCCATCGTGACGATGTTCTCGATCTCTGAACTGGCTTGCGCTTGCAGGAGCGTTCATGTCGATATGATCGTCATGATGCCTCTTACATGTCGAATCATGCATCAAATTAATACATGAATGCGCACCTTTGAGGGCGACTACGACGCGTCTTGACGGGTTCGAGCCCGACTTGGCCTCGTCAATAACGCGCCAAGGACCAACCTCAGTGCACTGAGGCTGGTCCGCTGCGGTTTACCAGACCACTTCGGCCATCGAGCAGTTCAGGCCCGAGCCGATGCCGAGCAGTGCGATGCGGTCGCCCTTCTTCAGCCTGCCCAGTTCCTTGAGCTTGCTCAGCACGATCGGCACCGAGGCCGGACCGATGTTGCCGTGCTCGCCGAAGATGGTCATCACCTTCTTCGGGTCGATGCCGAAGTTCTTGATGAAGGCGGCGGTGTGCGGCTGGCTGACCTGGTGGATCACGAACTGGTCCAGCTCCTCCACCGCCCAGCCCAGCGCTTCGCGGGCGGCCACGAAGGTCTTCTGGGCCAGCTTGATGCCTTCGATCAGCAGCATGCGGGTGTCGGTGACCATGCGGTCCAGGTTGCCGCGGCACAGCTGGTTCCACTCGGTGGCCGAGCGGGTGACGCCACCGCGGTAACGCGGCGCGTCGGGCACCAGTTCGGTGCGCGCCATGACCATCGCCGCAGCGCCGCAGCCCAGGGTCAGGGCCGCCATCTCGTTGCGGAAGTCATCGGCGGTCACGCCCGGCAGGGCCATGCGCTCCAGGGTCTTCTCGTACACCAGATTGGCGGTTTCGCCGTCGACGATCAACGCGTAGTCGATCTCGCCACGCTCAAGCATGCGTGCGGCGATGTCCATGCCATTGATGAAGGCCAGGCACGCGTTGGCGACGTCGAAGGTCATGCACTGGTCGCCGACGCCCAGGTTGCCCGAGACGATGCTGGCCGTGGATGGCTCCAGATAGTCGCGGCTGACCGAGGTGTTGACGAGCAGGCCGATCTTGTCGGCCCCGATGCCGGCATCTTCGAGCGCCTTGCGGGCGGCGAGGGTAGCGGCGTCGGAGGCGAGCATGTCCGCGTCCCACAGGCGGCGGGCGTGAATGCCCGCGATGTCGCCGAGCACGTCGGTGCGAATGCCCAGGCGATCCAGCGTCGGCTGCAGACGTTCGTTGATTTCCTTGGACGTCAGCGTATGCGGCGCGTCGATATGCGCCAGGCCGGCGATCGATACATTCTTGAAGAGCATCAGTTAGCGCCAAGGCTCAGGCAAAGGGGGCGCTATTGTAAGCCCCACGGCCGTTCACCGCACCTTTACGGATTCAGCTTCGGGCGTATGGTCGCCCGGGGCGTGAAGGGTTCAGCGCGGCGGGCACTGGAAGGCCAGGAAACGCTGGCTGCCGTCGGCCGGCTGGCCCACGGCCTGCACCGCATTGGCACCGGCGCTGGGGGCCTCGTTGCGCGCCAGGGTCTCCAGTTCTTCCTGCACGCGCAGGGGGTTGCGGTTGTAGAAGGCCACCTTGCTCTTGACCGTGACCACCACCTCGCCCTTGTTCTGGCAGGCGGCTGGCACGGCCCCGCCCGGCAATACCCGCACGGTCTTGCCCACCGGCTCGATCGGCACCCAGGTGCAGGCGGTGGCGCTGAGGGTCAGAACGGAAAGCAGCAGAAGGCGCATGGCGGGGACGCTCGTGAAGGTCATGGGTCCGATTCTGCCTGAACAGGCTGAATCGCGGGTGCACAGGGATGGGTCGCCGGCCATGGGCCGGCGACCCGTCCGATCATTTGACCGGCTTCCCATCGGCGTCGATCACGATCACCTCGCCCAGGTTCAGCGCGCGCACCGGGGCCTCGGTCTGCTTGAGGTCGCCCACCACGACCCAGGTGAGGGTCTTGGGATCGAGGGTGGCCGCCGCCTGCTGGACCTGGGCCGGCGTCATCGCCTCGATTTCGTCCTTGCGCTTGAACACATAGTCGTCGGGACGCTGGTAGCGGACGATACCGCTGATGGTGCCGAGGACCGCGCTGGCGGTCTCATAGGCGCCGGGCAGGCTCAGGTTCTGGATGTTGCGGATACGCGTGACTTCGGCCGGGGTGATCGTTTCGGCGCCGGAAGCGAAGTCGGCGATATCCTTCTGCATCTCCTTCATCGCCTCGGCGGTCTTGTCGATCTGCACCGGCGCGACGGCCATCCAGGGACGCTGGCCCAGGGTGCTGCTGGCCATGGTGCGGGCACCGTAGGACCAGTGCTTTTCCTCGCGCAGGTTCATGTTGAGGCGCGAGGTGAAGTCGCCGCCCAGCACGCCGTTGGCGATGTCGAAGCGGGTGGCGCCGGTATCCATGGTGGAGGGCACTACCTGGCCGGCAAACAGGTTGGCCTGCACGGCACCCGGCTGGTCGATGAGGTACACGCGGGCCTTGGCCGGGCGGGCCACGTCGACCGGGGCCTTGGCCTGCGGTGCGGCGGTGCTGCTCTTCCAGTCGCCGAGCTGGCGCTCCAGCAGCGGCACGATCTCCTTCAGGGTGGTGTCACCCACCACGATCAGGGTGCCCTGCTCCGGACGCAGCCAGTCGCGGTGGAAGTCCACCAGGTCCTGGCGGGTGAGCGACTGGATGTCGGCTTCATTGCCACTGCCGGTGAAAGGAATGGCATAGGGGTGGCCCGCGCCGTACAGCAGGGTGGGCAGCACGCGCATCGCCGAGGCGTTCGGGTTGACCTTCTCCTGCTGGATGCCGGCGATCCAGCTCGCCTTGACCCGGTCGATCTCGGCCTGGTCGAAACGCGGCTGGCGCAGCATGTCCGCATACAAGGCCAGCGAGGGGGCGAGGTTTTCCTTCAGGGCCGACAGGTACACGCTGGCGCTGTCCAGCGATGCCGAGGCCCCGAGGTTGGCACCGAGCGCATCGGCCGCGTCGGCGAAGGGCAGCGCGCCGAGCTTGCCGGCGCCCTCGCCCATCAGGTCCATGGTGAAGTTGGCGGTGCCCGACTTGCGGCCCTGGTCGGCGGTGAAGCCGCCCGGGAATTCATAGCTGAACTGCACCACCGGAATGTCGTGGCGCTCGGCGAGGATCACCTGGGTGCCGTTCTTCAGCGTGGCCCGGTGCAGCTGCGGGAATTTCAGTTCGGGGAAGGTCTTGGTCTGCGGCACACCGCTGCTGCGGTCCACCTGGGTGGCCGTTGCGGTGAAGGTGGGGTCCACGGCGGGCACGGTGAACGGCTTGGGCGTGGCCGACGGCAGTTCCGGCAGCGCCACGCGGGCGCCCGGCTCCACCACCAGGGTGTGGTCGCCCGGACCCAGCCACTTGGCGCCGGCGGCGCGCACATCGGCGGCGCTGGCCGCATCGATGGTGGCCAGCGAACGGCGGAAGCAGCCCGGGTCGCCTTCGAACACGGTGCATTCGGCCAGTGCGTCGGCCTTGCCGCCGAACCCGCCGATGCGCTCGATGCCACGGATGAAGCCGGCACGGAAGGCGGTCTTGCCACGGCTCAGTTCATCGGCGGTGGGGCCATCCTTGACCAGGCGGCGCACTTCCTCGTCGATGATCGCTTCCACCCTGGACGGGTCCACGCCCTGCTTCACGGTGGCCATGATCACGAAGTTCGAGCCCAGCTGCGAGGTGTAGGCACCGGCGCTGATGTTGTCCACCAGCTTGTCCTGGTGCAGCAGGCGCTGGTCCAGGCGCGACGACTTGGCGCCGCCCAGGACCTGGGCGAACAGCTGCAGCTGGTCGATATCGGTGGTACCGGTCTGGGCAACGTTCCAGACCCGGTAGATGCGCGCCTGCGGCACCTTGTCGGTCATGGTCTCGCGGGTGGATGTGTCGCGCTTGGCCACGTTGACCTTGGGCTGGGCCATGCTCGGGCCCGCCGGGATGTCGCCGAAGTAACGGGCGACCTTTTCTTTGGCGGTGGCCACGTCGATGTCGCCAGCCAGCACCAGCACCGCGTTGTTGGGACCGTACCAGGTGCGGAACCAGTTCTTGACGTCGTCCAGCGAGGCGGCGTTGAGGTCGTTCATCGAGCCGATGACGCCGTGGTGGTACGGGTGCCCTTCCGGATACATGGAGCGGGTGAGCTTGTCCCACACCTGGCCATAGGGCTGGTTCTCGCCCTGGCGCTTCTCGTTCTGCACCACGCCGCGCTGCTCATCGAGCGCGGCCTGGTCGATCGCGCCGAGCAGGTGGCCCATGCGGTCCGATTCCATCCACAGCGCCATGTCCAGCGCGGTGGTGGGCACGTTCTCGAAGTAATTGGTGCGGTCGGTGTTGGTGGTGCCGTTCTGGCCGGTGACACCCACCTGCTTGAAGGGTTCGAAGTACTCGCCGGCGTGGTTCTCGCTGCCCTGGAACATCAGGTGTTCAAACAGGTGGGCGAAGCCCGTGCGGCCGGCCGGCTCGTCCTTGCTGCCCACGTGGTACCAGACGTTCACCGCCACGATCGGCGCCTTGCGGTCGGTGTGCACCACCACGCGCAGGCCGTTGGGCAGGGTGAACGCCTCGAACGGAATGTCGACCTTGGCGACCTGGGCCGGCTTGGCCATGGCCGGCGCCGGGGCAAGGCTGCCCAGGGCGGCGGAGAGCGCGACAGCCAGCAGCGCGGCACGCGGTCGAAGTTGGACGGTCATTCCGGTTCCTTGGTCATGAAAGTGAAGACAGATGCTAGCCCGGGACCTCGGCAAAAGGCATCCGCCAACAGTCACTGCGCAGGTAGGGGAACGTTCCGGGCAAGGCGCCACCTGTCGCGAACGGCATGGCCGCGGGCTGAATCGCCTTGCGGACAGTGTTACGCCGGCGAATCGGACAGGTGTCCGGACAGCGGACACTGTCGATCGACCCTGAAATCCTTGTAAATCAACAACAAAGAGTTGGCACGGGACCTGCTTGGTACTGGGTGCGAAAGGAAGGCGATCAAACCAAATATGACTGATCGCTGAACAACAACCGAAATCTGCACATTCTTCTTGCATCCCCAGATTCGGTGTACTACCTTACTACCACACCACTGCTCACCCACACTAAACAGGCCACGTCATGAACACCAAGACCCTCGCAATCGCCATCGCCCTCGTCGCCGGCTCCGCGTTTGTTTCGAACGTGCATGCCGCTTCCGCCATCACCACCTTGGACACCGTGCAGGTCCGCCCGTCGGCCGACCAGATCGCCCAGGCCGACGTCGAGCGCAGCAGCGCCATCCCCACCCTGGCCCTGGTTGAAGTCCGTCCGGGCGCCGGCCAGATCGCCGAGTACCGCAACGAACTGTCCGACAGCCGCCACGTGACCACGCTGGCCGCCGTCGAAGTCCGCCCGACCGCCGAACAGCGTGAAGCGCTGGCCGCCGAGCAGGCCGATCACCGCGACTACGTTGGTGCGCTGGCTGCGGCCGCCACCGCCGTGGCGCGCGACGTGATCATCAACCTGCCGACCCTGCAGGTGCGCCCGTCGCCGAACGACCTGCAGGCGCTGGCGCTGGAAACCGCGTCGGTGTTGGTTCGTCCGTAAGCGCGTTGATCGAGGCGTAACGACCAACGGGCGTTACCTACCATCATCCGGCGCAGTTACACTGCGTGAATGACCGCCACGCCCACGTTCCATGTTGTGTTGTTCCAGCCGGAGATTCCCCCGAATACCGGCAATGTGATCCGGCTCTGCGCCAATACCGGCGCGCGACTGCACCTGATCGAGCCGCTCGGTTTTGACCTGAGCGACAAGCAGCTCAAGCGCGCCGGCCTGGATTACCACGAATACGCTCGACTGCAGGTGCATCCAGACCTGGACACCGCCCTGCAGGCCATTGCACCCAACCGCCTGTTCGCCTTGAGTACCCGCGGCAGCGTGCGCTACGACACCCAGCAGTTCGAAGACGGCGATGCGTTCCTGTTCGGCCCGGAAACCCGCGGCCTGCCCCAGGACGTGCTCGATTCACTGCCGCACGGCCGCCGCCTGCGCCTGCCGATGCAGCCCGACAACCGCAGCCTCAACCTGTCCAACACGGTGGCGGTGGTGATGTACGAGGCCTGGCGCCAATCCGGTTTTGCCGGCGGCGCCTGACGTTAGAACGCGTTGATGCCTGTCAGCTCGCGCCCGATCACCAGCTGGTGCACGGTTTCGGTTCCCTCGTAGGTAATCACTGATTCCAGGTTCAGCGCGTGCCGGATCGCCACGTGTTCGGTGGTGATGCCGGCGCCGCCGAGCAGGTCGCGGCATTCGCGCGCGATGTCGATGGCCATGCGGCAGTTGTTCCACTTGGCCAGGCTCACCTGCTGGGGCTGCAGCTGGCCGGCATCCTTCAGGCGCCCCAGCTGCAGCGACAGCAGCTGCGCGGTGGTGATGCGCCGGGCCATGTCGGCCAGCTTGATCTGCGCGCTCTGCGTGGCCGCCACCGGCCGCCCGAACAGCACGCGTTCCTTGGTGTAGCCCAGCGCCTCGTCCAGGCAGGCCACCGCCGCGCCGATCGGGCCCCAGCTGATCCCGTAGCGCGCCTGGTTGAGGCAGCCCAGCGGACCCTTCAGGCCCTGCACGTTGGGCAGGCGGTTACGGTCGGGCACGCGCACGTTGTCGAAGAACAGCGCGCCGGTCAGCGAGGCGCGCAGGCTCATCTTGTGCTTGATTTCCTGGGTGGTGTAGCCGGCCATGCCCTTCTCGAGCACGAAGCCCTGGATGCCATCGTCGGTGTGCGCCCAGATGATCGCGATGTCGGCGACCGGTCCGCTGGTGATCCACATCTTGCTGCCGTTGATGACCCAGTCGGTTCCGTCGCGTACCGCACGTGTCTTCATTGCCGCCGGGTCCGAGCCGCCGTGCGCCTCGGTCAGGCCGAAACAGCCGATCACGCGCCCGGCCGCCATGTCGGGCAGCCAGCGCTGGCGCTGCTCTTCGCTGCCGTAGGCAAAGATCGGGTACATGCACAGCGAACTCTGCACCGAAACGAAGCTGCGCAGGCCGGAGTCGCCGCGTTCCAGCTCCTGGCAGATCAACCCATAGCTGACCGCGTTGAGGCCGCCGCCGCCGTACTGCTCGGGCAGGCTGGAGCCGAGCAGGCCGAGCGAGGCGATTTCCGGGATCAGTTCATCCGGGAAGCGGCCCTGGTCGAATGCATCGCCGATGATCGGCAGCACCCGTTCGTCGGTGAAGCGCGCCACGATGGCCTGCACCGCGCGCTCCTCCTCGCTGAGCAGGGAGCGGACATCGAACAGATCGTAGGGATTGAGGGCCATGGGCGGCGACATCGCGGGCGGGAACAGGAGCCCCCATTGTGATGCATCCGGGTAATGCCGGCCGCTGGCCGGCTGCGCATGGTGCCGGCAACATGAGGAGCCGGCCAGCGGCCGGCACTACCGTGTGGGGTTCCGCATGGCCGGCGCCGACGCGGCCCCGTGTTCTCGGGGATGCCCGTACCATGGCCACCCGCGCTGGATTGATGCACCGCACCATCCGGTGCCCAACGTCGGCGAACTAGGCGTAAACGCCGGGTGCCGGTACCCTGATGCACTGATCCAGCCGTTGCGCAGTGACACGTCGCGCGCGATTCCCAGGCAACCGCCGCCGGCTCGGCCGGGCGGCACTACCCAAGAGTTACGCAGCACATGAGCGAAGAGACCACTGCCCTGCCCCCGCGTGAAGCCATGGAGTTCGACGTGGTGATCGTCGGCGCCGGCCCCGCCGGCCTGGCCACCGCGATCCGCCTGCGCCAGCGCGCCATCGAGGCGGGCCGCGAACTGTCGGTGTGCGTGCTGGAGAAGGGTTCCGAGCCCGGTGCCCATATCCTCTCCGGCGCGATCATGGACACCCGCGCGCTGACCGAACTGTTCCCGGACTGGGCCGAGCGTGGCGCGCCGCTGAAGCAGAAGGTCACCCGCGACGAGTTCCTGTTCCTCAGCCCGGAGGGCGCGCGCAGCACGCCGCATGCGCTGCTGCCGGAGTGCTTCCACAACGAAGGCAACTACATCATCAGCCTGGGCGAGGTCACCCGCTGGCTGGCGCAGCAGGCCGAGGCGCTGGAAGTGTCGATCTTCCCCGGATTTGCCGCCGCCGAAGTGCTCTACGACGAGAACGGCGCGGTGATGGGCGTGGCCACCGGCGACATGGGCATCCGCAAGGATGGCTCGCACGGCCCCAACTTCGAACGCGGCATGGAACTGCATGCCAAGTACACGATCTTCGCCGAAGGCTCGCGCGGCCACCTCGGCCGCCAGCTGATCGCGCGTTACCAGCTGGACGCGGGCAAGGACCCGCAGGCCTACGGCATCGGCATCAAGGAGCTGTGGCAGATCGATCCGGCCAAGCATGAGCCGGGGCTGGTGGTACACACCGCCGGCTGGCCTCTGGACAGCGACACCTACGGCGGTTCCTTCCTGTACCACGCCGACGGCGGCAAGGTCGCGGTGGGCTTCGTGGTCGGGCTCGATTACCGCAACCCGTGGATGAGCCCGTTTGAGGAGTTCCAGCGCTTCAAGACGCATCCGTCGATCCGCAAGCACCTCGAAGGCGGCAAGCGCATCGCCTATGGCGCCCGCGCGATCACCGCCGGCGGCCTGCTGTCGCTGCCCAAGACCGTGTTCCCGGGCGGCGCACTGGTCGGCTGCGAAGCCGGCTACCTCAACGCAAGCCGCATCAAGGGCAGCCACGCGGCGATCAAGACCGGCATGCTGGCCGCCGACGCCGCGTTCGATGCGCTGGCTGCGGACCGCCAGCGCGACGAGCTCAGTGCCTATCCGGCCGCCTTCGACAGCAGCTGGCTGCACGACGAGCTGAAGCAGTCCAAGAATTTCAAGCAGTGGTTCAAGAAGGGCCGCAGCATCGCCACGCTGATGACCGGCATCGAGCAGTGGCTGCTGCCCAAGCTGGGCATCCGCAACCCGCCGTGGACGCTGCGCCACAGCAAGGCCGACCACGAGTGCCTGGAACCGGCGTCGCAGCACACGAAGATCGTGTACCCCAAGCCGGACAACGTGCTCACCTTCGACCGCCTCAGCTCGGTGTTCCTGAGCAGCACCAACCATGAAGAAGACCAGCCCAGCCACCTGACGCTCAAGGACGCCAGCATCCCGGTGCGGGTCAACCTGGCCGAATACGCCGGGCCGGAGGCGCGCTACTGCCCGGCCGGCGTGTACGAGTTCGTCGGCACCGAAGGGCACGAGCAGCTGCAGATCAACGCGCAGAACTGCGTGCACTGCAAGACCTGCGACATCAAGGATCCCACCCAGAACATCGTGTGGGTCACCCCGCAGGGCGGCGGCGGTCCCAACTACCCGGCGATGTAAGCCGTGGCGCCGATCGACGTGCAGCGACGCATGGCGTCGCTCTACGACGGTCAGGCGTCCAGCGTATCCAGGTAGGTCTGCAATGCATGCTCGAACGCGGTGATGTCGGCCGCGCTGGCCGCGGTGCCCTGGGTCTGGATCTGCTGCATCACCTCGCGCGCCTGCGCGGCCAGGGCTTCGGCACCCAGCGTGCCCAGCCCGCCCACGATGCGGTGCAGGACCTCCACCGCCGTGTTGCTGTCGCCCTGCTCGCGCGCTTCCAGGCCGCGTTGCAGGTCATCCGCGGTGGCCTGGCGCATGCTGTCGATGAGCACCGCGGCCACGTGTTCGGAACCGAAGCGACGCACGATCGCCGCGCGCGTCGGCGCGGCCACCGGCACGTTGGCATCCGTCGGTGCCGCGGCGGCGACGAACGGCTCGTCGTCCGCGTCGTCCGACGGCAGCCAGCGCCGCAGCGCCTGGCGCAGGGTGGCCAGCGCCACCGGCTTGGCCAGCAGATCGTCCATGCCGGCCTCGCGGCAGCGTTGCCGGTCTTCGGCCAGCGCGCTGGCGGTCAATGCAAGCACCGGGAGTCGCTTTCCACTGCCGCGTTCGCCCTCGCGGATGTGCCGCGTCAAGGTGTAGCCATCCATCACCGGCATGCGGCAATCGGTGATGACCAGGTCGAACGCCTGGGCCTTCAGCAGTTCCAGTGCCGCCTCGCCATCCACCGCCAGCTCGTGCTGCAGGCCCAGCTGCTGCAACCGCCAGCGCATCAGCGCCTGGTTGGTGGGGTGGTCCTCGACCACGAGCACGCGGCGCCGCGCCTGCCCGGGTGGCAGCGGTGCCACCTCCGTGCCAGGGCGCTGTTCGTCGCTGATGGCCTCTTCGCCCGGCACCAGGGGCAGCGTCAGCACCACCGCCACGCGCGTGCCTTCGCCCGGCACGCTGTGCATGTCCAGCCGACCGCGCATCAGCCCCACCAGACGCTGGCAGATGCTCAGGCCCAACCCGGTGCCACCGTAGTGGCGGGTGATGGCCACATCGGCCTGCGCGAACGGCTTGAACAGGCGTTCGCGCTGCTCGGGCGAAATGCCGATGCCGGTATCGGTGACGGTCAGGCGCAGGGTCTGTGCCGCCTCGTCGTCGCGGTCCACCGCCAGGGTGATGCCGACCGCGCCGCTGTTGGTGAACTTGATGGCGTTGCTGAGCAGGTTGAACACGATCTGGCGCAGGCGCATGCCGTCCACCAGGTGCTGCGGTGCCACCGCCGCATCCACGTCCAGGCTGAGTGCCAGGCCCTTGCTTGACGCCTGTGGCGAGAGCAGCTGCTGCACGTTGTCGAGCAGACTGCGCAGCGCGACCGGCTGCGGTTCCAGCGGCAGCGCGCCCGCTTCGATGCGTGAGTAGTCCAGGATGTCATCGAGGATCTGGCGCAGCATCTGTGCCGAGTCCTCGATGACCCCGATGATGCGCCGCTGCTCGCCGTCGAGGCCCGTATGCGACAACGCCTCCACCATGCCCAGTACGCCGCTCATCGGCGTGCGGATCTCGTGGCTCATGGTGGCCAGGAAGTTGGACTTCGCGGCGGTGGCGCGTTCGGCATCGGATTTGGCTGCGGCCAGCGCATCGGCCTGCGCGCGCGCCTCGGTCACATCGACCCAGTACCCGCTCCACATCACGGCACCATCGGCGGCGGCATACGGCAGCGCGCGCGACCGCACCCAGCGCACCACGCCATGCGGGCTGGTACGGAATTCCATGTCCAGCGCGGAGAAGTCGCGTGCCGCCTGGGCCATCGCGCGGCTCACCGCGTCGCGGTCGCGCGGGTCGAGCTGTGCGGCCAGCCGGGTCTGGTCGGCCATCACTTCGACCGCACTCACCCCGAACATGGCCTGCAGGTCGCCGGTGATGTACGGGAAGGTCACCCGCCCATCGCTGTCACGCCGGGCCTGGTAGACGATCGCCGGCAGGTTGTCGGTGACTTCCACCAGGCGCTGCTCCAGGCGCCGGCGCATGCCCACCTCGCGACGCAGGCGCCAATACCCCCAGCCGTGCACCACGATGCCGGTGAGCAGCACCAGCGACAGCGGCACGGCCCAGCGCGCAACCGACCGCCAGTCCAGCCCGCTGCGGTATTCGGCCAGCAGCCAGTCGCCGCGGATCGCCGTATGTTCGCGCGGGGTGAGGTTGGCCAGCACCCGGTCGAAGGTAGTCGCCAGCGGTGCGTACTGGCGCTTCACGGCAAGCGACAGCTGGTCGTTGAACCCGGCCGGTGCCGCCACATGCAGCTTGGCCGGGTACAGCTCGCGCACGACCCGGTCGACCATCGCGAGGTTGCCGACATAGGCGTCGGCGTCGCCGTTGGCCAAGCGTGCCAACGCCTGTTCCACGCCACGCGCGGGCACGATGCGCGCACGCGGCGCGTACTGCAGCACATAGCCGCGCAGGCGCTCGGGATCGGAGAGCAGGATGCTGCGCCCGTCCAGGTCGCCCAGGCCCAGCACCGAACGGCTGTTGTTGGGGGTGACGATGACATTGGGCACGCTGATGAAGGGCTGGCTGAAGACCCATTCGTCACCAAGATAGTGGGCGTCGTTGGGCATGCCCATCACCACGTCCACGTCACCGCGGCGCATCTGCTCGCGCACCTCGAACCAGTCATGCGCCGGCACGCGCGTGAGCTGCGCGCCGACCATGCGCAGCTGGCGCAGGTAGTCGCCGGCCACGCCGCTGGGCTCGCCGGCCGCATCGATGAACGACAGCGGCGCCCCATTGGGCGCATAGCCCATGCGCAGTGGCGTGGCCAGGATGCGGCGTTCGGCTTCCCCCAGGATCAGGCGCGACTGCGCCGACCACTTCAGCGGCGGCAGCCAGCGTTTGGACACGGCCTCGCGCTGCGCCGTGGTCAGCGTGGACAGCGCGCTGTCCAGCGCCTCGGCCAGCGGCTGGCGGGCATTGGGCACGCCGAAGTGCAGCCGCTCCGGCGGCAGGTCGCTGGGACGCAGCAGGGCAAGGCCGTCCATGTCCTGCTGGCGGATCAGCGTACTCGCCACATGCGCGTTGCCGATGTAAACGTCGGCCTTGTCCTCGGCCACCATCGCCAGCGCCGCACGGGTGTCGGCCGCCATCACCTGGCGCGCGGCCGGGTACCGCGCGCGCACCTGGCCGCTGGTGAGGAATTCCCGCTCGGTGACCACGCGCAATCCGACAAGCTCGGGGTCGGCCGAGGTGCGGCTGTCGCCGACGCGTCCGACCAGGGCCAGCGGCGCATCGGCATAAGCGCCGGTGTACACCATGCAGCGCGTGCGGTCGGGAGTGAGCGTGATGTTCATCACCACATCGACCTCGCCACGGCAGGCCGCATCGAGCACGTCGGCCCAATCGCGATACATGCGAACCTTGACCTGCACGCCCAGCTGCCGCGTAAGCAGCGTCAGATAGTCGTATCCGAGCCCATCCGGTCGACCGTTCTGCATGAATTCGAAGGGTGGCCAGCCGCTGTCGTACAGGCCCAGTAAGATGGTAGGGTTCCGCTCGATCCACTCGGACTGGCGCGGTGACAACGACGGCGCAGGTGCAGGAGACGCGTTGGCCGAGGTGACCAGCATGATCGCCAGCCCCAGCACGACCAGCCAGCGGACAACGGAGGTACGCATGCTGTCTGATCTCCCTGGAATGAACCGCCCACCGCAACGTGCCTGCAAGGGCCGCTGCCTCACAGGCAATACTAGTCCATGAAACTGCGCATAATCATCGCCGACGACCACCCGGTGGTCCTGATCGGCACCAAGGCCGTGATCGAAGCCAGTGGCGTGGGCGAGGTGGTGGCCCAAGCCAGCAGCGCCGATGCGCTTTTCCAGGCATTGGCCGCGCACGAGTGTGATGTGCTGGTGACGGATTACTCGATGCCGGGCAGCCAGCAGGCTGACGGTTTCGCCATGGTCGGGATGATCCGGCGCCGTTTCCCCGACCTTCCGGTGGTGATGCTCAGCGTCTCCAACAATCTGGCCATCCTGCGCATGGTGGTGTCCACCGGCGTGCTGGGGCTGGTCGACAAGGCATCGTCGATGGATGAGCTGCCCCAGGCGATCCAGGCTGTGCATCGCGGGCAGCCGTATGTGAGCCGCACGTTGAAGGACCGCATTGACGCAATCGGCACACAAGGGGTGGACGACGACCGCACCCGGCAACTGTCGCCGAAGGAAGTGGAAGTGCTGCGCCTGCTCGGCCGTGGGCTGACCGTCAAGCAGATTGCCCAGCAACTGCACAAAAGCGTCAGCACCATCAGCCGGCAGAAGGGCGATGCCATGCTCAAGCTCGGCCTCAAGGGCGACGCCGAGCTGTTCGACTACCTGCGCGACGATCATCTTTGAACGATCACCGCGTACAGGGCCTCGACAACGACGAGGTGGCTGCCGACTGGCCCGCCATCGGCGACGCTGCGCTGGCCTGGCTGCGCGGACGCTACGCGGCGCTGGACGGCGACTGCCGGGTGCTGTGGCACAGCCCGCGGCCCTTCTCCGCCGCGGCGCTGGTGGAATGTGGGTCGCAACGCTGCTTCGTCAAGCGTCATGGCGTTCGCGTGCGCACGCCGGGCGTGCTGGAGGAGGAGCATCGCTTCATCGCGCACCTGGCCGGTGCCGGCCTGCCGGTGGTGCAGGTACTGCACGCGCATGACGGCGCCACGGCGCTTGAACACGACGGCTGGACCTACGAGCTGCATGCCGAGGGCGACGGCCAGGATCTGTACCGCGACCTGCCGTCGTGGACACCGCTTGCCAACCTCGCGCAGGCGCACGCGGCCGGCGCGATGCTCGGTCGCCTGCACCACGCGTCCGCCAGCTATCACGCACCGCAGCGCGGCACCCACCTGCTGGTGGCACGCGACGATCTGATCCGCGCCGCCGATCCCGTGGACGCGCTGCGCCGCGATCTGGCCACCCGCCCCGGGCTGGCCGCCTACCTGTCGCGCCAGCACTGGGAACAGGACCTGCAGCGCGCGGTCCTGCCGTGGCATGACGCACTGGCGGGACGCCTGCAGGCCGAACCGGTGCTGTGGGGCCACAACGACTGGCATGCCTCCAACCTGCTGTGGAACGGCCAGGACCCGCACGCCACGATCGGCACCATCTTCGACTTCGGCCTGGCCTCGCCGGCCAGCGCACTGTTCGACCTGGCCACCGCCATCGAGCGCAACGCCATCGCCTGGCTGGCAACAGACCCGGGTGGCCCGGCCGCGCACCCGGACATCGCCCTGGCCCTGCTCGTCGGTTACCGGCAGGAGCGGGCGTTGTCGGCGGCCCAGGTGCACCTGCTGGCGGACCTGCTGCCGGTGGTCCACCTGGATTTCGCCCTGTCCGAAGTGGAGTATTTCCAGGGCGTTACCGGCTCAACTGCCAACGCCGACGTGGCCTACCACACCTTCCTGCTCGGCCATGCCGACTGGTTCGGCACCGCTCCTGGCCGGGCCCTGCTGGACACCCTGCACGCCGCCGCTTGAGGTCCAGGCTCGCAACGGCGGCCGTTTGGTGGGAACATGAGCGCTGAAGCGGGGGTGCCTGGATGACCAGGCTGAGAGAGTCCCTTGGAACCTGATCCGGTTTGCACCGGCGTAGGGAGCTTTGAGCAGCGCACGCACCGCCCGTCCGGCCTGGTGCGCGCGTGCGCCTTCGCTTCGTCTCCTTTGGCTGATGACGAATCGAATGAACCGCTGCTACCGCCTCTCGCTGTTGACCGCCGCCCTCTGCGCCGCGCTGCCGCTGCATGCCAGTGAAGCCGACCCCGTCACGGGCGACCGTTCGCCCACCGACCTGGCCGGTGTCCGTGTGCAGGCGCGCAAGCCCGCCGCCGCGATCCCGCCGTCGAGCAGCTTCGGCAGCAGTGACTGGAAGAGCACGCCGGCCTCGGTGAACGTACTGGACAGCGCCTTCCTGGACCGCCTGCAGGTGCGCACGCTGTCGGAGCTGGCCCGCCACGATGCGTCGCTGGGCGACAGCTACGCACCGGTCGGCTACTACCACAACATCGCCATCCGCGGCTTCGCGCTGGACCCGGCCACCGGCTACCGTTTCAACGGGCTGTCCATCGCCGGTGAACAGCGGCTGGCGCTGGAGAACGTGCAGCAGGTGGAAATCCTCAAGGGCGAAGCCGGCCTGGCCGCCGGCGTGATGGCCCCCGGCGGGATCATCAACTATGTCGGCAAGCGCCCGGCCGAGGTCACCACCGTCACCCTGGGCACCGACTCGGAAGGGTCGCGCTATGCGGCGGTGGACGTGGGCCGCTGGCTGACGCCGCGGTTCGGCCTGCGCTTCAATGCCGCCTGGGATGACAGCGCGTCCTACATCGACCACGCCGACGGCCGCCGCAACTTCTATTCGCTGGCGGCTGACTGGCTGATCGGCGAACACGGCAAGCTGGAAGTGGACGCCAACTACCAGACCAGCGCGCAGCGCTCGGCGTCCGGCTACCAGCTGCTGGGCGGCAGCGCACTGCCGCGCGGGGTGGACCGCAGCCGCATGCTCGGCCACCAGCCATGGCAGCAGCCGGTGGGCATCGACAGCACCAACGTCACGGCACTGCACACCTACGATTTCAGCCCGGACTGGCAGTCGCGCGTGTCGCTCGGCCACAGCCGTTCGGTGATCGACGACAACGTCGCGTTCGCCTACGGCTGCTACTACGCCGCCGAATGCGCCGATGGCAGCGTGCCGGGCAACTACTTCGCGCCCAATGGCGATTACGACATCTACGACTACCGAAGCCCCGACGACACCCGCCGCAACGACGAGCTGCGCGCGGAGCTGCGCGGACGCTTCGCCACCGGCGCGGTCACGCACCAACTCTCTGTCGGGCTGAGCGCGTTCCACCGCACCGTGGACAAGCGCCAGAACGTCAACGAATACGTGGGCACGTCCAACATCGGCGATGCGCAGGTGCCGGTGTTCGACCCCTCGCCGCTGCAGCCGGGCCCGTCCGCGCGCCGCCTGGACAGCTGGCAGCGCGCGCTGTTCGCGCTGGACCGCATGCAGTTTGGCGATGACTGGCAGTGGCTGGCCGGCGGCCGCTACGTGCGCCTGGACGAACGCGCCTACGACAAGCGCGGCACGCCCGAACGGCACAGCCGCATGTCCCGGTTCCTGCCGCAGACCGCGCTGGTGTGGTCGGCCACCGGCCAGCTCAACGTCTACGCCAGCTACGTGGAGGGCCTGTCGCTGGGCCAGGAAGCGCCGTTCTGGACCAGCAACGGCAGCACCTTCCTGCCGGCGATGCGCTCGCGCCAGCTCGAAGTGGGCGTGAAGTACGCCGCCGCCGATGCGCTCACGCTGGGCGCGGCGCTGTTCCGCACCACCCAGCCGTTCCAGTACGCCAAGCCGGATGACAGCGACGCGGGCTACACCTTCGTGCAGGAGGGCAAGCAGACCCACACCGGGCTGGAACTCACCGCCAACGGCCAGCTCACCGAACGCCTGGCGCTCACCGCCAGCACCAGCGTGCTGCAGGCGCGCGCGCGCGATGCCGGCACCGCGTTCTACGACGGCCAGCAGCTGGTCAACGTGCCCAAGGTGCGGGCCGCCGTGCATGTGGACTACGCCCTGCCCTTCGCGCCGGGCCTGGACGTGAGCGGCGGCTGGCGTTACGCCTCCTCCAATGCCGCCACCGTGGATGGCAGCGTAAAGGCACCGTCCTACTCGGTGTTCGATGCCGGCGTGCGTTTCCGGCACGCGCTGCGCACGCATCCGGTCACCTGGACCCTGTCGGTGGACAACGTGTTCGACCGTTTCTACTGGCGTGACACCGGCAGCAGCTACGGCGATTACTACCTGTTCGCCGGCGCGCCGCGCCAGGCGCGCCTGTCGGTCACGGTCGGGCTATGAACCCGGCTGTTCTCGAATGGTCGGCGGTGGTGGCCAGCCTGCTGGGCGTGTGGCTGATGGCGCGCCGACGCATGCTCGCCTGGCCGGTGGGGCTGCTGGCGGTGGGCCTGTACGCGGTGGTGTTCATCGAGGCCAGGCTGTACTCGGACACCCTGCTGCAGGTCGCCTTCGGCGGCTTCCTGTTGTACGGCTGGCTGAGCTGGCACCGGCATGCCGAACAGGACGGCGCGATCGTCATTGCGCCGCTGCCGCGCCGCCAGCTGCTGCGTGACCTGGCGGTGGGCATCGTGTTCGGCATCGCCCTCGGCGCGGCCATGCACACCTGGACCAACGCGGCCCTGCCCTGGCTGGACGCGATGCTGGCGGCGTTGAGCCTGGTGGCGCAGTGGTGGCAGGCGAGGCGCCATGTCGCCACGTGGTGGCTGTGGATCGTGGTCGATGTGGTGTACGTGGCCATGTACCTGGCCAAGTCGCTGGATGTCACCGCGGGCCTGTACCTGGTGTTCGTCGGCATGGCGGTGATGGGGCTGCGCGCGTGGACGGCCGCCGGCCATGCAGGGGCGGAACTGAAACCGCGCTAGGCTGCGGCGATGAGCCAGACCCCCGAACTGCTGCGCCGCCTGCTGCAGGCGAAGGACCGGATGGCGGGCTACGGCACCGTGGATGCCGGCTTCCGCGATCCTTCCGGCAACGGCTGGAAGATGATCGAGCGCAGCGCCGGGGCAAGTGCCTGAGCGACGGTCAATCCAGCAGGAACCGCATCGCCTCGGTGCCCAGCGCCGGGTCGGTACTGCCCGGTCGGCCGTCTTCGATGCGTCCGGCCAGGCGCTGGCTTGCACCCGGCTGCTCGATGACCAGGTCGTACCAGCCTGCCGTGGCGGTGCCATCCCAGCCGATGTCCAGCGTCTGCCCGGCCTCGAGCTGCAGCTCGCGTTCGGGCATCTGACCTGCGTAAGCGGCGGCACGGACGCTGACCGCCTGCGGCAGCGCGCCGTGGTTGCGCAGCTGCAGGTGCAGCCTGCCATCGGCGCCGCGCACGCTGGCCTGCACCGGTGACGCGGCGTCGGTGGTGCCCCGGTAGTGGCGGTGGAAGCCATTCGGGCCCAACAGCCACAGGTCGTAGCCGTGTTGCTTGTCCAACGCCCAGGTGTCCTGCAGCGGCGCATCCGGTGCCACCGTGTAGCGGCGCGGGACCGCGTGCAGGCGCAGGCGATCGTAGACCTGCAGCACCGCCGCCGCGCCGTCACTGGCCAGCATCAGCCGCACGCTGGCGTTGGCATCATCCACCTCGATACCCACCTGCGGCCGGTAGGGCAGCGCGCGTGCGGGGCGCACGCCCGGTTCCTGTTGCGCGGGAAGCAGGCCTTCCGGCAGCACCGGCACCGTACGCCCGGGCAGCGCCGCCGCGCGTGCCGCACTGGCGGCGGTGGCCGGCAGCGAGGCGACGAACGGCCGCGCATCGGTCGTGGCGAAATCGAATGCGTTGGTCAGGTCGCCGCACACCGCGCGCCGCCAGGGTGAGAGTTCGGGCGCGGCCACGCCGAAGCGGCGCTCGATCAGGCGGATCACCGAGGTGTGGTCGTACACCTGCGAGTCCACCCAGCCGCCGCGGCTCCACGGCGAAATCACGTACAGCGGAACGCGCGGACCCAGGCCGTACGGACGGCCACGCAGGTCGAGCGGATCGGCCTTCTCGTTGCCCGGCGAGGGGTGTTGGTGATACTCGCCGTCGGTGCGCACCGACGATGCGCCGGCCCAGCCACCGGGCGCGCCGGCGTCGGCGGAGGGCGGGGCCGGGGGTGGCACGTGATCGAAGAAGCCGTCGTTCTCATCGAACATCAGCAGCAACGCGGTGCGGCGCCAGACGGCCGGGTCGGCGGTCAGCGCATCCAGCACGCGCGCCGTGTAGGCCGCCCCCTGCGCAGGACTGGACGGGCCGGGATGCTCGCTGCCGGCGGCGTCGGCGATGATGAAACTCACCTGCGGCAGCTGCCCTTTCAACACGTCCTCGCGCAGCTGCGCCAGGCCGCGCGTGCTGACGCCACGCTCGCGCAGGGCGGGGTCATGGCCAGGTGCGTTCCGCCATGCCTGACGGAACGGTTCAAAGCCGGCCAGCGGGTTGTCGGTGAAGTTGTCGGCCATGTCCTGGTAGATCCGCCAGTCGATCCCCGCCTGCTGCAGGCGTTCGACGTAGGTGGTCCAGGTGTAGGACTCGGGGTTGCCGCCCAGCTCGGGGAAATTGTCGTGTGAGTTGGCCACGGCCGGGCCGCCGCCGCGCGCGTGCGGATCGTTGTGCCCCGTCCACAGGAACAGCCGGTTGGGGTTGGTGCCGGCCTGCATCGCACAGTGGTAGGCGTCGCAGATGGTGAACGCCTCGGCCAGCGCGAACTGGAACGGCATGTCATCGCGGCGGAAGTAGCCCATCGCGTGGTCCTGCTTGGCCGCCGGCCAATGCCCCATGCGCCCGTGGTCCCACGCACGCTGCGCGTCGGGCCAGGTATGCGGGGTGCCCTCGACGCGCATGTAGCCGAAGTGCGCGGCGGTATCCAGCGGGAACGGCGCGATGCCGTGCGTGCCGGCCGCATTGGGTTGCAGCCACACCGAACGGCGCGGTTGCCCGGCCGCCAGCGGCGCGGCCGGCACCACGAAGCGGTCGCCGAAACCCCGCACGCCCGGCAACGTGCCGAAGTAGTGATCGAACGACCGGTTCTCCTGCATGAACACCACGATGTGCTGCAGGTCCTCCAGGCTGCGGCTGCGCGCGTGCGGCGCGATCGACGCCGCACGCGCGATGCTGGGCAACAGCGCGCTGATGCCACCGGCCAGCCCGGCCTGGAGCAGCCGTCGCCGGCCACCATCCACGATCGGCCGGCGGGCATCACTCACAGGTCGACCCGGACCGAGAAGCCAACCGTGCGGGGCGCGCCGATGAAGGCCGAATCGCTGCCATCCACGCCCGCCAGGTAGCGGCGGTCGGTGAGGTTGCTGACCACCAGGTTGGCACCCACGCCCTTCAGCTTCGGCGACAACCCCTGCAGGTCGATACCGATGTTGGCGTTGAACACCGTGGCCGACGGCAGGCGGTTCTCGTTGGAGGCATCGAGATAGCGCTCGCCAAGGTAGCGCGCGGACAGGCCGGCGTTCCAGCTGTCGCCCTGCCAGTCAGCTGATACCACCAGCACGTGCTTCGGCTGGCCGATCACCTGGGCACCATCGACGATGCCCAGCTCGGTGTCGCGGGCGAGGTTGCCGCTGCCCAGGTACTTTGAACGGTTGTAGGTGTAAGCACCGTTGATGCGCCAGCCGTTGTCCCAGCCGTAACCGAGCGCGGCCTCCAGGCCGGTGCTTTCCACGCCACCAAAGTTTTCGTAGACGCCATCGGTTTCGTCCAGGTAGTCGATCCCATCGGCCAGCCGCGCGGGCAGGTAGACGATGCGATTGTCGAACTTGATGTTGTACAGGGTCAGCGAGCCGGTCAAGGGCCAGCGGCTTATGCGCAGGCCGAGTTCGATGTTGTCGGCGGTTTCCGGTTCCACCCGCGAGAAGCGCTGTGCATCGGTCTCGCCGAGCACGCCGGACGGAATGGCAGCGAAGTTCTGCGAGAAGCCGCCGAACAGTTCCAGGCCTTCCACCGGCAGCGTCCAGGTGCCACCGGCGGAAATCAACGGGTCGGACCTGGAATCGGAGCGCACGTTCTCGGCGCTGCCGATCACGCGGTTGCGCTTCTGGTCGACGAAGAACTGCTTGACGCCCAGGCGGGCACTGAACGGACCGAAGCGCGCCACGTCCTCGACGTAGTACATCTGCTCGTCGGTCGTGTAGCGATCCTCGAACTGCACCCAGTACGGCTGGTGATCGAAGCTGATGTCGGTGCCGACGTTGAGCAGGCGGTGCCAGTCGCGGCGCACGCTGCGGTCGAACGTCTCCAGCCACACACCTGCACGCACGGTGTTGTCCACTGCGCCCAGCGTCTGCTTCCATTCCACGTCGGCGGTGACGCCGGCACGGTCGTTGTCGTAGTGCGAATGACGGTAGGACTGCACGCCCTGTACGCCCGGCGCGTAGCAGTTGGGATCGTACTCGGCACTGAAGCCGGCGCGCGGCACGCAGCCGGCACGCAGCTGCGCGGCACTGCCATCGGGGTTGACGAAGTAGAACTGGCCCAGCGCGCTGCCACCGTACACGGTGCTGCCACCGAGGTACTCCGACTCCGGCGCGCCCACGCCGTCGGCGCGTGCCTGCACCAGGTAGGGCGGCAGCCAGTCGCCGCGGCCTTCCATCCTGTGCGCGTAGCCGGTCAGCGAGGCCTTGAAGCCGTTGCCGCTGTCGAACGCGCCGCGCAGGTAGCCGAAGGTGTTCTCGCGCAGCGCCCGCGAGCCAGAGCGGAAGTTCTGGTCCAGGTACGGAATGCCGGTAAGCGTGCCGGTGAGGCCGTCGCGGTCCGGGTTGGTGGCGAACGCCTCGGGGCTGACGCTGGTGTACTCGGGTTCGTCGGCGTCGTTGTACGAGGCATAGCCGCTGAGCGTCCAGCGGTCCAGCTCGGTGACGAACTTCGCCGCCAGGTGGTCGTTGCTGACATGGCCGCTGCCGTCGATCCAGTCGTTGACGCGCGCGGACGACGCGCTGACCCATGCGCGGGTGTTGCCGCCCAGCACGCCGGTGTCGTAGCGCACGTAGTACTTGCGGGCATCGTTGTCGCCACCGCCGACCACCATGCGCAGGCGCTGTTCCAGCAGCGGGTCGCTGGTGAGGAAGTTCAGCGTGCCGCCGAGGGCTTCGTTGGAGCGCGATGAAATATCGGCCGTGCCCTGGCTGACCTCGATGGTCTCCAGGTCCAGCGTGTCGATGTAGCGGTTGGCCAGCGAGCCGCCGCCATAGCCGGAACCGCCATTGGGCAGGCCGTCGATGGTGGTGCCGATCTGCTGCGTATCGCGGTTGGTCACGAAGCCGCGCATGCTGATCTGCGTGCCCCACACCGACGAACCGGTGGCGTCGGCTTCACTCACCACCACGCCGGGCAGTTCATTGAGTGCGTTGTTGACGCTGCCCAGGATCTGCTGGCGGTTGAGCGTTTCCTGGCTGACGGTGGTCTTGGCGAAGCTGGTGGCCTGGCCGATGACCTGTACCTGGTCCAGGGTGCGCGCGTCGTCGGCCGGGGCCGGTTCGGCGGCCATGGCCTGTACGGTGGCGGTGAGCATCAGGGCAAGCAGGGAGACGCGGGGATAACGGCCAGTAGGCATCGGTGATGTGCGCGGCAGTGGGGTCGGCCGGCAGTATTGGCAGCTGCGGTTACGTCGCCATGACATCGCTTCGACGCGAGCGGTACGCTGCGGTCGCCCGACGGGTGCGCCGGGGACGCCCGACGGGGTAGAGCGGACTGTTAGTCCGCTGCCGTTCGCGCGATGACGAACGTGGTCGCGTAGGGCAGCGGACTAACAGTCCGCTCTACCCCGTCGTGTTGGTTTGTCGTGTTTTTTCGTCGTGTTGGTTCGTCGTCTCGTTCGGTCAATGTGCGCCGTGCGTGGAACGGCGGCGGAACTTGCGCGACATCCACTCGCCCAGGTCGTCCATTACCGTGAACGCGGCCGGGATCACGATCAGGCTCAGCAGCGTGGAGGTGATCAGGCCGCCGATCACGGCAATCGCCATCGGTGCGCGGAAGCTGGAGTCGCCCGCGAAGCCCAACGCGATCGGCATCATGCCCGCCCCCATCGCCAGCGTGGTCATGACGATCGGCTGGGCGCGTTTGCGGCAGGCGTCGATCAGCGCGTCGTGCTGGCTCATGCCATGTTCGTCTTCGGCCATCACCGCGTAGTCCACCAGCAGGATCGAGTTCTTGGTCGCGATGCCGATCAGCATCAGCAACCCGATCAACGCCGGCAGCGAAAGCATGTTCTGGGTGATCAGCAGCGCACCGAACGCACCGCCCGCACACAGCGGCACCGCCGCCAGGATGGTGACCGGCATCAGCGCGTGGTTGAACAGCAGCAGCAGCACCATGTAGATGCAGATCAAACCGGCGGCCATCGCCAGCATGAAGCCGATGAACAGCTCCACGAACACTTCCGCGTCGCCGGTATTGAGGAAGGTCACGCCCGGCGGCAGCTGCTTCACGCTGGGCAGAGCCTGTACCTCGGTCATCACATCGCCCAGTGGGCGACCGTTGAGCTCGGCGGTGAGGGTCACGTTGCGCTGGCGCTGGTAGCGCGAGATCTGCGAGGGACCGCTGCCCTGCTGGATATCGGCGACGGCGGCGAGCGGTACCGGCCCGTTGCGGCCCGGTACGCGCAGCTGGCCGATCAGCGCCGGGTTGGCCAGCGTGGCCTCGGCGAATCCGACCCGGATCGGCACCTGGCGGTCGGGCAGGTTGAGCTTGGCCAGGCGCTGTTCGTAATCGCCGGCGGTGGCGATGCGGGCGGCTTCGGCGATGTCCTGCGTGGCCACGCCAAGGTCCGCCGCACGCGCCGGATGCGGCACGATCTGCACTTCCGGGCGCAGCAGCGAGGCCGTGGAGGTCACGCTGCCCAGCCCCTGGATGCCGCGCAGGTCGCGCTCCAACGCCGTGGACGCTTCCTGCAGGCGCTGCGGATCATCGCCGGACAGCACCAGCTGCAGCAGGTTGCCCGGCTCGGAGCTGACATAGCTCACGCGCACGCCGGGCAGGTTGGCCAGGCGTGCGCGCGCATCGCGTTCCAGCGCGCGCTGGTCGCGGTCGCGGTCATCGGCCACGCCCCAATCCAGGATCAGCGTCGCCTTGCGCGGTTCGCCCACGCCGGTGGCGCTGGGGTCGCCCAGGTCGAGCACGGCGCCGACGGCGGTGTAGACCTGCTTCAGCTCGGGCATGTCCTTGAGCAGCGCACGCGCACGTTCGGCCACCGCCACGGTTTCCTGCAGGCGGGTGCCCGGTGGAAGCTCCAGATTGAGGTTGCTGCGGCCCAGGTCGGACTGCGGAATGAAGGTGGCCGGGATCAACGGGACCAGCGCCAGCGACCCTACGAACATGGCGAAGGCCAGCCACAGGGTCCAGCCCCGGTGGCGCAGTGCTTTGTCCACCCAGCCCAGGTACCAGCCCATCAACTTCGATTCGGGCTTCTCCTCACCATGCGGCTTGAGCAGGTAGGCGGCCATCATCGGGGTGAGCAGGCGCGCCACCAGCAACGAGAACAGCACCGCAGTTGCAGCGGTCCAGCCGAACTCGCGGAAGAACTTGCCGGCGATGCCGGGCATGAACGCCACCGGCACGAACACGGCGGCCAGGGTCAGCGAGGTGGCGATCACCGCGTTGCCGATTTCGCCGGCGGCTTCGCGTGCGGCCTCCAGCGGTGGCTTGCCCATGCGCAGGTGGCGCACGATGTTCTCGATTTCCACGATCGCGTCATCCACCAGGATGCCGACCACCACCGACAGCGCCAGCAGGGTGATGATGTTGAGCGTGAAACCGAAGAAGTACATCACCGCGAAGGTGGGAATGATCGACAGCGGCAGCGCCAGCGCCGATACCCACGTCGCCCGCCAGTCACGCAGGAACAGCCACACCACCAGCAGGGCCAGCAGCGCGCCCTCCCAGAGCATGGTCATCGACGAGTCGTAGGAGCGGTGGGTTTCGTCGATGGCAGTGGTGACCAGGCGGAAATCGATGCCCGGGTGCGCGGCCTTGAGCTGGTCCAGCGCGGCATGCACGCCGGCTTCCACCTTGACCTCGCTGGAACCACGCGTGCGCGACATCGAGAAGGCCACCACCTTCTCGCCGTCCAGCAGGGCCGCCTCGGTCGGGTCGGCGGCGCCATCGGTGACAGTGGCCAGCGTGGACAGGCGCACCGCACGCCCGTCCGGCAGTGCGATGGAATAGTCACGCAGGGCCTGCGCGTCCCCCACGGTGCCCAGGGTACGGATGGTCTGCTGTGCGCCTTCGATCTCGGCCTTGCCACCGGCGCGCTCGACCTGGATGCGCGCCAGCTGCTGCGATACGTCGCCAGCGGTGATGCCCATCGCGATCAATGCATTGGGGTCCAGGTCAACCCGCACCTGGCGCTGCACGCCGCCCACGCGGGTGACCCGCGCCACGCCCGATACGCCATACATGGCGCGCGAGATGTCGCGGTCGACGAACCAGCTGGCTTCGTCGGGCGTCATGTGCGGCGCGACCAGGGCGTAGGTCATCAGCGAGCCACCGATGTCCACCTTGGAGATCACCGGTTCCTGGATGTCCTGCGGCAGATCGGTGCGGATGCGGGTGACCGCGTCGCGGGTGTCATCCAGCGCGGTGGCCAGGTCGGCCTCCAGCTGGAATTCGATGGTAGTGGTGCTGACGCCTTCGCTGACCGAGGAGATCACGCGCTTGACGTTGTTCACCGTCGCCACCGAGTCCTCGACCTTGCGGGTGACCTCGGCCTCCAGCTGGCTGGGCGAGGCGCCCGGCTGGGTGACGGTCACGGTGGTCATCGGGAAGGCGATGTCGGGGAAGCGCGCCACGGGCAGCTGGTAGAAGCCCCACAAGCCGGCCACGCACAACACGAAGAAGATCAGCAGCGCCGGCAGCGGGCGCTTGATGGCCCAGGCGGAGATATTCATTTGGCGGTCGCCTTGGCGTCGGCCACCACGCGGACGCGGTCGCCCTCACCCAGGAAGCCGGCACCTTCCACCACCACCCGGTCGCCCACCTTCAGGCCTTCCAGGATCGCGGTGCGCCCCTGCACGGCCTGGCCGGTGCGCACGCGCAGGCGCGCGGCCTGCTGCGTGTCGTTCACGGTGAACACATAGCTGTGGCCGTCGCGCTGCACGATCGCGGCGGTCGGAATGGTCAGCGCCGGGCCCTCGCCGGTGACGATGCGGCCTTCGATGTACATGCCGGGCTTGAGCGTGCCCGGCTCCGGCAGGTCGGCGTAGATCGTCCCGGTGCGGGTCTGCGCGTCGACGCCCGGGGTCACTGCGCGGATACGGCCGTTGACCACCGCATCGGCGTGCGGCAGCTCCACCGTGTTGCCCACGGCCACGCCGGTGAGCTGGTCTTCGGGCAGCTCGGCGCGCCATTCCAGGCGGCCGTCGCGGATCAGGCGCAGCAGTTCGGTGCCGGCCGAGACAACCTGGCCCGGCTGCACCAGCCGCTTGGAGATCAGGCCGTCGGCCGGGGCGCGCAGGTCGGCGAAATCGCGGCGCAGCTTGGCCGCGTCGCGGGCGGCGCGGGCGGTAGCGGTCTGCGCCTCGGCGTTGATGCGCGACGCGCGCAGCTCATCCAGGCTGCTTTCGCTGATCAGCTGCTGGGCGGCCAGCTTGGCGCTGCGTTCGTAGTTCAGGCGCGCCAGTTCCTGCGACGCCTGTGCCTGCCGCAACGAGGCGTCGGCCTGGGCCAGTTCGCTGTCCAGCGTGCGGTGGTCCAGCTGCAACAGCACCTGGCCCTGCTTGACCCACTGGCCCACGTCCACCGGCAACGCGGTCACGCGCTGGCCGCTGATCTCCACGCCCAGCTGCATTTCCTCGTACGCGGTGACCGGGCCGGAGACCAGCACCGTGCGCGCCATCGGCTGCTGCTGGGCGGTGGCGAGGGAGACAGGCAATGCCGAGGTGGCGGCTGCGTCGGCAGCGGCCTTGTCGTCTTTGTCGCCGCACGCGGTGAGCAGTGCGAGGGTGAGCAGGAGCAGCGAGCTGCGGAGGAGGGGTGCACGCATGGATGAGCTTCCGTGTCGGAACAGCGGGAACAAAGGAAAGGGAAAACGAATCAGGGCGCGCGGGCCAGGCGCAGTGCGATGCCATCGAGCATCAGCCCCAGGCCCTGCTCGAAGCGCGTGTCGAAATCGACCTCGCTCCAGACATCGCGGGCCGCCCAGCATTGCGGAAAACGTGCCTCGGCCAGGGCCATGAAGACCTCGCCCAGCGCCTCCATGCTGCCGTCGCCGGGCCACGACTGTTCTTCGATGACGAAGCCCATCGCGTAATACACCAGGTCCATCGAGGCGGTGGCGGCAAAGCGCACCGAGGCGCCTGCCCCGACCAGCGCGGCGATGCTGGCTTCGCCCACCCGCAGCACGTTCTCGGTGGCCAGGAAGGTGCCCGCGTAGACCCGCGCGCCATCGCGGCGGGCCTTGAACGCGGTGCGGAACTCGCGGGCGATCTGCAGCAGGGTCTCCCGCCAGGGCTGGCCGTCGGGGATGTGCCGGGCCACGTCCACGATCATGGCGTCGGCCATGGCATCGACCAGCGCCTGCTTGCTCTTGAAGTGCCAGTAGAGCGACGGCGCGCGGATGCCCAGCGTGCAGGCCACCTTGCGCAGGGTCACGCCCTCCATGCCGGCCTCGTCGAGGATCTTGAAGGCGGCACCGACGATGTTGTCCCGGGCGATGGGTTGACGCACTGGGGGCTTCTACCTAACGTTGTTAGGGGCGAATCTAACAGTGTTAGGTTGCACCCTGCAAGTAGCGCCACGCCCTGCGTGGCTGCACTTCGTTCGGGCACGGCGAAGCCACGCAGGGGCGTGGCGCTACTGACGGGGCCCGGCGTCAGCGCCGGCGCTCAGTAGTTGGCGATCTGGATGACCAGGGTGTCGCCTTGAAGCAATGACACGGCGCGCCTCGGCGCGTTGTCGGTACGCATGCAGATCGGGCCATTGCCGTGGAGGCGCCCCATCAGGCGGGGATACGCCTTGGCGGCGTCGTTGCCGTCGATGACCTGTCCGCCGCGTTCGGTGCAGCTCTCCATGAGCGCCTGCGCCTGCGCTGGTTCAAGGCGATAGCCGCGCCGCAGGGGCTTGCCCACTTCGATGCTGCCGCGGGGGTCCAGCTCGATGGTGTTCTCTTTGGGGTGTTCGGTCCAGGCCGGCTTCATGCCGGCCGGCATGTCGAAACCCGCCACGCGTTCGGTCTGCCTGGCGATCTGCTCGCCACGCTTCTTGATGCCGGGATAAAGCATCAGCACGCTCAACACGATCGCGCCGAACATCAGCCAGCGACCCCGCGTCGTTTGCGGAACGACCTCGAACCCATAAAAGTTGAATCGCATCTGCTCATCCGTGAGGTGTACCGGGGTGGGCGCGCATGATCGCGCAGCGCCCCATCCCCTGCCAAGCCTCCCGGCGCACCGCACCACGCATGGCATACTCCGCCGAAACCCCACCCGGCCGCGGGCTGCGCAGTGCGCACCCTGCCCCATTGGTCTGCCTCCATGCCCAGGCTTCCGGTTCGTCATGCATCCGCGCACGTCACGAACAGGAGCCTCGGCGGTTTCTGCCGGCTGTTGCTGCTCGGTCTGCTGATCAGCGCGGGTGCGGTGCCAGCAGCGCATGCGCTCTCGCCCGACCGCGCCCTGACCCAGCTGCGCCACGACCGCTGGACACCCGATGACGGCGCACCGGCACAGATCTTCTCCATCGCGCAGACGACCGACGGTCTGCTCTGGCTGGGCTCAAGGCAGGGCCTGTACCGCTTCGACGGCGTGCGCTTCGAGCGCATCACCCGCATGGGCGACGACCCGCTGATCGAGGAAGACGTGCTGAGCCTGTTGGCCGAGCCCGACGGCTCACTGTGGGTGGGTTACTTCAACGGCGGCATGAGCCGGCTGGGTGGACCGCACCCGGGCCAGTACGCCTACCAGCGCGATGACGTGCCGCTGGGCTCGGTGATGGGCTTTGCGCGCGATGCCGCCAAGCGGCTGTGGGCGATCACGCCGGTATCGCTGGTCTGGCTCGATCCGGCCAGCGATACCTGGAAGACCGCGCAGCCGATGGGCTTCGACGCGGGCTGGCGCCCGGAGCGGATCTTCGCCGACCGCCAGGGCGGAATCTGGGTGGCGTACTCGGAGAACGAGGCGTTCGGCATCGTGCACCTCGCCCCGGGCGCATCGCGCTTCCAACCCACCCCCACGCCGGTCCAGATTCCGTTCTTCGACCAGGCCGCCGACGGCACGCTGTGGGCGGCCGACTATTGGGGGGTGCGGCCGCTGGCACGGGCCGAGCGCGACCGTCGCCATGACCGGGCGACCGTGAGCTGGCTGGACCCGGCGTTCAAAGGCGCAGGCCTGCGCTTCGACCGCGATGGCGGCATGTGGCTCAGCACGGCGGGCGGTATCGCCCGCGTGCGTGACGCCCACGCGTTGCGCGCGCCCGGGGGAGGCGTGGTGGCACCGCAGCCGGAGTACTTCGGACCCGCCCAGGGCCTGACCTCGGAAGTGGTGTGGACGCTGTTCGAGGATCGCGAGGGCAATCTCTGGACCGGCACGGCCAACGGCTTGGACAGGTTCCGCGACAACGCACTGGCGGCGGTCACCCTGCCGCGTCGCGACCAGTCGTTCTCGATGGCGCTCGGCAAGGACGGTCGCCTGTTGGTGGGCAACCCGGACCGCGGCCCGCTGTGGGTCACCCCCGACCCGTCGGCGTCAGGGGGCGGGCGCGTGCAGGAACTGGGCGGGTTGGAGATGGAAGGCGTCAGCGCCATGCATCGCGACGCCGGCGGCACGTTGTGGGTGGGCAGCGGCCGCGGATCGCTGTCGCGGGTCGGTGCCAATGGGCTGGAGCGTGTGGCACTGCCGCCGGACCTGGAAGGCGATGGCGTGGTCAACATGATCGCCAGTGATCGCGCCGGGGGGCTGTGGGTGAGCCGGCTCAACGGCGGGCTGCTGCGCCTGTACAACGGCGCATGGGAGGTGCAGAACAGCAAGTACGGCATGCAGCCGGGGGTCACCCCGCGGGCGCTGGCAGAGGATGCGCGCGGACGGATCTGGACTGATGCGGGGCAGACCATCGGCGTGTTCGAACACGGACGCCGCCGCGACCTCAAGGAGGACGGCCCGGGCATCGGCCGCATTGCGGTGCTGCAGAACTACGGCGACACGTTGTGGGCCGGCGGCGCCAGGGGCGTGGCGATGCGCAGCAACGAAACGTTCCACCGCCTGCTGGGGCGTGCGGGTGAGACCTTCGAGCGCACCAGCGGCATCGTGCTGCTGCCCGATGGCGAACTGTGGCTGGGCGGGCGCGGTGGGCTTGCCCGCATTCCCGCGGCGGAGATGGCGCAGTGGCGTCGCGATCCCACCCATGCCGTGGCATTCGAACGGTTCGGCGTACTCGACGGCCTGCGCGGCACGTCGGAGCAGACCGGCGGCGTGCCCTCCGTGCTGAGCGATGCGCAGGGCCGGATCTGGTTCGCCACCAACCGCGGCGTGCACTGGATCGACCCGCGCCACATCACCCGCAACCCGGCCGCTGCGCCCCCCGCTCCGACGCTGCTGGCGGTCAAGGTGGACGACGCACCCGTGCCGCTGTCACCGCACCTGCGCCTGCCGGCCGGCAGCCGTGACCTGCGCGTGGACTACACGGCCCCGGCGCTGCGCATTCCCGAACGGGTGCGGTTCCGCTATCGGCTCGACGGCGTGGACGACGATTGGATGGATGCCGGCACAGAACGGCAGGCGATCTACAGCCGTCTGGCCCCGGGCAGTTACCGGTTCCGGCTGATCGCCAGCGACGATACCGGCGCGTGGTCGGCACAGGAGGCGTCGTTCAACGTCACGGTACTGCCCGCGTTCTGGCAGACCACGTGGTTCGCGCTCGCGCTGGTAGCCGCGGCAGCCGCATTGATCTGGGCGTTCGTGCGCTGGCGGGTATCCGTGGCGCGCCAACGCGTGCAGCGCGTCTACCGCGCGCGGGTGGGCGAACGCGAGCGCATCGCGCGCGACCTGCACGACACCCTGCTGCAGTCGGTGCAGGCGCTGATGCTGCGCATTGAATCCTCGCGCCGTCGGCTGGCGTCGGGCGACACGGCGGCGGCCGATGCGGGCCTGGCACATGCATTGGAGGAGGCGGAGTCGGGCCTGGTGGAGGGCCGCGACCGCATTCGCGCACTGCGCCGCGAGGAGGGTCGTTTCGACGACCTCGAATCGGCCGTGCGCGCACTGCCGGCACAGCTGGAGCTGCCGGCAGAGACCGGCTTTGCGGTCGAAGTGCACGGGAAACCACGGCGCTGGCGCCACCCGGAACTGGGTGAAGTGCAGCGGATCGTGCGCGAGGCGGTCGCCAATGCGCACCGCCACGCCACCCCATCCCGCATTACCGTGCGCATCACCTACGCATTGCTGCGCACGGTCGTCGAGATCGAGGACGACGGCTGCGGTATCGGCGATGACGTGCTTGCGCACGGCGGCAGCGAGGGGCACTGGGGCCTGCCCGGCATGCGCGAGCGCGCCGCGCTCTGCGGCGGCACGCTGCTGGTGCAGCCGCGGCCCGACGGTGGCACGCGGGTACGGCTGCGCCTGCCGCGCTGGCGGGTCACGCGCGGCAGCGACCCGGGCTGACTCGACGGGCGACGACCGCGATGCGGTCAGGGATCGGCACTGAAGGGAATGCGGGCAAGCAGCTCGCGCGTACTCACGATGGCGTGGGCATAGGTGGGGCCGTTGATCTCGTGCGCGGCATGCATGGCGGCCTGGCTGAAGGCGGCCGTGGCATCGCGCACCAGGGTGACGTGGTAGCCCAGTTCGCTGGCGAAACGCGCGGTGGTTTCGATGCAGGTGTTGGCGATCAGGCCAACCACGATCACGTGGCTGATGCCGTGCTGCTTCAGCAGCAGGTCCAGGTCGGTGTTGGCGAAGCCGCTGCCGCCCCAGTGCTCCTTGACGATGATGTCATGCGGCTCCGGCGCGAAGTCGGGGTGCCACTCGCCACCCCAACCGTCGCGCGCGAACACCTGCGCTTCGGAGGCGCCGCATTGATACGGCGTCGGGTGCTGCCACGCATGCAGATCGTCCGGCGTGGACCGGTGGTGCGGCACGATGAACAGTGGCCAGCGCGCGCAATGCACCGCGTCGCGGATGCGGCGCAGATTGGCATGCAGGTCGACGGCGGTCGCCACCTCGACCACTGCCGGCCAGAGTTTGCCGCCGTCGGCGAGGAAGTCGTTGTAGGGGTCGACGAACAGCAGGGCGGTATGCCCCGCAGGATAGGCAGGTGCGCTGGCGCTCATGGTGCGGCGGCTCCCGGGCCGAGGGACGTCCCTTCACGCAGAGTGTCGGCGCACGCCATACGGCTGTCGTGGCGTGTTCCGGCCACGTCGGCGCCCCCCATTCGGGGGCGTCGGCGGCGCCGTCGGTCGCATGGCGGACAAGCACGCGCGCCACGCTTGCGTTGGGCCGCGCCACGATGCACGGTGGTGCCCTGCCCGGGGGCTAGCCATGACCATCCGCATCCTGACCATCGACGATCACCCGCTGATCCGCCAGGGCATCGCGTCCATGCTGGAGGTGGAGCCGGACATGGTCGTCGTGGGCGAAGCGGCCGATGCGCACAGCGGCATGGAACAGTTCCGGCGCCTGCTCCCGGATATCGCACTGGTCGACCTGCAGATGCCCGGCGTGGGTGGCATTGAACTTACCCGCCGCCTGCGCGCGGAGTTCCCACAGGCCCGCGTGGTGATCCTCACCACCTACCGCGGCGATGCCAATGCGCGTGATGCGCTGGCGGCCGGTGCCTGCGGCTACCTGCTGAAGAGCTCGCTGCGCGGTGAGCTCATCGATGCACTGCGCCGCGTGGATCAGGGCAAGCGCTGCCTGTCGGCGGAGATTTCCGAAGAGATCGCCCAGCACGTGGGCGAGGAGGCGCTGACCGCACGTGAGCTCTCGATCCTCTCCGCGCTTGCCCATGGCTGGGAGAACAAGCGCATCGCCAACACACTGGGCATCTCGGCGGAGACGGTCAAATCGCACCTGGCGCGCATCTTCGAGAAGGTCGGCGCGCGCACCCGGACCGAGGCCATCCACATCGCGCTGCGGCGTGGGCTGGTGCGCCTTGAGGGGTGACGCGCGGCGGTGCTAGGGCTTCAGCATGGGCAGAGGCCGCAGCGGATGGCGCAGGCCGTGGCGCAGCGAGAACTGCACCAGGCGCAGATGGAAGCCGAGGCGCGGGAACTGCTTCACGATCCGCGTGAACGCGTCGCCAGGCAGGTTGAAGCGGCGCAGTCCGAGTGACACGTCGATCCAATCGGCACGGCGGAACGCCTCGATGCAGGGGTCCTGGTCGCCCGGCACGTGGGACACCCGATGGTGTTCACTGATCATCGCCAGCACCACGGGCACCAGCTCGGGACGTTGCTGGTCCAGCAGGTACTGCCGCGCCAGTGCTTCGGACGGCGCCAGGTAATCGAAGGTGCCCGCGGTCCAGATGCCGAGGTCGTGGAAGGCCACCGCCACCGACAGCACGTACAGGTCGTGCACGCTGCCGGGCCGCAGGCACCAGGCGAAGTTGGCCACGCGGTAGGCGTGGTTGCGGTAGGGGTGGTAATCCCGGCCAAGCGCCTGCGCATGGTCCTGCAGGATCGTGTCGAGCACCGCCAGCCGGTCAAGCATGCCGTTCTCCCGAACGCACGCCGGCATGGCGCGCTGGGCGAAGGGTAACCCCAGCCGCGCGGTTGGCCGCTGCCGGTCGGGGCATCCGTAGTACCCCCATGTGGGGGTCACTGGCGATCAGGATGCCGACGGGCAGGTACAACGGCCCCCGGATGGGGGAGCGCGTGCGCGCCCGAACGCCCGATGCCGACGCCGCACCTGCATGTGAGGCTGCACCCTCATCCCTTCCCCACGCCCACCGCATCGAGGCCGCCATGAGCTACTTCACCACCGCCGACGGTACCTCCCTCTACTACAAGGACTGGGGCAGCGGTCCGGTTGTGTCTTTCAGCCACGGCTGGCCGCTCAACGCCGATGCGTGGGAGGCGCAGATGTTCTTCCTGGCCAGCAAGGGCTTCCGCTGCATCGCCCACGACCGCCGCGGGCACGGCCGCTCCAGCCAGCCGTGGCACGGCAACGACATGGATACCTATGCCGATGACGTGGCGGCGCTGTTCAACCACTTGGGCGTGGACAAGGTGGCGATGGTCGGCCACTCCACCGGCGGCGGCGAAGTGGCGCGTTACATCGGTCGGCATGGCACCGCGCGCGTCTCGAAAGTGGTGCTGATGGGCGCGGTGCCGCCGATCATGCTCAAGACCGCCGACAACCCCGACGGCCTGCCCATCGAGGTGTTCGACGGCTTCCGCAGCGCCTACCTGGCCGACCGTGCGCAGTTCTTCCTGGAGGTGGCAACGGGACCGTTCTTTGGTTTCAACCGCCCCGGCGCGAAGGTCTCCGAAGGATTGATCCGCGCGTGGTGGACGCAGGGCATGCAGTCCGGCCACAAGAATGCGTACGACTGCATCAAGGCGTTTTCCGAAACCGACTTCACTGCCGACCTGGGCAGGATCGATGTTCCCACCCTGATCATCCACGGCGACGACGACCAGATCGTGCCGATCAAGGCGGCGGCACTGCGCTCGGCCACGCTGGTCAAAGGCGCGCAGCTGAAGATCTATCCCGGCGGTGGCCACAGCCTGGGCGACACCGCCAAGGAGCAGCTCAACCAGGATCTGCTCGCCTTCCTCACCCCCTGAGCGCCCTCCCCCGCGCACTTTTCCGCGCCGGCGTTGTCGGCGCGTGTTTTCTTACCGAGGACCTGCCATGAACGCTCCCCCTGCAGCCCTGCATGCCGTGCCATCCGACCCCCGCGACACCGGGCCGACGCGCAGCGAAGAGTTCATCACCGGCGGTGAGCGCGAGCTGTTCATCCGCAGCTGGCGCCCCACCGGCAAGGTACGCGCAGTGCTGGCGATCGTGCCCGGCTTCAACTCGCACAGCGGTCACTACCAGTGGGCTGCTGCCCAGTTCACGGCGATCGGCCTGGCCGTCTATGCCGTGGACCTGCGCGGGCGTGGCAAGTCCAGTGGCGAACGTTTCCACGTGGAGCACTTCGACGACTACCTGGCCGACGTACAGTCGCTGTTGAACGTGGCGCGTGCGCGCGAGCCGGGCCTGCCGGTGTTCCTGCTCGGGCACAGTGCGGGCGGCGTGATCGCCTCGGCGTACACCCTGTCGCACCAGGACGAACTGGCCGGGCTGATCTGCGAGAGCTACGCGTTCCAGGTACCGGCGCCACCCCTGGTGCTGGCGCTGGTGCGCTGGCTCAGCGGCCCGTTCCCGAAACTGCGCGTGCTGAAGTTGCCCAACAAGGAATTCTCGCGATTGCCCGAGGTGGTGGCCGCGCTCAATGCCGATCCGCTCATTGCCGGCGAGAAGCAGACCGCGCTGACCGTCGCGCAGATGCTGGTGGGCATCGACCGGCTGCGGCGCGGGTTTCCGAGCCTGCGGCTGCCGGTCCTGATCGCGCATGGCACGGCCGACAAGGTCACCGTGCCTGCCGGCAGCCAGCTGTTCAACGACAACGCGGGATCGGCCGACAAGACGTTGCTGCTGTACAAGGATCACGCCCACGACCTGCTCAATGATGCGGGGCGGGAAGGCGTGGTCGGCGACTTCGTGCGGTGGATCGAGCGCCATCTTCCTGCCGACGCTGCATCCCCGTAACCGCATGGAGACTCCAATGAAGCTGCTGCCGCGACCCTTCCGTACCGTTGCCGCCCTGCTGGTGCTGCTGGCGGTGCACGCCACCGCCCAGGCAGCCGACACCACTGCCATCCAGAGCCACACCGCCGATGTGAATGGTGTGACCCTGCACTACCTGAAAGCCGGGCAAGGCACCGAATCGCCGGTGGTGCTGTTGCACGGCTATGCCGAAACCAGCCACATGTGGCGGCCGCTGATGCCGCAGCTTGTCGGGCAGCACGTCGTGATCGCGCCGGACCTGCGCGGCGCCGGCCAATCGTCCAAGCCGGTCGGTGGCTACGACAAGAAGACCTTGGCGCAGGACATCCACGCGCTGGTGAAGTCGCTTGGCTACCCGAAGGTGAAGATCGTCGGCCACGACATCGGCCTGATGGTGGCGTATGCCTACGCGGCGCAGTACCCGGACGAGGTGGAGAGCGTCGTGCTGATGGACGCGTTCCTGCCGGGCGTGGGCGACTGGACCCATGTGTGGCTGCTGCGCGACCTGTGGCATTTCCACTTCTACGGTGAAACGCCGTTGAAGCTGGTCGATGGCCGCGAACGGACGTATTTCGAACACTTCTGGAACGACTTCGCCGCCGACCGCACGCATTCGGTGCCCGAGGCCGACCGCCAGTTCTACGCGTCCGAATATGCGCGTCCCGGCGGCATGCGCGCGGGCTTCGAGTACTTCAAGAACTTCGAGCAGGACGCCAAGGATTTCGCCGGCTTCGCCAAGACCCCGCTGCACATGCCGATGCTGGTGCTCTCCGGCGAGAAGGCCGGTGGCCAGTTCCTGATCGACCAGGCGAAGCTGGTGGATACGAATGTCCAGGGCGTGATCGTCAAGGGCTCCGGCCACTGGCTGATGGAAGAAGCGCCGGAGCAGACCATTCCTGCGCTGGTAGCGTTTCTGGACAAGTGATCGGCAGGGTGGGGAGCGGATCAGCCCTCGAACCATGGGCGATCCGCGCCACATCCGACATCAGGCTCAACGCCTCGCGATGCGCCACGCCCGCCATTCTTTAGGAGACCGCGCCATGAACCGAACCTACGTTCCCATCAACTGCGAGTTCCATGACGTGCTGGAGGCAACGGCCACCGTTGGCCGGCGCGTCGTCATCGTGTTCGACACCGGCGCCGGCCAGCACGAGACCGTCTCTGCATGTATTGCCGATCTGCAGGCGCGCGATGCGGTGGAGTACATGCAGCTGGACGACGGGCGCCTGCTACGGCTGGATGCCATCGTGAGCGTTGACGGTGTACTGCGCAGCCGGTTCGTGGACCTGTCCTGACCCGTCCGTTTCATCCGGGTTCGCCACGTCTGTTGCCCCGGCGCTGCAGCCAGACCCGCGCATCATCGATGCAGGTAAACAGCACCGGCACGACCAGCAGGCTGAGCAGGGTGGAGGTGACCAGGCCGCCGATGACGGTGATCGCCATCGGTTGCCGGAAGCTGGCATCCGCGCCCAGTCCCAGCGCGATCGGCAGCATCCCTGCCACCATCGCCAACGAGGTCATGATGATCGGTCGTGCGCGGTGGCTGCACGCCTCCACCAGCGCCGCGTCGCGGAGCAGGCCGCCATGGCGCATCGCCTTGACCGCGTGGTCCACCAGCAGGATCGCGTTCTTGGTGACGATGCCCATCAGCATCACCAGCCCGATCATGGCCGGCACATCCAAGGCACTGCCGGTCACCAGCAGCGCCAGCAGCGCGCCGCCCAGCGACAGCGGCACGGCCGACAGAATCGTCAGCGGCTGGAACGCGTCCTTGAACAGCAGGACCAGCACACAGAACATGCAGGCCAGCCCAGCTGCGATGGCGATCAGGAAGCCGCTGGCAAGCTCGGCCGCCAGTTCCGAGTCACCCGCTTCGATGGGCCTTACGCCTGCCGGCATGGCGCGGCTGATCGGCAGTGCCGCAACCGCTGCGTCCGCATCGCCCAGTGGCATGCCGGCCAGGCCAGCGCCCAGCGTGACGTATCGCTGGCGGTCGAACCGGTCGATCTGGCTCGGTCCGCTTTCCATGCCCAGGTGGGCGATGCTCGCCAGCGGCACCGTGCCGTCGCGCGCCGGCACGCGCAGGCGCCCGATGGCGTCCAGATCCTCGCGGACGCGCAGCGGCACCTGCACCCGGATCAATAACTGGCGCGTGTCCAGGTCCAGCCGCGGCAGGTCCGCGTCGACATCGCCGCCGAGTGCTATCCGCAGCGTATCGGCGATCGCCGTGGTGGACACCCCGCGTTCCGCGGCACGGTGCGCGTCGGGTCGAATGGTCAGTTCGGGTTGTTCCAGGCTGGCCGTCGAGGTGACGTTGGCCAGGCCCGGAATCCCCCGCATCTGCTGTTCCAGGGTCTGCGCCGTAGCCTGCAGCAGCTGCGCATCGTCCCCGGCGAGGATCAGCGTGAGCGCGGTGCCGAGGCTGCCGCCGCCCACGCTGAAACGCATGCCGGGCACGGACGCCAGGCGCTCGCGGAGCTTCGCTTCCATCGCCTGCTGAGACGCCCGCTGTCGGCGCGGTGCCAGGCTCAACGTGAGCAGCGCGCGGCGCACCTCCGGTGACGCTCCGTCCTCGCCACCCGCTTCGCCTACGCGGGTGAATACCTGCGCCACACCCGGCGTGCCGGCCACCGCGTGGCGCACCTGCTCGGCCGCCTGCACCGCGTCGGCCAGCGCAACACCCGGCGGCAATTCCAGTGCCACCTCAACGTAGCCCAGGTCGGCGGCGGGCATGAAGCCGGTGGGCAGCAGCGGCAGCAGCGCGAACGACCCCACCAGGAAGGCAAGCGCCCCGGCCAGCGTGGTCCGGCGGTGGCTGAGAACCCAGCGCACGGCCGCTAGATAACGCGGCATCACCCGGCCCTCGGGGCGCGGGCGCGGCGGCAGCGCGCGCAGCCAGTGCACGGCCAGCAGCGGCGTCAGCAGGCGCGCGACGAGCAGCGACGCCAGCACGGCAATGACCGTCGTCCAACCGAACTGGGCGAACAGCAGTCCCGCGATGCCCGGCATCAATGCCGTCGGCAGGAACACCACCACCAGCGTGAGCGTGGTGGCCAGGACCGCCAAGGCAATCTCGTTCACCGCATCGGCGGTGGCCACCGTGATCGATTTGCCTCGGCGCCGATGGGTTTCGATGTTCTCGATCTCCACGATCGCATCGTCCACCAGGATGCCGGCGACCACCGCGAGTGCCAGCAGCGTCAGCGTGTTGAGCGAGAAGCCCAGCCAGGGCATCACGGCGAAGGTGGGCAGGATGGACAGCGGCAACGCCATTGCCGCCACGGCGGTCGCGCGCCAGTCGCGCAGGAACCAGGCCACGACCAGCACCGCCAGCACCGCGCCTTCCAACAGCATCTGCATCGAACCGTGGTACTGCTCCAAGGTGTAGGCCACCCGGTTGGCCACCGGGGTGAACACCAGCCCCGGGTGGGACGTGGCCAGGGTTTCGAGCATCGCCGCCACCTGCTCGGCGGTGCGGGTTTCGTCGCTGCCGCGGGCGCGGTACACGTGGAAGCCCACTACCTCGGTTCCGTCCAGCAGCGCCGCCTGGTCACGATCACGCACCCCGTCGGTGACCGTAGCCAGCTCGCCCAGCCGCAGATGCCGCCCGTCGGGCAGCGCCAGCATCAGATCGGCCAGCGCAGCGGACTCGTTCACCGTCGCCAGCGTCCGCAGCGCCTGCTCGCCGCCGCCCAGCCGCACACCAGCGGCTGACGCTTGGCGTTGCACGGCACCCAACGCCCGTGAGACATCGCTGGCGGTCACCGCCAGCGCGTCCAGTTGCAGTGGTTCCACCTCTACCCGGATCTCGCGCTGCACGCCGCCGAGCCGCTCGACGCGTCCAACGCCGGGAACACCGCGCAGGGCCTTGTCCAACGTATCGTCGACGAACCACGAGAGCGGCTCGGGTGCCAGCGTCGCCGATTCCACCGCGTAGGTCAGGATCGGGCTGCTGCCCACCACGTCCGCGCTTACCGCCGGTGGCAGTACGTCGTCGGGCAGCGCCGCGCGGGTGCTGTCGACGGCCGCCTTGACGTCATCCAGCGCATCGGACAACGGCGTGCCGATCTCGAATTCGGCCGAGATGTGAACCACCCCATTGCTCACCTGCGTGCGCAGGTGACGCAGACCGACCACCGCCGCGATGGCATTCTCGACCGGCCGGGCCACGGCCGTCTCCAGCTGCGCCGGCGCCACACCGGGTTGGGCCAGCGCCACGTTGACCGTGGGCAATTCGATCTCGGGCAGGTTCTGGATCGGCAGCCGAGCAAAACCGATCGCGCCGGCGACCACCAGCAGGGCGAACAGCAGAAGCACGGGGGCGGGATTGCGGATGGACCAGGTCGCAAGGTTCATCGTGTGCCTGCTGCGACCGGCGCGGTAGCGGCGCGCCCCGCGACGATCTGGACGCGGTCACCCTCGGCGAGGAACCCGGCCCCCTGGTCGACGACCCAAGCACCCGGTTCAAGACTTCCGCCCACGTCAACCTGGCGCTGGCGACGGCGCGCCACCGTGACCGTGCGTGCGCTGACATGCCCGGCGCCCCCATCGGCGTTTGCCGTAAACACCAGGCTGCGGCCATCGCGGACGACCAGTGCCGATTCCGGTACCACCTGCGCGGGCGAGCGTGCCAGGCCGATCTCTCCCTGGACATACATGCCTGCGCGCGCGGCGCTGCCGACAGGAAGATCGGCGTATACCCGTCCCATGCGTGCAGCGTCGTCCAGCGTCGGGGCGATCTGGCGGAGCTGTGCGTTGGCGCTGCTGCCGTCCGGCAGCGTCAGGCGCACGCGCTGGCCGACGCGGACCTTGGCCAGCTGCGCCGCGCCCAGCTCACCTCGCCACTCCAGCCGCTGCTGCCGGATGAACCTGAAGAGCGGTTCGCCACGCTCGGGCACTGCACCCAAGGTTGCACTGCGTTCGCTGATGACACCGTCATCGGCAGCCCGTACCACCGCGTAATCGATCTCCACCTGCTTGGCCTTCAATGCCGCGCGCGCCGAGCGCACGGCCGCAGCCGCACTCTCTGCCTCGGTCAGGGTGAGCAGCACCGACTGCTCGCTCAGCGCCCCGCTCGGGCGCAGCGCCTGGGCCCGCTCCGCATCGCGGCGGGCGCGCGCCGACTCGGCGTCGGCCTGGGCCAACAGTGCCTGCAATCGCTGCGCGTCGGCCTGCAGCAGAGCATCATCGAAACGCGCCAGCACCTGGCCCTTGCGGATCACCGCCCCCACGTCGACGTCCACGCTGACCAGGCGCAGGCCCGCAAGCGGCGCACCCACCACCGACTCCTGCCAGGCGGCAATGGCGCCCGAGGCGGTGAGGGCCTCGTCCCAGTCCTGCTGCTTTACCTGCACCGTGGTGACGGTCATCGCGGGCGGTGCCTGGACCACATCATTGCCGGCGGTGGCGCCGCTGCGCGCCGACCGCGCGACCAGCAGCGTGACCAGACCGGCGACCAGCAGCGCCACCGCAGTAAGCACCGCCTTGAACAACAGGCTGCTGCGACCGCTGGCGCGCGCAGGAATGGGGGGAAGCGAGGCGGCCAGAAGACGGCTGCGAGAGGACGGGGGACGATGCGGGACCATGCAGGTGCTCGGAGAGGTAGGGCGGTGCTGCCGGAACGACGACAACGGCCGCGCCTGGCAGGGGCGGTGCCGAGTGTGCGGCGGCACGGGTTACCTGCTTCTTACTGGCGCTGCATGCCGCGAGGCTCGAACGCGGCCGCTGGCTGAACGGCAGGCGACGCATCGGCCGGCGGTAAGTCGCCTGTAAGTCCGCGCCCGCAATGCTCGCCGCGCCCTCTCAAGGAAGTCCCCCATGCTCAAGTACGTTGTTTCCGTTCCCTTCCTGCTGCCTGCGCTGGCCGTGGCACAGAGCCCCTCCAGCACCGGCGACCTGCTGGCCAAGGCCGACGATGACCGCTGGTCGATCGGTGTGGCCGCGTCCGTGCGCCAAAGCCCCTATGCCGGCGAGGGAACGCGCGTGCGCCCGGTTCCGCTGCTTACGTTCGAGGGCAAGCGCATCTTCTGGCGGGGTCTCACCGGCGGCGTGCACCTGGTCCAGGGCGATACCTTCAGCCTGGATGCGGTGCTGGCCGGGCGCTTCGATGGCGTGGACATCAAGGATCTCGGCCGCCGCGAACTGCTGGCCAACGGCGTGGATCCGGCCCTGCTGGAGGATCGCGACGACGCACTGGACGCCGGCATCGCCGCCACCTGGAGCGGCGCGGCCGGCGAATTCAAGCTCAGCGCGCTGGCCGATGTCACCGATGCGAGCGGCGGCTACGAGCTTTCGGCCGACTATGCCTATGCCCTGCAGTGGGGCCGCACCACCGTGGTGCCCGGCGTCGGCGTGCGCTGGATGTCCGATGATATGGTCAACTACTACCATGGCACGCTGGACGAGGAAGTTGCACGTGGCGTAGTGCGCTACCAGCCCGGCGCCGCCGTGGTTCCGCACGTCAGCATCGCCTTCTCGCGCCCGCTGGGCGAGAAGTGGCGATTGCTGGGCGGCATCAGCTACGACGTCCTGCCCGACGAGATCACCGACAGCCCGCTGAGCGAGCCCGATACCGATGGGTCGGCCGCGCTGCGCATCGGCATCACCCGCGGCTTCTGACCCCTACCGACTCCTGCCTTCGCCATGTCCCAGACAACGCCCCCTGCCCTGCCCAACCGGATCGCGCTGGTCGAAGACCATGCGCGACTGGCCAGCCTGGTCGAGCGTGGGCTGGGTGCGGCGGGCATCGCGGTGGATACCTTCGCCACGCTGGAAAGCGCCTGGCACGGGCTGACCCGGCATGGCTATGCACTGGCGGTGATCGACCGCGGTCTGCCCGATGGCGATGGGCTTGAACTGGTAAGGCGCATGCGCGCGGTTGGCAACCGCATCCCGTGCCTGATGCTGACCGCGCGCGATGCGCTGCACGACCGCGTCGAAGGACTGGATGCGGGGGCGGACGATTACCTGCCCAAGCCGTTCGCCATCGAGGAACTGGGCGCGCGGGTGCGCGCCCTGATGCGCCGCCCGGCAGCGCTGCGCGACCCACAGCTGGTCCACCATCGGCTGCAGGTGTTGGCCGAGAGCAGCTGCATGCAGTGCGGCGACGAACAGGTCAGCCTGGCCCCGGCCGAGCTGCAGATCATCATCCTGCTCGTGCGCGCGGCGGGGCAGGTAGTGCGACGGGGGGCACTGGAGCGTGCCGCCTGGGGGGTGGGTGAGGCCGTGACACCCAATGCGCTGGACGTGGCGCTGCATCGGTTGCGGCGAAAACTGACCGCCATCGATGCGGGGTTGTCGGTGGTCAACATGCGCAACCTTGGCTTCGCCCTGCGGCCCACCGATGCTGCCGCGTAGTCTCAGCGCGCGTTTGATGCTGGCCACGCTGCTGGCGCTGCTGGCCGGCGCCCTCACTGCGGCGGCGGTCATGCTGCTGGTCCGGCATGCGGCCCCCGATGACATGGTGCGTGAGGAGCTGATGGAGGAAGTGGCCGAACTCCGCGCCGGCATGCAGGTGGATGCGGCCGGCACCGTGCGGCTTTCCTTGCCACCGGAGGTGGGGAACGTCTACGACGCGATGCCCCGCGATGCGGCCTTCCTGCTCACCGACAGCCGCGGGGGTCGCGTGGCCAGCAGCCCGGCCAGCCCCGCGCTGGAGGCGTTGCAGGCACTGCCTGCCGATGCCACCTCCCTGACCCTTGCCAACCCGGGGGGCGATATCCACCTGCAGGTCACCCATGCGCGGCTTGAGCATGCCGGACAGGTCTACGGCCTGCGCATCGCGCGCAGCGACCGGCTGGTGATCACCCTCAAGGAACATGCCTCCCGGCTGTACCTGCGTGCCGGTACGGCCGTTGCGGTGCTGGCGCTGCTGACGTTCATGGCGGTCATCGCCATCATCGTCAACCGCATGCTGCGACCGCTGCGCCAGGCCTCGCGCGTCGCGTCGCGGATCGGGCCGCGCAATCTGGGGTCGCGCCTGCGCAGCGAAGGGCTACCGTCGGAGGTGGTGCCGATGATCGAGGCGTTCAACGCCGCTCTGGCGCGCCTGGAACAGGGTTTCCGGGTACAGCAGGAGTTTCTGGCCTCGGCCGCGCATGAACTGAAGACGCCGCTGGCATTGTTGCAGGCGGAGATCGAACTCAGCGGGGCGCCCAACACCGAGCTGCTGCTACGCGACACCGCGCAGATGGCGCGCCAGGTGCACCAGCTGCTGCATCTGGCCGAAGTGAGCGAAGGCCACAACTACGCGTTCGCACCCGTGCGGCTCGGTGCGGTGGTACTCGATGCGGTCGACTACCTGGACCGCCTGGCCACCCAACGCGCGGTCACCGTGGTGGTGGAAAGCACGAACACCGCACATCCGCCGGTGGAGGCCGATGCAGCGGCAGTCTTCGTGCTGGTCAAAAACCTGCTTGAGAACGCGCTGCATCACTCACCCGCCGACAGCGTGGTCCACGTGGAGCTGCGCGCCGAAGGCTTCAGCGTCCGTGATGCCGGCAGCGGCGTCGCCGACGCCGACCGCCCCCATCTGTTCAAGCGCTTCTGGCGCGGCAATGCCAGAGACAGCGGTGGGGCTGGACTGGGGTTGGCGATCTGCCTGGAAATCTGCCTCTCGCACGGCTGGGAGATAGCGCTCGCGCCAGACACCGACAGCGCTGGCGCATGCTTCGTGGTGACGGTGCCGCAACAGCGCTCGCCGCACGTGGCTGATGCACGGACTGAATAGCGCGACGGCTGGCACTGGCCGGTGCCGTTGGTTCCTCAAACGCCGGGCGGGGTCCAGTCGGACCACATGCTGTATTCGCAGTGCCCCTTGGCGGCCGTGCACATGAATACCCACGTGCTGTCGTTCTGTTCCAGCCACCAAATGGAACTGCCTTTCCGCGCCTGCGCCGATCTCACCTCATCAGACACATGCGGGCGAAGCTTGCCGGGCACGCCGCGTTGCAGCTGCCGGAACAGTGCGGGTGCTTCATCCGGGTCGAACGAGAATTCACCGTGGGATTCATTGATGTCCAGATTGTTGATGGTCACGATGTCGACGGCTGACGGCGGCAATACATCCGGCAGCCAACCCCGACCGAACAGCTCGTCCGCACGTGCATCGGCGAGTGTCTCGTAGCGGCTTTTCACGATGTCCGTGCAACCCGCAACGAGGAGCACCGCGAACATTGGCAGCGCCTGCACCACGCGCTGGCGTAGCGATCTTCCTTGATTCACGCAGATACCTCATGGGTCGGAAGGCTCGAGCGACGTTCCCGCTGGGCGGCGGTAGCAGACCAGGTGGGAGCGGATGCTCTGACTGAAACCTACACCATCTTGACGACCACCTTGCCCTTCGCTCGGCCGCTCTCCACATACGCCAGCGCGCTGTGGGTGTCCTGGAACGGGAAGACCCGGTCGATGACCGGGCGGATCGCGCCGGCTTCGACCAGCGAGGTGATGTCGCTCAGCTGCTTCCCTTCTGCCCGCATGAACAGGAAGGTGTACGTCACCCCCATCCGCTTTGCGCGGCTCCGGATGCCACGGCTGAGCAGACGAAGTACCTGCTTCAGCGGCCAGCGGAGCCCGCGCGCGGTGGCAAACGCGGGTGTGGGCGGCCCGGAGATGGAGATGAGATGGCCACCTGGCCTGAGTATCGCCAGCGAGCGCTCCAGCTCGTCGTTGCCCTGGCTGTTGAGCACCACGTCGTAATCGCGCAGTGCGGCGGCGAAGTCCTGCTGCTTGTAGTCGATGACAACATCCGCCCCCAGCGCCTTCACCCACGCGACGTTGGCTGTGCTGGTGGTGGTGGCAACGAACGCGCCCAGATGTTTGGCGAGCTGGATGGCAATGGTGCCAACACCGCCTGAGCCGGCCTGGATGAAGACCTTCTGCCCCGGCTTCAACTGCGCTGTTTCCACCAAGGCCTGCCAGGCCGTCAGCGAAACCAGGGGCAGTGCGGCGGCCTCCACCATGTCCAGATTGTTCGGCTTGAGCGCCACGGAGCCCGCGTTGACGGCGATGAACTCGGCGAACGTGCCGATGCGATCATCGTCCGGGCGTGCATAGACTTCGTCGCCCGGCTTGAACCGGCTCACCCCGGACCCGACGCTCACCACCGTCCCCGCCATATCGTTGCCAAGGATCAACGGCAGGCGATAGGGCAGGATCATCTTGAACTCGCCCGTCCTGATCTTGTTGTCCAGCGCATTGACGCTGGCAGCATGCACACGGACAAGGACATCGCCGTCTCGCAGCGCGGGCTGCGGGAGGTCGCCGATGCGGCCGCTCTCCTTCTTGCCATAACGATCGATGAGGAAAGCTCTCATGGGCGGTGTGCCTCTGGTTGAATAGTGAGCATCACGAGGGGGTGCCTGGGCGGGCACGGCGTCAATCAGCGCTGCGATAGCGTTCTGCAGCGCGCGCTTGGCGGATATCCGAGAGCAGACCCTGACGCGAGGCGTCGAGCGTGTCCCAGCGTTCGGCTACATGCAGCGGCGGTATGGTCACGGTCTCGCGACGATCAAAGCCGACCAGGGCGGCATCGACCAGCTCGCCGACGTCCATCACCTCCGACAACGTATTGATGTCGATGCCGGCACGCTCCCAGATCTCGGTCCGCGTGGCTGCGGGCAGCACGGCCTGCACGTAGACGCCCTTGGGCGACAGTTCCAGGCTTAGCCCCTGCGACAGGAACAGGACGTAGGCTTTGGTCGCACCATACACGGACATGCCGAACTCCGGCGCCAGCCCAACCACCGAGCCGATGTTCACGATCGCACCATTGCCCGCGCTCGCCAGTCGCGGCGCAACGGCTGCGGCCAGGCGCGTCAGGGCGAGGATGTTCAGCGTTACCAACGGGTCGATGCTGTCGGCCGATTGCTCGGTAAAGCCGCCGGACTGGGCAATGCCGGCGTTGTTGATCAGGATGCCGATGCGGGCGTCGTCGCGCAGGCGCGCTTCGACAGTGGCCAGGTCGGCGGGCCGGGTGAGGTCGGCCGGCAGCAGGTCAACGGTTACTCCGCTGTCCTCCCGCAGACGTGCGGCCAACGTCTCCAGCCGGGCCTTGTCACGCGCGACCAGCACCAGGTCATGGCCACGGCGGGCGAAACGTTCGGCGTAGACGCTGCCAATGCCGCTGGAGGCGCCGGTGATGAGTACGGTGGGGAGATGGCTCATGGTGTCTCTCTTGAAGGTCAGTTGGGGGCTGTGCAGCGCGGCGCTATTGGACGGGTTACTTCTGCGTCGTATCGGTCAACGCGGGGTAGTCGGTGTAGCCCTCCGCGCCGCCGCCGTACAACGTGTCCGGGTTCAATGCATTCAAGGGCGCGCCCGTCTTCAGGCGTTCGACCAGATCGGGATTGCTGATGAAGGCGCGACCGAAGGCGAAGATGTCTGCCTTGCCCTCGGCGAGGTGTGTGCTGGCCCGTTCCAGGTCGTACCCGTTGTTGGCCAGATACGTCCCCTTGAAACGCCCGCGCAGCCCGTCGAAGTCGAAGGGCGCGACGTCACGCGGGCCACCGGTTGCGCCTTTGACCACGTGCAGATAGACGATCCCCAGCGCGCTGAGCTGATCGACGATGTAGTCGTACTGCGGCTGCGGGTCGCTGACCGTGGCAATTGCGTTGGCCGGCGATACCGGCGAGATGCGCACGCCAGTGCGTTCCGCGCCGATCTCGGCTGCCACGGCCGCCGTGACCTCCAGCAACAGCCGCGCGCGGTTCTCGATCGAGCCGCCGTAGGCGTCCGTGCGCTGGTTGGCGCCGTCCTTGATGAACTGTTCGAGCAGGTAGCCGTTGGCGCCGTGAATCTCCACGCCGTCGAACCCGGCCGCGATCGCATGGGCGGCTGCCTGGCGGAAATCATCGACGATGGCGGGCAGTTCGTTGATCTCCAGGGCACGCGGCTCGGACACATCGACAAAGCCGTTGTTGACGAAGGTCTTGGTTTGCGCACGGATGGCCGACGCCGAGACAGGCGCGGCGTTGCCCGGCTGAAGATCCACGTGCGAGATGCGGCCCACGTGCCACAGCTGCACGAAGATGCGCCCGCCGCGGGCATGCACAGCCTCAGTGACCTGGCGCCAACCGTCGATCTGGTCCTGCGTGTAAAGCCCCGGCGTGTCCTGATAGCCCTGAGCCTGGGCCGAGATCTGGGTGGCCTCCGTGATGATCAGGCCGGCCGAGGCGCGCTGGGCATAGTAGGTCGCCGCGAGGGGGTCGGGCACCAGGCCGGCGCCGGCACGATTGCGCGTCAGCGGTGCCATCACGATGCGGTTGGCCAGGGTCAGCGACCCCAGCAGGTAAGGCTGAAAGAGCGTCGTGTTCGTCATGGGGTATCGGGGCGTCGTGATCGTGGAGGGGACTGTTGCCGAGGGGCCGAAACCCGGTCTTCCGCTGCTGCGACGCAATAATGATGACCGTAATCTTAAATGTCAATGGTTTGATGATGCATATAATCTAAGTGTGATAAGGTGGCGTACTTCCGCAGCACAGCGTTGCAAGGCATCGGTCATGAAGGTCACCAAGGCACAAGCGCAGGCCAACCGGGCGCACATCGTCGAAACCGCCTCCGCGCTGTTCCGGGAGCGGGGATACGATGGCGTGGGTGTTGCAGACCTGATGGGAGCCGCGGGGTTTACACACGGCGGCTTCTACAAGCATTTCGCCTCGAAGACGGACCTGATTGCTGAATCCTCCACCTGCGGGCTGGCGCAGTCGGCAGATGCCGCAGCAGCTCATTCGTTGGCGGATTTTCTTGACCATTACCTGTCGAGGGAGCATCGGGACAACCCCGGGCAGGGCTGCACGATGGCTGCGCTGTGCGCGGACGCCGCGCGTCAGCCAGACTCCGTCAAAGCGGCGTTTGCAGCCGGTATTGATGCGCAGCTGAGCCGCCCCGCCACGGACGCTGCCCAGCCGAATGAGAGCACCAGCGCCGAGGCGCGTGCGCGCCGGATTTCCTTGATGGCCATGGCGGTGGGCGCCGTGGTGTTGTCCAGGTCCTGCCCGGACGACGCGCCGCTGGCCGACGAAATCCTCGATGCGTGTCGGGCAGACGCACTCGCGCGCCTGACGGATGCATCGAACACGTGAGGCAGCACCTCAACCCAACCGCGGGTCATTCGTGTGCGGTGCCGCTACCCGCCACCACGCCATCCTCGGTCCCTGCACCATCTGCGTGTCGCGCTGCGGTTCCTGCGCCTGGGCCAGTTCCTGCACACGGCGCTGTTCCTGTGATTCGCGGCTCTGGTTGGCAACCGCATACTGCTGTTCGGGTGGTGCGGCCAAGGCTTCCTGCGTCGGCATCTGCGCCCGGTTGGCCGCGGGGTCTGGCGAGGCGCCCCTGCCCCGAGCGCATCACCAGCAGCGTGGTGCCTGCGGCCCGGGCGTCGGTGGCGTCGTTCAATGCCATGTCCACTCTGTCGCCCGGCTTGAAGCTGGAGGTGATGACGAAGAATTCGCCCCGGTGGGTGTCGGTCTCAACCGATACGGGAATGGCAGTCTGCTCGTTCATGGGCTTCCGTCATGGATGCGTGGGTAGAACAGGTCGCTGAGGCAGGCTGACCGTAGCCGGGGCTGCGAGGCGCGGGCACGTTTGCTCCGCCGCAGGCGGCATGTGAGGCGGTGGTCCGGAGGCTGCGCGGCGGCCGTCCGGTAGTTCCCTGAACGCGCGCTTCATTCATGTACCGGTCAGTTCAATATTCAGGGTTGATTAGAACGCCTAACGGATAATTCACACCTGTCGACCGTCCTTCTCTCTCCCCTCCCCAAGGGGGACGGTCGGCAAAACCAAAAATAATAAAGGTGTGTTCCCGATGATGAAGACTTCCCTGCTTGCCCTGGGCCTGATCGCTGCGCTGCCGTTTGCTGCTTCGGCCGCCGATGGCCTGTCGTACAACTACGTTGAAGGCGGCTACGTGAACACCGATGCCAAGGGTGGCGACGCTGACGGTTGGGCCGCGAAGGGCTCGGTTGCCGTGGCGCCGAACTTCCACATCTTTGGCGATTACAACTCGCAGGAAACCAAGCGCGGCAACGCCGACGTTGACCAGTGGCGCGTGGGCGTCGGCTACAACTACGGCATCGCGCCGACCACCGACCTGGTGGCCCGCGTCGCGTACCAGAAGTTCGATCCGAAGCACGGCCTGGACTTCAACGGCTACTCGACCGAAGTGGGCGTGCGCACCGCGTTCACCCCGATGTTCGAAGGCTACGCGCTGGCTGGCTACGAAGATTTCAGCAAGAAGCACGGCATCAACCCGGACGGCGAGTTCTACGGCCGTGTCGGCGCCCAGGCCAAGTTCACCCCGAACTGGGGCCTGAGCGGCGAAGTGAAGCTGGCCAAGGGTGGCGACAAGGAATGGTTCGTCGGCCCGCGCTTCACCTGGTAAGTCGGTAGCTGCAAGGTACGTTGTTTGATGGCGTGATCTCTCTCTCCCTCACGCCATGAAGCCCGGCTCAGGCCGGGCTTCACTTATCTGGCTCCCACCTCGTCGGTGTGCCACGCAAAGACCCAGCCCAGGCTGGGTTTTTGCGTTTTGGAGGCTGACGCGGAGAGCAGCCGACTAACAGTCGGCTCTACCCAGTCGGTTGTTCACCCAACCGGATCCACCGGCCAAAAAAACCCCGGCAGTGCCGGGGTTTTTCGTGGGTCACTTGAACAGCGTGTCCGGGTATTCCGGCTTCTGCTCGCGTGCGAGCAGCGCGCGCAGCCCTTCTTCCGGCGTCTGTTCGCCGTGCAGCACGGCGCGGACGCGGTCGGAGATGGGCAGGTCGATACCATGCCGGCGTGCCTGGCGCATGACTTCGTCGGCGGTCTGCACCGATTCCACCACCTGGCCGATTTCTCTCACCGCATCCTGCAGGCTCTGGCCACGCCCCAGCGCAAGGCCGAGACGACGGTTGCGCGAGAGGTCGCCGGTGCAGGTCAGCACCAGGTCGCCCAGGCCCGCCAGGCCCATCAGCGTTTCCGGCTTGGCCCCGATCGCAGCGGCCAGGCGCAGCATCTCGTTGAGGCCGCGGGTGATCAGGCCGGCACGGGCGTTGAGGCCCAGCTGCATGCCATCGGCCACGCCGGTGGCCACGGCCAGCACGTTCTTCATCGCGCCGCCGAGTTCGGCACCCACCATGTCATCGCCGGTATAGGCGCGGAACGCGGGGCCGTGCATCGCTTCGGCCACCTGCTGGGCGAACTCCGGGTCGTCGCCATGCACGGTGATCGCGGTGGGCAGGCCCAGCGTGACTTCCTTGGCGAACGACGGACCGGTCACCACCGCCAGCGGCACGTCGGGGCCGAGGACCTCGCGCGCCACTTCATGCAGGAAACGACCGGAACCGGGCTCGAAGCCCTTGGTCGCCCATGCCACGCCGGCATTGGCCGGGCGCAGCGGTGCCAGCGTCCGCACGGTTTCACCGAAGGCGTGCGATGGCACCACGACCAGGATCCACTGCGCGTCCTTGACGGCGGCGGCAAGGTCGGTGGTGGCGCGCAGCGACTCCGGCAGCGGAATGCCCGGCAGGTAGCGGGTGTTCTCGTGACGCTGGTCGATGGCGTCCACCATCGCCGCATCGCGGCCCCACAGCACGGTCGGGTGACCGTGCCGCGCAAGCAGGCTCGCCAGGGCCGTGCCCCAGGAGCCGGCGCCGAGAACGGCGATCTTGTCTGCGTTATTGCTCATCCGTACGACTGCAGCGCCGATCAGGCGTTGCCGGCCGGCTCGGAATCAGCGAGCGAGGTCTCGCCCTGTTCCTGGCGCTGGCGCAGGGTTTCGGCGTACAGGCCTTCGAAGTTGATCGGCTGCAGGAAGAACGGCGGGAAGCCACCGGCCTGGATCAGCTCGCTGACCAGCGAACGCACGTACGGGAACAGGATGTTCGGGCACTGGGTGCCAAGCAGCACGTCGATTGACTGCGGGTCCAGGCCCACCAGGCCGAACACGCCAGCCTGCTGCACTTCGGCCACGTAGGCGGTCTTGTCACCGGCCTTGCAGGTCAGGGTGACGGCCAGCACCACTTCAAACGCGCTCTCGCCCAGGCGCTGCACGCGCTGGTTGAGGTTGAGCTGCAGTTCGGGCTGCACGGCTTCGTTGAACACGGCCGGAGCGTTCGGCGATTCGAAGGAAACGTCCTTGACGTAGATCTTCTCGACGGTGAACGCGGGGCCGGTGGCGGCGTCGGCCGGCGCGATGGCGCCGTTGGTGTTCTCTTCGGACATTTCCTGTTGCTCCAGAATGAATGCAATGAATGCTGTAAAAACGATTGTTACATGCCCTGCGATGGGGGCGTGTGGCGGCGCGCACAAGGCGCACCGTGCAATCGGGGCAAAATCAGTTGCGGCCCTTGACCAGCGGCAGCTCGGCCTGCTGCCAGGCCGGAATGCCACCGTCGAGCACGTTGACGTGCTCGAAACCGGCCTTCTTCAACGCCTTGGCGGCGGTTTCCGAGGCGGTGCCGGTGCGGCACACCAGCACGACCGGGCTCTGCTTGGCGTTGACCACCAGCTTGTGCTCCGGACCGAACTGGGCCGGCTGCACGTTGCGGCTGCCCGCAATGTGGCCCTTTTCGAAGTCGCTGCTGGAGGACAGATCGACCACGACCGCGCCCCCCGCATTCATCAGCTGGGTGAGCTCTGCCGGCTTGAGCGACCTGTAGCCGCGCAGCAGGCGCCGCACTTCGGTGACGATGATGGCTACGGTCAGGCCCACGAAGGCCATCGACAACATCGGGTTTCGGCCGGCAAAAGCCAGCAACTCTTCGTAATTCACTTGGATCACGGGTCGATAAGCGGGCGCCGATTGTCGCACATGCAGGCGAACCGGCGTCCAGCGAGGCGGTGGGGGCTCAGTTGGGGTCCTGCCAGAGGTCCGGCAGGCCGTTGGCCTGCAGCCAACGCTTGCCCTCGGCATCCCAGCGCCAGATTTCCTTGACCCGGACCGAGCGCTCGGACTGGGTGTTGTTGTTGATCACGCGTACCTCGGCATTGCGGCCAACGCGGCCATCGGGCATCGGCACGTTGTCGCTGGCGCGGTAGCTGGAGATCTTCACCTGCTCGAAGCGGCGCAGTTCCAGGTCGGTGAGCGGGTGCTCCTTGGCGTACTCCGGGTCCAGGTACGGCAGCGCGTCTTCGACGGTGCCCCAACGCATGGTGGAGTCGTACTTGACCTGGGTTTCCTCCAGCTGCTTGCGCTGCTTCTTCGACATCTTTTCGGCGGCCACAGCCGTAACGCTGGTCAGCGCCAGCAAGGTCAGCAGCAGGATCTGGAACGTACGGCGCATGCGAATTCCCCAATCGGCAAGGCGCCCATCCTACCGTCTTGCGAAGGCGACGAAACGTCCGGTCAGTTCAGCGGCCGGCTTGCCGGCCTCGCCGGGCTGGCGGGCCACCACTTCTATGCGTGCCTTGCCGCGCTGGGCGAAGGTGGCCAGGAAGGTGGCCCAGTCGGCCTCGTCGGCGGCCTGGGCCTGGGCGTGCAGGTCCTCGTAGACCGGGGCCAGGTAGCGCACGTGGCTGTCGGCCACGTACACGTCCGCGTCGAACCCCGCCAGGCGCAGACGCAGGGTGACCAGCGCCCAACCGGACAGGGTCAGCGCCGAGGCGAGGCTGCCGCCGAAGGCGTTGCCCTTGTCGTTGACGTTGGCGGCCAGCGGCGCGCGCAGGTGCAGCACCCCGTCGGCATGGCCATCCACGCGGATCTGCATGGCGGCCACCGGCGGCATGCGCTCAAGGACCTGCTGGAGCGCAGCCAGGTGCGCGGGCATGGAATCGGAATCGGACATCGGTACGGCGACGTTGCGGCGAAGGCCTCGCATAATGCCCGCAATGAACAGCTCCGCACATGTGCCGGAATGGACCCTGGTGTCGCTGCGCCCACGCGGCCAGCATGCCGCGCTGCGGCGTGCGGCGCGGCCGCTCGGCGCGCAGGTGCTGGCCCTGTCGCCGTGGGCGCTGGTGGCCCGCGACGATGACGCCACCCGCGCCGCGCTGGCGCAGGCGCTGCGCGCCGACCGGGTGGTGTTCAGCAGCCCGGCGGCGGTGCATGCGGCGGCCCGCCTGCTGCCGCTGGACGCGCCGCATGCCGGACGCTGGCTGGCGGTGGGCGCGGGCACGGCAGCGGCACTGCACCGCCATGGCGCCGACAGCGTGCTGTCACCCCGCCGGATGGACAGCGAAGGCCTGCTCGACCTGCCGGAACTTGCGCAGCTGCAGGGCCTGCGCGCGGCGCTGGTCACCGCGCCCGGTGGCCGCGGCATCATCGCGACCACCCTGGAGGCGCGCGGTGCGCAGTTGCAGCGGGTGGATGTGTACCGCAGGGTCGCCCTCACCCTGCCGCCCCGCCAGCTGCAGCGGCTGCGCCACCGGCCGCCACCGTGGGTCCTGGCGCTGAGCAGCGCCGAGGCGCTTGACCTGTTGCTGGCGCAGCTGCCGGCGGACCTGCTGGCGCGCCTGCGCCAAGCCCACGTGGTCGCCGCCAGCGCCCGTCTGGGTGCGCTCGCGGCCGAGGCGGGGTTCCTCCACGTAAGCCTGGCCGAGGGGCCGTTGCCGCTTCAGCTGGTCCACGCCGCACACGCCGCGATCACCACCGCTACAACTTCCTGAACAGGGGTCGCTTCCGGCCTTGCAGGCCGCGCGGGCGGCGGCGATGCTGTGCGCCTGATCGATCGCCAGCTCGTGAATGCACCGGCGCGATCGACAAGGATGACTGGATGAACGACGTTGCCCCGCCCCCGCCGACCCACCGACCGCTGCGCTGGATAGTGCCGCTTGCTGCGGTGGTCGTGATCGTGGGCGGTGCCGGCTGGGGCTGGAACCAGTGGCAGGCCCAACAGCTGCGAAGCGCCCAGCGCCAGGCCGACGCCGACGTGCTGGTGCAGGGCCTGGCCAGCAGCGTGGAGTCGCTGCGTCGCGACCAGCGCTCCACCTCGCAACGGGTCCAGGACGCCGCCGCGACCAACCGGGTGCTGCGCGATGAAATGCTGGGGCTGAGCCAGCGCAACGCACTGCTCGAAGAGAACCTCTCCCGGCTGGCCGACAGTACCCGCCACGGTGCGCAGGCCCTGCAGCTGGAGGAGGCCGAGCTGCTGCTCAGCCAGGCCGGGCAGCGCTTGGCGTTCGCCGATGACGTGGAAGGGGCCAAGCGCCTCTACGCGCTGGCGGCCGGGGCGCTGGACGACGTGCAGGGTGGCGAGTTCCTCAACCTGCGCCAGGCCCTGATGCAGGAGCGCAATGCGGTGGACACGCTGGGCATCGGCGCACGCGCGGGCGTCAACCAGCGCCTGGGCGCCTTCTCCACGGCGCTTGCAGCGCTTCCCGAGCAGGTGGAAACGGCCCCGGGCCAAGCGGCCGCACCGTGGTGGCACCAGGTGCTGGCCCCGTTTGTGACCATCACCCCTACCCGCACCCAGGGCCCGCTCACCCAGGCCGAGCGACTGACCGCGTGGAACGCACTGCAGCTGGAACTGACCCTGGCGCGCGCGGCGGTGGAGCGCGGCGACCAGGCGGGTTTCGAGCAGGCGCTCGATCGCGTGGCGATCTGGCTGCCGCGCCTGTGGCCGGATTCACCCGCTCTGCGCGAGCGGCGTGCTGAACTGCACCAACTGCGCACCAGCGTGCTGCGCCCGCCGCTGCCCGAACTGGGCAGCACCCTGCAGCAACTGCGCGCGATGCGCGATGGGAGTTAACCGATGAAGCCGATTCAATCCTTGGTGGTGCTGTTGCTGGCCGTGGCGCTGGGCGTAATCGCCGCGCAGTGGCTGGGCGCCGATTCGCTGCGCCAATACGGCGAGGTGATCTACCGCGCGGGCGGCAACGACTACCGTTCCACCGTGCCCCAGGTGGCGCTGATGGCGCTGGTGGGCCTGCTGGTGCTGTGGCTGCTGTGGAGCCTGGCCGCGTCGCCGTTCCGGGCCTGGGGCCGCTACCGCCGCAAGCAGGGCCGCGCACGCCTGATCGAAGGCCTGCAGGCGCATGAGTATGGCCACTGGCAACGCGCGGAAAAGCTGCTGACCACCGCCGCCGAAGACGAGGAAGTGAGCGCCGTTGCCTATGTCACCGCCGTGCGCAGCGCGCAGGCGCGTGACGACCAGGCGGCGGTGGATCAGTACCTGCAACGTCTGGCCGGTGCGGATGCCACCTCGCACGCGCTGGTGCAGGCCGAACGGCTGCTGCAGCAGGAGCGGCCGGTGGATGCGATCAACGCGCTGGACGCGCCCGGCATCCAGCCGCTGCCGCCGCGCGGCCTGTGGCTGCGCACCGAGGCGCTGGCACGGGCCGAACGTGCCCATGAGGCCTACGGGCAGCTGGGTGCGCTGCGCAAGCAGAAGGTGCTGCCGGATGAGGCCGTGGCCGAACTGGAAATCCGCTTGGCCGCGCAGTCGCTGCTGGAAGCCGGCGACGTGAACGCACTGGCTGCACAGTGGGAGACCACGCCGAAGGCGCTGCGCAGTGACCCGGACGTGGTGTCTGCCTATGCACTGCGTGCCGTGGCGCTGGACTGGGACGAACCGGCGCTGCTGGCGCTGGAGCAGGCACTGGACACGCGCTGGGACGAATCGCTGGTGACGCTGTACGGGCAGATGCCGGTGGAAAAGCTGGCCACCCGACATGCCAACCTGCAGCGCTGGCTGGGCCAGCAACCGTCGAGCCCGGCACTGCTGCTGGCGCTGGGCCGGATTGCGGTACGCCAGGGCGAGCACGTGCAGGCCGAGGATTACCTGCACCGCGCCATCGCCGCCGGTGCAGGTCCGGAAGCATGGGAAGCGTTGGGCGAGGTATTCCAGGCGCGCGGCGAACCTGCCCTGGCCGCGCAGTGCTACACCAATGCCCTGCGCCGCCAGCGCGGCGAAGACAGCGTGGTGCTTGCGCATCCCGCCGCGCCGGTGGCGCCGTTGGCCGCGTTAGTGCCCGAACGCGCCACCGTCGAGGAACAGTCGCTCATGAGCGAACCCCTGCCAGCGCGCGATGAATTCGGCAACCCGCTTCGGTAACGCAACGCCGCCCCGATCATCCAACCGACGTTCAGACCCCACCGAAGCCGCCTATCAGAGGTCGCACTCCCGGAACGAAAAAGGCCGCCCCGAAGGGCGGCCTTTTTTTCATCCGCGATGCCGACCGTCAACGCTCGACGATGGCCACCACGCCCATGCCGCCGGCGGTGCAGATCGACACCAGCGCACGGCCACCGCCGCGTTCGGCCAGCTGCTTGGCCGCCGTGGCGATCACGCGCGCGCCGGTGGCGGCGAACGGATGGCCGGTGGCCAGCGACGAACCCACCAGGTTGATTTTGGCGGGGTCGATGCGGCCCAGCGGTGCATCCAGGCCCAGGCGGTTGCGGCAGTAGTCCTCGCTCTCCCACGCCCGCAGCGTGCACAGCACCTGCGCGGCGAACGCCTCGTGGATTTCGTAGATGTCGAAGTCCTGCAGGGTCAGGCCGTTGCGCTTGAGCATTTCCGGCACGGCGATGGTCGGCGCCATCAGCAGGCCTTCGCCATGCACGAAATCGACGGCAGCCACCTGCGAATCGCGCAGGTAGGCCAGCGGCTCGTGGCCGCGCGCGCGCGCCCATTCCTCGCTGGCCAGCAGTACCGCCGAGGCGCCGTCGGTAAGCGGGGTGGAATTGGCGGCGGTCAGCGTGCCGCGACCGGACACCTTGTCGAAGGCCGGCTTCAACGTGGCCAGCTTCTCCAGAGAGGTGTCGGCGCGCAGGATGTTGTCGCGCTCGACGCCGCGGAACGGCGCGATCAGGTCATTGAAGAAGCCGCGCTCATAGGCGGCGGCCAGCTTCTTGTGCGACGACACCGCCCACTCGTCCTGCGAGTCGCGCGAGATGTTCCACTCCTTGGCCATGTCCTCGCAATGGTCGCCCATGCTCTTGCCGGTACGCGGTTCGGCCACGCCGGGGAATTCCGGCTTCAGCTCACCCAGTTTGAAACCGCTGAGGATGGCCTTGATCTTGTCGCCGGTGGTCTTGGCGCGATTGGCCGCCAGCAGGCGCGCACGCAGCTTCTTGCCGTACACGATCGGCACGTCGGAGGTGGTGTCCGAACCGCCGCCGATGCCGGACTCGATCTGGCCCAGCGCGATCTTGTTGGCCACCGCGATGATCGTATCCAGCGAGGTGCCGCAGGCGCGCTGCATGGTGATGCCCGGGGTAAGCGGCGACAGGCCCGAGGACAGCGTGGCTTCGCGGCCCAGGTTCCAGTCGCTGGAGTGCTTGATCACCGCCCCCATCGCCACTTCGCCCAACTGCTGGCCGTGCAGGCCGAAGCGTTCGACCAGCGCGCCGAGCGTGCGCACCGACATGCCGAGGTTGCCGACGTCCGAATAGGCCGTGTTCTGGCGGCAGAACGGGATGCGGACGCCACCGAGGATGGCGACGGGACGAGCGTTGGGCATGGAGATACCTGGCATGGGAGGGGTGTCTGCAACATGGCCTGCACGAAGGAGCAGGCATAATGGGGGCAAGTGTAGCTGCCGCCCTGTGATGGGCCAACCGTGAACCCATGAGCAAACCCGACCCCGGCATGAATGCCCTTGGCGTACTGGCATTGGAACTGGCTGGAGGAGACGCCCCGCGCCATGCGGCGCTGTCGTCCGAACAGGCCGGTGAACTGGCCGACCGCGTTGGCCGCGACCTGGCCAAACTCGTCCCCGGCGTCAGCGGGCTGGACTTCGTGTTCGCCGGCGCCCATTTCGACCCGGCCGAAGTGCTGCGCCCGGGCTGGCCGATCCACCGCCGCCTGGAAGAACTGCAGATGCGTGCGCCGGGCCGCAATGAAGGGCCGCGCCTGCTGGCGTTCGGCGCCGGTGCGGACGGCGAGGTGCCCCTGCCCTTCCAGGCCGATGCCAGCCTGACCGGCGGCGGCCTGCGGGTAGTGCCGTTCCTGCTGACCGGCACCGAAGTGGCCACCACCGCCGCCGTCGCCGAGGCGCTGGAGGAGGTGCTGCTGGCCCAGGGCATGGCCCAGGCCGATACCGCCCTGCAGGCGCAGAATGCGTTCGGCGCGCAGATCGAACACGCCCGCTATTTCACGGTGAACGACCTCGCCGCGATGATGTCGATGCAGTACGACAACCAGGGCCTGGCCGCATTGTGGCCGTTGATCGAGACGGCGCTGATGGCGCCGCAGACGGAACAATGGCTGGACGCCGCGCCGGAGCCGCTGCTTCGATACGCTGACGGCGAAGTGCGTATGGCGTTGTTCGACCCGGCCGGCTGGTGCGCGTTCTACAACCACGGCACCGGCGACTGCGATCGCCTGCAGGGCATCTACGACCAGTACCTGATCCGCCAGCGGCAGATGGCCGCGGTGCTGGAAGCCCACGGCTTGCCGGTGCTGTTCGTGCATTGCGAAGCCGGGCAGGACGCGCGGGAATTGTTGACCCGCTGATCTGCCGTCGCGCAGCCACGCAGGGCGTGGCTCTACCGATGAATGAAAAACGCCGGCGATGCCGGCGTTCTTAATTCTGCGAACCCACCGTAGCGCCACGCCCTGCGTGGCTGAACGATGATCAGGGCGCGGCTTGGATCACGGCGCAGGCCAGACGCGCGCCGGCATTGCCGGTCGGCTGGGTCTTGTAGTCGTCCGGGTCGGCGTGAACGATCAGGCCACGCCCGACGATGTCGGCATCGTTGCCTTCGCCGATGTTGACGTTGGTGGAGACGGCGGCATCGACCACGGCGTTGCCCTGGGCGTCCGCCTTGATGTTGGGCATGTCGCCACCGTGGTGCGGGGTGGTGGCCACGTTGCCGTGGTCTTCCTTGGCCGGGTTGAAGTGGCCGCCGGCGCTGTCACCGTTCGGCGCGCTGCAGTCGCCCTTCTCATGGATATGGAAGCCGTGTTCGCTGTTGGGCTTCAGGCCGCTGACCTGGCCTTTCACGTGGACCTTGCCGTCGACGACGCTGAAGGTCACGTTGCCCTTGACCTCATTGCCCTGGGTGGGCGCGAGCTCGGCCGTGGCGCTGTGGTTGGCGTGGGCTTCGCTGGTCATGGCCGGCGGGGCCTCGGTGGTGCGTGCGGTTTCGGCGATGGGCGGGGTGGCCGTGGCGGCATCGGCTGGCGCGTCGGCCGGCTTGTTGCAGGCGGTCAGGCCGAGGGTGGCGATGGCCGCGAACAGGGCGGTATGGATCAGGCGCATGTGGATCTCCTTGCAGTGTGCGATGGAAGAAGCGACGGTCAGCGGGTGCGCGGTCAGCGCAGGACCCGGATCACGCCGCAGGCAATACGGGCGCCGGCGTTGCCGGCGGGCTGGCTGCGGTAGTCGTCCGCATTGGCGTGGACGACCAGCGCGCGGCCGGCAATATCGGTCGGCGCACCACCGCCGAGGGTGACGCCCGGCAGGCGCACATCCACGCTGACGCGGCCCTGCGCGTCGGCGCGCAGGTTGTCCATGTCGCCGGCGTGATGCGCACCGGCGCTGTTGCGGCCGTGTGGCTGGTTGGCCGGATTGAAATGCGGCCCTGCGCTGCTGGCGTCAACGGCACCGCAGTCACCCCGCTCGTGTACATGGAACGCGGCGGTCTGCAGTGGCTGCAGGCCGCCGATGGTGCCGGTGATGTGCACGCCGCGCGCATCGGGCACCAGCGCCAGACGTCCGCTGACGATGCTGGCCGAGGCCGGCGCCAGATTGGCTTCGGCCATCTTCGCGGTGCTGACCACCGGCACGCTGGGGGCCGGCGCGGGGGCCGGCTTCGGCGCAGTGCCGCAGGCGGCAAGCACCAGCAGGGACGGCATCAGCAGGGCGAGTTGGGAACGACGCATCGGAAACTCCTTGTCTGCAAACTAACGTTACGGTCGTCCACGCACCATGAAAGGCACCGCGACGCGGTGCCCACGCGGCGTGGACAGGGGATTCATCCGCCGCGCCGGCGCCCGGCGCCGAGCTTGCGGGTCAGGGTGTTGCGGCCCATGCCCAGGCGCGCGGCCGCTTCGGCCCGGCGCCCATGGGTGATCTGCAGCGCGGCCTCCAGCAACGCCTGGTCGACCCGCTCACGCACCTGCGCGTGCAGGCCTTCGGCGCCTTCGGCCAGGCGTTGCCGCGCCCAGGCGGACAGCAGGGTTTCCCACTGGCCGGGATCGCCGTGCGCGCGCATGCGCGGACCGGGGCCGCGATGCAGCGCGCTGTCCACGTCAGCCACGCCGATGGTGTCCGACGCGGCCAGCGCGGCCATCCGCCAGCACACGTTCTCCAGTTCGCGCACGTTGCCCGGCCAGTCGTGTTCGCGCAGCGCCTGCAGTGCCGCTGCGGTCATCCGCTTGGGCGGCGTATCGAGCTTGCGCGCGGCGGCGGCCAGGAAGGTATCGGCCAGCTGGGCGACGTCGTCGCGGCGCTCGCGGAGCGGCGGCAGCCGCAGCCGCACCACGTCCAGCCGGTGCAGCAGGTCGGCGCGGAAGCGGCCCTGCGCCACCAGCGTTTCCAGGTCCTGGTGGGTGGCGGCGATCACGCGCACATCGACGCGGATCAGCTCGCGCCCCCCCACCCGGAAGAACTCGCCTTCGGCCAGCACGCGCAGCAGGCGGGTCTGCAGCGGCAGCGGCATGTCGCCGATCTCGTCGAGGAACAGCGTGCCGCCATCGGCCTGCTCGAAGCGGCCCACGTGGCGGCGCTGGGCACCGGTGAACGCGCCGGCCTCGTGGCCGAACAGTTCGCTTTCCAGCAGTTCGGACGGAATGGCCGCCGTGTTGAGGGCCACGAACGGCCCCTGCGCGCGCGGTGATTCGTGGTGCAGCGCATGCGCCACCAGCTCCTTGCCGGTGCCGGTTTCACCGTTGATCAGCACCGACAACGGCGCCTGCGCCAGTCGCCCGATGGCCCGGAACAACGCGCGCATGGCCGGGGTATCGCCCACCAGCTGCGGGCGCTGGTCCGGCGTGGGCTCCACCACGGCGCTGCTGCGCTCGGCCACCGCGGTATCCGGTGCCGGCAGCACGCGCTGCGCGAGCGCCACGGCATCGTCCAGATCGAACGGCTTGGACAGGAATTCCTGCGCACCGCCGCGGAACGCGCCAGCGGTGCTCGCCACATCGGTATAGGCCGACATCACGATCACCGGCAGTTGCGGATGCGCGGCCTTGAGCTTGTCGAGCAGCACCAGGCCGTCGTCGCCCGGCATGCGCACGTCGGTGAACAGCAGGTCCGGTGGCGGCTGTTCGTCCAGCATGGCCAGCGCAGCGGCGGCGCCATCGAACCCTTCGACGCGGTAGCCGGCATCGCGCAGCGCGGTGCACAGCACGAAGCGCACCGCACGGTCGTCGTCCACCACCCAGACGCGCTGGGAGGTGGCCTGGCTGTCATCCGCCATGTGCGGTCTCCTCGGCAGCGGGCGTGCCCGGCCCGATGGGCAGCAGCACGGTGAATACGGTATGGCCGGGCCGCGAGCGGTAGGTCAGCGTGCCCCGGTGTTCGCGCGCCACCTGCTGGGCCAGCGCCAGGCCCAGCCCGGTGCCCTCGGCACGGCCGCTGACCAGCGGCAGGAACAGGTGCTCGGCCAACTCTTCGGGCACGCCACGGCCGTCATCGGCGATTTCCAGCCGCAGCGCCATCGGCTGCAGCAGGTCGCCCATGCGCACGCCATGCTCAACCCGGGTGCGCAGGGTGACGGTACCGGCGCCGGCCTGGATCGCATTGCGCACCAGGTTCCACACGGCCTGGGTGAGGCGGTCGGCGTCGCCGTGGAACTCGGGAATGCTCGGGTCGTAATCGCGCTGCAGCCGCACCGCCCAGCCGCCTTCGCTTTCGGCCAGGCGCAGCACCCGCTCCAGCGAGGCGTGGATGTTCAGCGATGCATGCGGCGCGGCCGGCGCAGGGGACAGCAGTTGTTCCAGCAGCCCGTTCAGGCGCTCGATCTCCGAGCCGATCAGCTCGATCAGCTCGCGCTCTTCGGGATCGCGCTGCGCGCTGCGCCGGGCCAGCAGCTGCGCCGCGCCCTTGAGTCCGGCCAGCGGATTGCGCAGTTCGTGCGCCAGGCCTTTCAAGGCCGCGCTCAGGGCGCTGGGCAGGGCCTGGGTGGGGTCCAGGCCGGGGAACTCGTCGACCGGGTGGGCTTCCAGCAGCCATCCATCTTCGGCATGCCGGCTGAGCCAGCCCTCGGCGAAGCGCGGGGCCTCACCGGGCAGGGCCAGCGCCAGCCGGTGCAGGCGCAGGGTGTCGCGTTCGCCGCGCGACAGGAAATGGGCGAGCGCTTCCCCCTGCACTTCCAGCGAGGCCAGCGGCTGGCCCATCAGGCGCCGCACGCTGACGCCGAGCCAGCGCGCAAAGGCCGGGTTGCAGCCGGCGACACGGCCTTCGGCATCGGCCCAGGCGACCGGGGTGCCAAGCACATCAAGGGACGGAGACGGTGGAGCGGTGGTCATTGCACCAATGTAGTGCAAACGGGGGGTGGTTGCTTGGTCCAGAAGTGGGTGGACGGCCATGGAAAAGAATCGATGGGCGTTGGGTGACGGTTGACGGTTGACGGTTGACGGCCTGCAGAGCGTGCCGTCGCGATCTCCACGCATTCTGCGATGTTGAGCACACAACGTGAGAGCGCGTACGAACTTAGGACTATTACCAGGGAATGATGCGGCGCCGGGTTGGATGATTGCCCTCCCCGGCGTGCCGTATGCATGAGGTACTTCCATTGCTCAACTTGCCATCCAGGTTCGCCCTTCTTGCCGTGGTGCTGCAGTGTTTCGGTTGTTCAGCGCACGCAGTGAACGCAGTCGCGTCTCCCTACCTTGCCACCGAGTCGACATTGATTGAACACGATGCCATCTCAGGTGACAGGTCCATCGAAATGCTTGAAGACGGTGTGCGCTTCGCGAAGGCGCTTGAAAACATGAGGCGCGATGAGAAGACAAGCCTGCAGGCGCAGCAGCTCGCGAGGCATCATCGAAATGTGCTGGTGCGTGTCGTGAGGGAGGAAGGCGTTGTCGAGGATCTGACCTGCGGCCTGCGCCTGTGCATGGGCTCGGTTACATCGCCCTCGCAGTCGAGCCACGACGTTTGGAATCGTCGCCTGGTCAATGACCCTGCCGCTCGCAGATACGGCGCCGTCCACCGCGTTGAACCTCTCGGCGATCAATATCAACACCGGTTCGTGTTCTCAGCCGATCCTGCTGTGGCGGCGATCTTCATGCGCGAGTAGGCCGCAGGACGCGGCATCCCCTATGGCAAGAATACTGACGAATCCCCCAGTACTTTTTCGGTCATGCCAGCCCGCGTTCAGCGCAATACTTCGGCCATTCACAGACTGCCACGGTGTGCCATGGGAATACGCGAACGAGCTGGTCTGCTGTGCGCCGTACTGGTTCTGGGAATCGCCGGCTGCAAGCGCACCCCCACACCGGAACCGGCGCCCGCCAGCGCACCCGCCCCCGCAATGGCCGCTCCGGCCCCTACGGTTGCGGCGCCCAGTGAGCAGGACATCAGCGATGCCTACATCTATCTGCTGGGGCGGTTGCTGGTGCTGAGACAGGAGCAGCTGGACTTCCAGAAGGAAGGCTTCCAGTGGAACCAGATCGTGCACCGCGACGTGGGCGGTGTGGCGTGGGCCAATCCCAACCTGGACGTGGCCTACAGTGAGGTCTGGGTGGCGGTGGACGAGAACAGCTGCACCGTCTTCAGCGTGCCGCCGATGGGCGACCGCTACTACACGGTGCAGTTCCTCAATGGGTGGGGCGAAACCGTGGCCAACATCAATGAGCGCAGCTTCCCGCAGCACCCGCACGGCGATTTCTGGGCGTGCCTGAAGGGTGCCACGGTGGACGTGCCTGCCGACGCGGTGCGCATCGATCTGCCGGGCCGCACCTCGCGCGTGCTTGCACGGGTGGAACTGGGCGCGGACCCGAAGCAGGCGCTTGCGCTGCAGCACCGGATTTCGGTGAAGACCTCCGGCACCCCGAAGATCGATCCGGTGCCGACCACGCCGGTATTCACCAACGACAGCCTGCCCGGCGTTGAAGCATTCGATTCGGCAACCGTGGCACTGGACAGCGAACCGGACATCAACACGGGCATGGACGTGCTGCAGGCCAAGGTGCGGGCCGTGGTGAACGCCATCGCCGACCCGGCCGAGCGCGCGCGGGTGGACAGCGTGGTGCGGCAGCAGGCCATTCCCACCTTCGAGAAGTCATTCGCTACCGCCGGCGAGCGGCGCAACGGCTGGAACCGCGGCGACAAGGACACCGGCAAGTACGGGAGCAACTACCGCAACCGCAGCCTGGTCGACATGGTCGGGATCTGGGCCAACAGCACCGATGAAGTCGTCTACTTCAAGACCGACAGCGACGGTACGGGAAAGAAGCTGGATGGCGGCAACACCTACACGCTGACCTTCCCGAAGGGCGAGCTTCCCGCCGAGCACGTGAAGTATTTCTGGTCGGTGATCGCGGTGGACTCCAAGGAGTTCCACGTGATCCCCAATCCGAAGAACCGCTTCCTGATCAACAAGCAGTCCGCGCTGGAGCATGGCAAGGACGGCTCGCTCACGCTGTATTTCGCCAACGCCAAGCCGCAGGGTGCGCCCGATGGCAACTGGCTGCCCACGCCGAAGGGGCAGAACTACAATCTGACCTTCCGCACCTATGGCCCTGACCAGGCGATCCTGGACGGCCGCTGGTTCCCGCCGCCGATGGTGCAGGTGAACTGAGCGCCGCGGCCGGCCCCGCTGCAGTGCGGGCGCCGCGCCTCAATCCACAAACACCTTCGCCCAATCGGTGCGGACGCTCACCAGCGGCCAGCCCCGTTCCTTGGCCAGGGCCACGGACGTCTGGGCGCCGGAGGTATACGGAATGTCCCGCGTCTCGTCGTCATGGGTGACCAGCAGTGCCAGCGAGGCGCCCTTGCCCTGGGTGGTGAACTGCAGCATCTGGATATCGCCGTTGGAGTTGCCGGCCGCGAAGATCGGGCGCGCGCCGATCCTGCTCCAGAGCCGCACCACTTTGGTGGGGCCGTCATCGAACACTTCCAGCTTGGAGGTGTGAAACAGCTTGCCGATGCCGTCTTCTTCCCGGTACTCGAGCGCCACGGTAGTGCCAACCACCCGCTCCGGGGGAACGCCATAGAGTTCGGCGGTGATGGGGCGCATGAAGTCGCGGCCTCCACCGGAGACGATGTAGTTGGTGAAGCCATTCGCTTCGAGGTACTGCAGAAGTTCCCGCATCGGCGCGTATGCGGTCTTGAGATAGGGCCGCTTCAACACCGGGTTCTGTGCGTTGCGCAGGAAGTGTTCCGCGCTTGCGGCGAAGGTTTCAACGTCATCGTCCACATAGGCAGACAGCAGACCCGCCGCCATCTCCTTGAGTTGGCTGTCATCGCCTTCGTAATGTCGTGTGATCACGCCGCCGAGCCAGGCCTCGTCCTTCTCATGCACGGCCTTCCACGGTTGCGTGTCACGCAATGTGGGATCGGCGGCGGCCTGCTCGGCGATGCGTCGAAACAGGAAGTCGGCCTGGATGGGCATGGGCTTCTCGCACCACAGGCAGCCGTCGTTGTCGAACACCGCGATCCTGGCGGCCGGCGCCACGTAGTCGGCCCCGCCCTCCTGGGTGACCCGCGCCACGAACGCGATGATCGCCTGGCGCGCCGCCCCGTGATTCCAGCTCTTCAGCAGACCTTCCTGCATGACCCGTCTCCGTGCGTACAGATTCAGCGGAAATGCTAGTCCGATCATGCAGTTGGCACCTGCGCAGAACCACTGCCCGGATCGCGGTAGTTCTACTGGACATGCGGCATTGCACCAATACAGGCCAGCAAATATCGAGGCCCAAGTGGGCTGCATCCGATTCGCAGGACGCCCCGTACCTTCCCATGTCCTCACCCTGAGGGCCGAAGAATCCAGGAGATATTCCATGCGCACCATTCTTCACCGCGTCACCGCGATCGCCAGTTTCGCCGTGCTCTGCTCCAGCGCCTCATTCAGCTACGCCGCCGATACGGTCATGGTCGGCGGAGCGGCCATGTACCCCAACAAGACCATTGTCGAGAACGCCCTCAACTCCAAGGACCACACCACCCTGGTGGCCGCCGTAAAGGCTGCCGGCCTGGTGGACACGCTCAACGGCAAGGGGCCCTTCACCGTCTTTGCACCCACCAACGCCGCCTTCGCCAAGCTGCCTGCGGGCACCGTCGATACCCTGATCAAGCCCGAGCACAAGGCGGATCTGACCAAGATCCTGACCTACCACGTCGTGCCAGGCACCTACACGTCGCAGACGTTGATGGCCGATGCGAAGGCCCACGGCGGCATGACCACGCTGAAGACCGTTCAGGGCGAACCGCTGACCATCAAGCTGCATGACGGCAAGCTGTGGGTCGTGGATGCCAAGGGTGGAAAGGCCGGCGTTTCCATTGCCGACGTGACGCAGTCCAATGGCGTGATCCACGTCATCGAGACGGTGCTGATGCCGAAGTAACCGCACGGGGTTGGCGGGCATTCGACGATGCCCGCCACAGCGAGGTAGAGCCACGCCCTGCGTGGCTGTGCGGCGGCGAACGAAACGCAGCCACGCACGGCGTGGCTCTACGTCCGGTGCCTGCAGGAGGCGCGGCGCAGCGCCACGGCCGCTATTTGCGCGTCACAGGCACGAGAAAGACGAGTGCCAGGCAAGCCGCGATCAAGGCGACCCCCATGCCAATGTTGGCCGCCTGCGGCGACGGCTGCGCCAACTGCAGGAATGCAACGTAGGCCGCCACGGGAACGCCGGCAGCGGCAATGGTATTCGCATGGACCCCAAGACGCATCCCATCGCGCCCCGGTGGCAGCTGACGGCAGCCGATCCCCCGGCTGCCGCGTGGAAGCAGGATCTTAGTACCGGCATTGCTGCGGTCAGGCGTGCTGCCAGCGGATAATCAACCGCCGGCAGGTGCCGCCGGCAACGCGACGCCCTTCGGCCAGAGCAACCAGATATTGCCCTTCTGCTTCATGTCGCCAGCCAGCTTGCCGGCTGCGTCGCCGGTGCCCCAGTACAGGTCGGCGCGTACTTCGCCTGCGATCGCGCCGCCGGTGTCCTGTGCGGCTACCGGGCGCACCACCGGCGTGCCATCCGGGCGCGTGGTGGACAACCACAGCAGGCTGCCCAGCGGAACAACGGTGCGATCCACGGCGACGCTGTAGCCGGCGGTGAGTGGCACGTTCAACGAGCCGCGCGGGCCTTCGTCGCCGTCCGGCCCCTTGGTGAAGAACACATAGCTGGGGTTGCTGGCCAGCAGCTCGGTGACGCGCGCCGGATGCGCATCGGCCCAGGCGCGGATGGCGTCCATGGTGACGTCTTCCTTCTTCAGCTCACCCTGCTCCACCAGCCAGCGGCCGATCGGACGGTAGGGGTGGCCGTTCTGGTCGGCATAGGCGATGCGCAGCTGCCGGCCATCGGCGAGGCGGATGCGACCGGAGCCCTGGATCTGCAGGAACTGCAGGTCCATGGGGTGGCTGAGCCAGGCGAGGATGGGCGCGTTGACGCCCTTGGCGGTGATCGTTGCGGCGGCATCGTAGGGGCGCAACACGCGCCCTTCCACGCGGCCGCGCAGGCGCTTGCCCTTGAGTTCGGGGTACAGGTCATCGAGCTGCACGCTGACCATGTCGGCGGGTACGCCGTAGACCGGTACCGTGGCCTTCGCCGTGCGGGTGAGGCTGCCGGAGTACACCGGCTCGTAGTAGCCGGTGATCAGACCGTCGGCGCGGTGGCCGCCGGCACGCAGGGCGTAGACGTCGAGGCGCTCCTGCAGGAACTGGCGGATGGCCGCTGGGGTGGGGGCGAGGGAGGCAGCGGCGGCGCAGGTGGGCGCCCAGGTGGCGTCGCTCTTCAGGCGCGGGCAGGCGCTGCGCCAGGCGTTGAAGCCGGCCTGCAGGTCGCTGTCGCTGACGGTGGGGAGGGCATTCCAGTCGGCTTTGGCGTAGGTGGTGAGGCTGGCGGTGGGCGCGTCTGGCTTCGGGGTGCTGACGCTGCACGCGGTGAGGACGATCAGGCTCAGCAGGGTCAAGGCGGGGTGCTTGAGTGCAGGGGTGATGCGCTTGGCCGTCATGGGTGCTCTTCTGGGCGGTATCGAGGGTTGATTGTAGGTCGCGGTTGCTGAAGCAGCGGACTAACAGTCCGCTCTACCCAGTCGGGTGCGAGCCATTTGGTGCCAGGCGTCGGGTGCGAGCCGTTTGGTGCGAGCCGTCGGGTGCGAGCGATTTGGTGCGAGCCGTCGGTGCAGGCCGCCGGTTGCGAAACGTTCGTCACCGGCCGTTCGTTGCGGGCCATTGGCGGCAGCCGTCGCGTGAACCCGAGGTCATGTCTCGTCGGTGGCGACCGTTCAGCGCGCCTGTTGCAGCAGCGAGTGCAGGATGCGGGCGTCTTCGGCGTCGAGGGTTGGCGGGAGATCGTCGCGGGCGCGGAAGCGGCGATGGAAGGCGCCGGCGGCCGCCCCGCGGTCGTTGAGCGGGTAGCCGAAGGTCTGGAGCGCCAGCCACGGGTCGAAGCCTGGTGGGGCCGGGCCGTCGCTGGCGCGCGGCCAGACGCCGAAGCCCGCCTCGGCCAGCTGCTGCCACGGGAAGTAGCGGCTGGGGTCCTGCTTGCGCGCGGGCGCGAGGTCGGCGTGCGCGATGATCCGGGTGCGTGGGATGTTCAGGCGCGTGCAGAGATCGTCGAGCAGGCGGATCAGGGCGGCGATCTGGTCGGGAGCGAACGGGCTGTTGCCGTCGTTGTCGATCTCGATGCCGATGGAGGTGGAGTTGAGGTCGGTGATCGTGCCCCAGCGGCCGCCACCGGCATGCCAGGCGCGGCGGTTGTCGGCGACGAGCTGGTAGATGTGGCCATCCGAGCCGACCAGGTAATGCGAGCTCACCTTGCCGCCGCTGTTGGCGGTCCGCAGGGTGTGCAGGCTCTGCTGCACGTTGTCCTGGTCGGTGTGGTGCAGAACGATGATGACCGGGCTGCGTGCGTTGTGGTTCGGCGAGGGCACCCAGGTGGCGAGCGGGCTGCGCACGTCGGTGCTGGCGCAGGCGGCGAGCAGGAGGGTGGCGAGCAGCACGAGCGGGCGGTGGATTCGGCGCATGGGGGGATTGTGGCCGATCGGGGCGCGGGGTGCGAACGCAAAAAAATGGCCGGCGAACCTTGCGGTTGCCGGCCAATTACTACGCTCTCTCTCGTTTCTTGTTGGTGGGGCTGCCGACTAACAGTCGGCACTACCGTCTATCCGTTGCCGACTAACAGTCGGCATTACCGTGTATGCCTTGCCGATCAGTTGCGTTGCCGACTAACAGTCGGCACTACAGGTCCGCATTGCAGGTCGGCGTTGCTGCATCAGGCCTCGTATGCGGATTCGCCGTGCGAGGTGACATCCAGGCCGGTGCGCTCGGCTTCCTCGGTCACGCGCAGGCCGAAGACCAGGCGCACCACCAGCAGGATCGCGACGGTGACGACCGCGCACCAGACGATGGTGAAGCCCACGCTGACCAGCTGTACCCAGACCTGGTGGCCGATATCGAGGTCGGCCTTGGTGCCGCCCAGCGACTGCGCGCTGAACACGCCGGTGAGCAGCGCGCCGACGATACCGCCGACACCATGCACGCCGAACACATCAGCGGTGTCATCCACCTTGAGCAGGCGCTTGAGGCCGGTAACGCCCCACACGCAGACCACGCCGGTCACCAGGCCGATCACGATGGCGCCCAACGGGCCGACCGTGCCGCATGCCGGGGTGATGCCGACCAAGCCGGCCACCGCGCCGGACGCTGCGCCGAGGGCGGACGGCTTGCCCTTGCTGACCGCTTCCACCAGGGTCCAGCCCAGCACCGCAGCGGCGGTGGCGAGGATGGTGTTGATGAAGGCCAGCGAGGCAACGGTGTCGGCCGCGGCGGCCGAACCGGCGTTGAAGCCGAACCAGCCCACCCACAGCAACATCGCGCCGATGTAGGTGAACGGTACGTTGTGCGGCTTGAGTGCGGTCTGGCCGTAGCCGATGCGCTTGCCGACGAAGTACGCCGCCACCAGGCCGGCCACACCCGCATTGATGTGCACCACGGTGCCACCGGCGAAGTCGATCGCGCCCATCGCACCCAGGTAACCGCCACCCCAGACGATGTGCGCCATCGGGATATAGCTCAGCGTGAACCACAGGGCCGAGAACAGCAGCACGGCCTTGAACTTGATGCGCTCGGCAAACGCACCGACGATCAGCGCGGTGGTGATGCCGGCGAAGGTGGACTGGAAGGCCACGAACAGGTAATCCGGCAGCCCCTTGATCGGGGTGTTGCCGACCGAGTCGGGGGCGAAGCCCTTGAGGAAGGCGAATTCGGTGAACGAGCCGAAGAAGGCGTTGCCTTCACTGAACACCGCGCTGTAGCCATAGGCTACCCACAGCATCAGCACCAGCGAGAACACCACCAGGATCTGGCTGAGAATGGACAGCACGTTCTTGGAGCGCACCAGGCCGCCATAGAACAGCGCCAGGCCCGGCACCACCATCAACAGCACCAGCAGGGTGGAGGTGAGCATCCAGGCCACGTCACCGTGGTCGAAGCTGGGGGCTGCAGCGGCGGCTTCAACGGCGGCTGCCGGTGCGGCATCTGGGGCGGGCAACGGTTCGACGGCCACGCTTTCGGTGGGTGCGGGGGTGACCTGGGCCTGCGCGTGCGCCGTACCGGAGAAGGCGCCGACGGCGAGGGCGCTGATCAGCATCAACAGGCACACAGCGTGGAACCGGGCTTGCCACCCGGTGAACAAGGAAGTCTTCATTGTGGGCTCCGAGTGAGAGTTAGAGCGCGTCCGCGCCGATTTCGCCGGTGCGGATGCGGACGACCTGTTCGACCGCGGTGACGAAGATCTTGCCGTCACCGATCTTGCCGGTGCCGGCCGCGGTCTGGATCGCTTCGACCACGGCATCCAGGCGGTCGTCGGTGACCACGGTTTCAATCTTGATCTTCGGCAGGAAGTCCACGACGTACTCCGCGCCGCGGTACAACTCGGTGTGACCCTTCTGGCGACCGAAACCCTTGACCTCGGTCACGGTGATGCCCGACACGCCCGCATCGGAGAGGGCCTCGCGGACCTCGTCGAGCTTGAACGGTCGGATGATGGCGGAGATCAGTTTCATGCGCATATCCCGATGGTGGATGGAACCGGCCTGCGCTGGCAGGCCGATGTCAGGTCAACCGGCGGCCACTTGCACATGGCCGCCGGTCGTTGCGCCGGACGTTGCATGGACCACGCCGTTGCCGATACCCGTAAGGGCGGCGGCAGCGGTGACGCGGGAGGGAGGAAGGCCCATGCTGCGCGTCCGGTCTCTCTTGCCCCTGGTGTTGGTTTACAACGCAGCGGACTAACAGTCCGCTCTACACAGTCCGCTCTACACAGTCGGCTCTGCACAGCCCGCTCTACCCCGTCGGTTTTACCCGGTCGGTTCTACCGTCTTGCGGTTCGGCTCCCCAGCCGTCGCGCGTTGGTGAAGCGGTGACGATGACGAAGGTGGGAGGGAAGTCCTTCGGCATCGTCACCTGTTGCTCAGTTGGCGTAGTACATCTGGTATTCGAGCGGGTGGGTGGCGGCGCGGAAGCGGGTCACTTCCTGCATCTTCAGCGCGATATAGCCATCGATGAAGTCGTCGCTCATCACGCCACCGGCCTTGAGGAACTCGCGGTCCTTGTCCAGCGCTTCCAGGGCCTGGTCGAGCGAGGAGCAGACCTGCGGGATCAGCTTCTCTTCTTCCGGCGGCAGGTCGTACAGATCCTTGTCGCTCGGTTCGCCCGGGTCGATCTGGTTCTTGATGCCGTCCAGGCCGGCCATCATCAGCACGGTGAAGGTCAGGTAGCCGGACTGGATCGGATCGGGGAAGCGCATTTCAATGCGGCGCGCCTTCGGGTTGGACACCCACGGAATGCGGCACGAGGCCGAACGGTTGCGGGCCGAATAGGCCAGCATCACCGGGGCTTCGAAGCCCGGCACCAGGCGCTTGTAGCTGTTGGTGCCGGAATTGGCGAAGGCGTTGATCGCCTTGGCGTGCTTGAAGATGCCGCCGATGTACCACAGCGCCAGCTGGCTCAGGCCGCCGTAGCCGTCACCGGAGAACAGGTTGGTGCCGCCCTTGGACAGGGACTGGTGCACGTGCATGCCGCTGCCGTTGTCGCCGACGATCGGCTTGGGCATGAAGGTGGCGGTCTTGCCGTTGCGGTGGGCCACGTTCTTGATGACGTGCTTCATGCGCAGCAGTTCGTCGGCCTTCTGCACCAGGGTGCTGAACTTGGTGCCGATTTCGCACTGGCCGGCGGTGGCCACTTCGTGGTGCTGCACTTCGACTTCGATGCCGACCTGTTCCAGCGTCTTGCACATTTCAGCGCGCAGGTCGTGCAGCGAATCGGTCGGCGGAACGGGGAAGTAACCCCCCTTCACTGCCGGACGGTAACCGCTGTTGGCACCGCCGAACTTGTCGCCGGTGCTCCAGGCCGCTTCTTCGGAGTCGATCTTGAAGAAGGTGTTGCCCATGTCGTTGGCGAAGCGGACCGAGTCGAAGATGAAGAACTCCGGCTCCGGACCGAAGAAGGCCTGCTCGGCAATGCCGGAGGACTTCAGGTAGGCCTCGGCGCGCTTGGCGATGCCGCGCGGGCAGCGGCCGTACGGCTGCATGGTGGCCGGGTCAAGGATGTCGCAGCTGATGACCAGGGTCGGGTCGGCGTAGAACGGGTCGACGTACGCGCTGGACGGATCCGGCAGCAGGACCATGTCGGACTCGTTGATGCCCTTCCAGCCGGCGATCGAGCTGCCGTCGAACATCTTGCCTTCTTCAAACAGGGACGGTTCCACGATGCTGACCGGGAAGGTGACGTGCTGCTCGATACCGCGCATGTCGACAAAGCGCAGGTCGATGAATTCGATCTGGTTGTCCTTGATCAGCTTCTCAACGTTTTCCACAGACATCGGTGAAACCTCAGATGGGTGATTGCCTGTGTGGATAGAGCAATCCCCGTGCCAACTTTCCGGACCGCACAAGTGGTTGATTTCACACGGTGTGCACCCGGATGGACGCTGAACGCTGCGCACCATTGCGGTGCAATGGCCGCACCATGCACACATTTGGTGCGGCGTCTGATGTTTTATGCTTCGTCACGCACGCAGCCGGGCCGGGCCCGGCTGTACCCCTTTATTTTCGAGCAACCGCCCGCCGATGTCCGATCTGTTCTCTGCCCTGTTGTTGGGCATTCTTGAAGGCCTCACCGAATTCCTTCCGATTTCCAGTACCGGTCACCTGCTGATCGCCCAGCACTGGCTGGGCGCGCGGTCGGACTTCTTCAACATCGTGATCCAGGCCGGCGCGATCCTGGCCATCACCCTGGTGTTCCGCCAGCGCCTGTGGACGCTGGCCACCGGCCTGCAGGACCGGGCCAACCGCGATTACGTGCTCAAGCTGGGCACCGCGTTCCTGGTGACGGCAGTGGTCGGCCTGCCCGTCCGCCTGGCCGGCTGGGAGCTGCCGGAGACGGTAACCCCGGTGGCCTGGGCGCTGATCATCGGCGGCATCTGGATGATCCTGGTGGAAGCGCGCGCCGCGCGCCTGCCCGACCGCGACGAGGTGACCTGGAAGGTGGCCGTGCTGGTCGGCCTGGCGCAGGTGGTGGCCGGCGTGTTCCCCGGCACCTCGCGCTCGGCCGCGGCGATCTTCATTGCCATGCTGTTCGGCCTGAGCCGGCGCGCGGCGGCGACTGAATTCGTGTTCCTGGTGGGCATTCCCACCATGTTCGCGGCCAGTGCGTACGCGTTCCTGGAACTGGCCAAGGACGGCAGACTGGCCAGCGAGAACTGGACCGACGTGGGCGTGGCCTTCGTTGCCGCGGTCATCACCGGCTTCGTCGTAGTGAAGTGGCTGCTGGGCTACATCAAGGCCCACCGCTTCACCGCCTTCGCGTTCTACCGGATCGCACTCGGCGCGGGCCTGCTGCTGTTCCTGCCTGCCGGCAACTGAACGGCCCGGCGCCGCCGCAACCCCACCCGGGGCGCTGCATCGTTATTCCCCGGGTTCCCAAGGAGATGTCCATGAAACGTACCCGCAACCTGATGCTGATCCTGCCGCTGGCCGTGCTGGCCGCGTGCAGCAACCCGTCCACGGAGGCCCCGGCCGTGTCCGGCCGCGACGACCTCGCCCCGGCGCCGACGGCGGCTGCCGACCAGAAGGCAGTGGCGCAGCTGGATGCGCAGCGCCTGCAGGGCAACCAATGGGTGCTCGACAGCGCCACTGATGCCAGCGGCAAGCGTATCGATGCGCTGTTCGCGCGCGCCGACAAGCCGGTCACGCTGGACTTCATCGACGGCCGCCTGGCGGTCAGCAACACCTGCAACCGGATGGGAGGCGGCTATACCCTGGCCGACGGCAGCCTGACCGTTTCGCCGATGGCCTCGACCATGATGGCCTGCACGGACAAGGCGCTGATGGCACTGGACCAGGCGGTGGGCTCACGCCTGGAAGGCGCATCGAAGACCGAACTGGGCGGCGAAGGCCAGCTGACCCTGCGCACCGCCAGCGGCGACGTGCTGGTGTTCAACCCGCAGGCGACCGCCGAGACCCGCTTCGGCGGTCCGGGTGAGACGGTGTTCATCGAGGTGGCCGCGCAGACCAAGCCGTGCCCGCACCCGATGATCCGCGACAAGCAGTGCCTGCAGACCCGTGAGATCCAGTTCGACGACAAGGGCCTGAAGCAGGGCACGCCGGGGGCGTTCGAAAACTTCTACGACGTCATCGAGGGCTATACCCACGAAGCCGGCACGCGTAACGTGCTGCGGGTGAAGCGCTTCAACGTCGCCAACCCGCCGGCCGACGGTTCGTCGAAGGCGTATGTGCTGGACATGGTGGTGGAGTCGGAAACGGTCAAACCGTAACCTCTGAAGGGCAGCCTGCGGCTGCCCTTCTTCGTTGCACTGCAAGCACGCCAAGGAGACAGGCATGAGGCGCCCGTACATTTTTCCGCTGTGCCTGATCGTGCTGCTGACCGCGTTCCAGAACGCTGCAGTGGCCAGCACTGCTCCCACTCATGCACATCTCGAAGCGTATGTCTGGCATCTGTCCGAGGCGACGGATGCGCGTGGCGAACGTATTGATGCGCTGTTCGTGGAGGGCCGCCCCCCGCTGGCGGTACGGTTCACGCAGGGCCAGCTGGGCGTGTTGAATCTCTGCAACGCCATGGGTGCTGGCTACCGCCTGCAGGGCAGCCGTCTCTTCGTCGTACAGGGAGAGCGAACCGCCGTCGGCTGCAGGGACGAGGTAGCCGAGCAGGAGAGCCGGGCCATTGCGCTGATCACCCACTCTTCGTCGGCAACGCTGACGCAGGCCGACGACGGAGCGCTGGCCTGGCGCACGGCACATGGGGAGGTGCTGGTATTCCTTCCGGAGCCAACACCGGAGACACGCTATGGGAGCCCTGGGGAGACGTTGTACCTGGAGGTGGCATCGCGCACCGCGCCCTGTGCATCGCCCACGGGCGCGCAGTGCCTGCAGGTGCGGGAAGTGCACTACGGCAGCAACGGCAGCATGCTGGCAAGCGAAGGTGAGTTCGTGAGCGTGCCCTGGCAGATCGAGGGTTTCAGCCACGAGGACGGCCTGAGCAACGTACTGCTCGTGAAACGGTTCGCGATCAGTGGGCCGAAGCCCTCCTGGGCATACGTCTCCAAGGGCGCGCTCCGGACCACCCGCGAACGCGCGGAGGAATGACCCAACGGGTGCCTGCGCAAGCGGGCACCCCTGGTCGGGCGGCGCCGCCGATCAGCGCAACGCCGGGTTGAGCGTATACGTCCCGTGCAGCGCCGCTTCGGCGAGCACGTGGCCGTGCATGGCCCTGTGCACGTCGGCGGCGGTGAACGGGGTGGGCAGGTCCAGCGTGGCCACGTCCAGCGCAAACAGGCGGAAGAAGTAACGGTGCACGCGCTCGTCGTTGAACGGCGGGTACGGGCCGTCATAGCCCAGGTACTGCCCGGCCATGTCAGGGTTGCCGGCGAACCAGCCGGTGAAGTCGTTCAGGCCCTGGCGTGCACCGGCCGGACCGGCCGGCTGCGGCTTGCCCTTCACGGTGAAGCCCTCGCTGCAGCTGCCTTCGGCAATGCCGCGCAGATCGGCGGGAATGTCGGCCATTGCCCAATGGACGAAGTCGGCACGCGGCTGGTCGCGGGGCACGCTGCGGTCGTGGCGGCCCACCGTCTCGGGCACGGTGGGCACGTCCGGGTCGACGCACAGGAGCGCGAAGGAACGGGTGCCGTCGGGCACCTCGCTCCACGCCAGCGGCGGGTTGCGGTTGGCGGCGAAGCCGTCCGCGTCGCCGGCCGCGAAGGTGCTGGCAATGGGTTCGCCGTTGGTAAGGCGGGTACTGCTCAACTTCATGAAAAGGTCTCCTTACGCTTCCGGGTAGCCAAGGCGCACGGCGACCGGGGTCAGCTGTGCAAACGCGGCGGACAGGACATCGCGGTACTGGCGCCAGTGGCCCGCAGGCAGGCGCACCGGCCCCAGGGAGGGGGCAGGCGCAAGCTGCACGCCGAACAGGCGGCCGAGGTGGTCCGCCATTGCTGCGGGGTTGGTGCCGATGTCATCAATGCGCACCAGTGCATGGGGGTACAGGTCCTGCTCGTGCAGCGTGGCGACCTGCGACAGCGCCCGGTTCAGCCACTCGGATGCTTCACCGACCGAATTCACCGCAAACGGAGCAGGCGAGCCATGCGCCAGCCACTCCAGCAGCATGTCGCGCGGGTCGCGCAGCACCAGCAGCAGGCGTCCCTCGGGCAACTGCGGGCGCAGCGACCACAGCAGTGCGTTGTCCCACCACAGCAGCCAATCAATCATGTTGGCATCGGACAGGCCCCGCGAGGGCAGCAGATCGCGCCATTGCGACACCAGCTGTTCGGAGCTGAGCTTGCCGGTGGAGAGCTCCTGCAGTGTGTGATAGCTCTGGAAGGCATCATTGGGCGGGTTGGGACCGAAGCGATCCCCGCGCACTACCGGACTGCCGACGGCGATGGCCGCGATCACGCGTTCGACCCCCGAACCTGGCGCCCCCCAGACGAACATCGGGCGTGCGGAGACGCCCTCCGGAATGCTGCCCATCTCCGGCCAATCCAGCGGAGCCTTGGCCTGCGGGGGCAAGGGCAGGCGCTGCGTGGCCTGGACCTGGTGGACGTCGACCCAGGTCGCCAGCGCATCTGCATGCAGGCCAGCGCGGTCCTGCACGGAACCCAGCCACGCACGCAGGTCCGCGCGGATCTCGGCCGGTGCAGCGGCAACGAGGCCCTGCACATGCGCAACTGCTGCAGCGGGATCGCGCGCAAGCAGCGCTTCCACAACGCGGTTTTCGCCGCTGGTGCGGCCCGGCTCAATCCCGGTGATGCGGCGGGCCACGGCTTCGGCGGCGTCGCCCTCACCGTTCATGTCGTGCAGGCGCATGCGGGTCTCCAGCGCCGGCAGATGCGCGGGCATGGCCTCGATCCAGCGTTCCGCAACGGCAGCGGCGTCCGCGCTGCCGACCGGCTCCACGGAGAGCCGGGCCAGCCACAGGTTGTGCTCGCCGGTGTTGCCCGCCAAGGCCGCATCAAGGGTCTCGCGGGCCTGCTGTTCCCGCCCCAGGCGCTGCCAGGCCATCAGCAGCAACTGCAGGGTCTGGCGGTCGGCCGGCCACTGTTCCAGCACCGGTACCAGGTGTTCGATGGCCTGCAACGGCTGCCCGGACTGCAACTCCAGCTCACCGGCCAGACGACGCATCGCGGGGGTGTCGGTGTCCGGCTTTGACAGCACATGGCGCATCGTTGCAGCGGCGGACTCGGTATTGCCTTGGCGCAAGGCCAGATGGACCAGCAGGCCCTGCAGCGAGGTGATGCCGGGGTTGAGTTCCAGCACGCGACGGAACGCCTGCTCGGCGAAGGCCAGCATGTCCTTGCCCAGGTAGGCAAACCCCAGCGCATAGAGAATGCGCGGGTCGTTGGGCATCGCCTGGCTGGCCGCCGACAGCAGTGCCAGCGCGCGATCACCATCGCCACGGCGCAGCGCGATCATGCCCAGCAGTGCGACCACTTCCGGGTGCTCTTCGTCGACGCGGGCGGCGGTACGGGTGATCCGCTCGGCCTCGTCCACGTCGTTGCGACCCAGCGCCAGGTGCGCCTGCATGAGGTAGGCCGGCAGCGCATTGGGATTCAGCTCGGCGGTGCGGTCCAGCGCCGAATCGGCGGCCTCGAACTGACGCAGCGACAGCAACAGGCCGGCGTGCAGCAGGTGCAGGTCGGCGTTGTCCGGGGCCAGCGCGAGCGCCTGCTGCAGGCTTTCCAGGGCCTCGGGGTACTGGCCCTGCTGCTGCAGCGCCAGGGCCAGCCAACGGTGCGCCTGCGGCTGCTCCGGTTCGGTCTGGGTCCATTCGCGCGCCAGCTGCACGGCTTCATCGGCCGCGTTGCGGCGCAGGGCTTCGAGAATCTTGTCTTGCATGACGGTCCGGCTTGGGGTCAAACCCCGATTGTAGAGCACGCCGCCGGGCGCGCCGCCGCCGGCTCAGCGCAGGGCTTCCAGACCCAGCCGCTGGGCCACCCAGCGCTCGGAGAAGCCGTCGCCGCGCCAGTTCTCCAGGAACCCGCAGTGACCGCCCCACGGGGCGATCTCCAGCCGGGCATGCGCCGGCAGCCGCCAGCCGTTGAAGGTGGCGTAGGGGATCACCGGATCGTCCTGGGCCATCAGGATGTCGGCCGGTACTTCGAGCCCGGCGAGGCGGTCACCTGCGATCGAGTAACCGTCGAAGTAGGCCTGCAGGGTGCCGAAGTCGGTGTGGTGTTCGACCAGCCAGGACGTCAGCGCGCGGATGTCCAGCTTGAGCACGCGGTCATCCCAGTCGCTCAGCTCGGGGAACAGGTCGCGCTTGCGGCGCAGCGAACCGGCCCACTTGCGGCGGAAGTACCAGTCGTACATGGCCGGCCCGTTCTCGATGTTCTCCATCGTGATGGCCGGGTCCAGCACGGGGCACACCGATGCCACACGGCGCAGCGGCACCCCGGCGGCCGGGGCACGCAGGGCCAGGCGCAGCACGAAGTTGCCGCCCAGCGAATAACCGGCCGCGACCAGCGGCAACTGCGGCCAGCGCCGGGCGATATCGCCGGCGGCGTGCACCACTTCGTCGATGAGGTTGGAGTGGAAGATGCCGGGGTTGAGGTGGTGGGTGTTGCCGTGGTCGCGGAAGTTCAGGCGCACCACGTCAAAGCCGGCATCGAGCATGCGCGCGGCGGTCATGCGCATGTAGCTGGATTCGGAACTGCCTTCCCAGCCGTGCAGCAGCAGCGCCATGCCGACCGGTTCGCGGCCTTCGATGCGGCTGTGCCAGCCCTGCAGCCGCACGCCGTCGCCGCCATCGAGGATCAGTTCGTCGGTCTGCGCGCCGGTGGCGGCCAGCAGCACCAGGCCGCGCTGCATGCGCATGCGGCTGGAACTGAGCATCGACTGCAGGTGCGGATTGCGCAGCCAACGCGGCGGGCGGTAATCGGCAGCGGTCAACATGGGCGCGAGCCTGCACCCGAACGCAACCCTGGCGCGTGAAGGGGCGCCATCGCGTTACTCGGCAGCCATCGCCGCCACGATGCGCGCGCGCGAGGTCTCGGCGATGCGGCGGCGGCCTTCCAGGTCCTGGGTACCGATGGGCGCGAGGAAATGCACCTCGGCCCGGCGTGCCGGTTCTCCCAGCAGGCGCAGGAAGTTGGCGAAGAAGCTTTCTTTCGGTCCGAACGCCACCACGGTCTGTGCGTCACCGTGCCGGCCGTAGCGCAGCGCGACCGGCTGCACCGGCACCTGGGTCTCCACGGCCGCCTGGAAGATGCGCGCATGGAACGGGCCCACGTCGTGGCCGCCCCGCGTACGGCCCTCGGGGAACACGCCCACGGCCTTGCCTTCCTGCAGGCGCACGACCATTTCCTGCATGACGCCACCGAGCGATTCGGTGCTGCCACGCTGGTGGAAGATGGTCTGCCCGCGTGCGGCCAGCCAACCCACCACCGGCCAGCCGGCGATTTCGCGCTTGGCCACGAAGCCCATCATCCGTTGGCTGTGCAGCATGGAGATATCGACCCAGCTGACATGGTTGGCCACGAACAGCACCGCGCCCGGCAGCGGCGTGCCGATGCGGTGCAGGCGGAAGCCGAAGATCCACATCAACCCGGCGGACCATGCGTTCACCGCGGCATGCTCGAACGTGCGTTCGCCCACGCGCAGGGGACCCCACGGCGGCAGCATGGCGATCAGCAGCATCGGCAGGAACAGCAACAGGTGGACCAGCAGCAGCGGTACGCGGTACAGGTAACGGCACACACGCGCCACGCCGCCACGTGAGGCCGAAGTGGGGGAAGTCATCCGCGAACGATACCCGAGCGCCGCGGGGTCTGCCAGCGGATCCCGGACAAAATGATGACAACCGGCGGCCAGTCGCCGCGGTCGGTCAAGCGGGCGACCGGCTGCGGCACAGCGTCACCGCCTGCACCGGCCCGGTCGGCGCAACACAGCGTCCACCGGGTGGGTCGCTCAGGCCGGTCGTACCGCCGGCACCACGGCCAGGGTCAGCCGCGAGGTGCACACCAGCTTGCCGGCCTCGTCTTCGATGCGGATGTCCCAGACCTGGGTACTGCGACCCACGTGCACCGCGCGCGCGGTGCCGGTAACGGTGCCTGCGCGCTGGGCCCGGATGTGGTTGGCGTTGATCTCCAGGCCCACGCAGACCTGTTCGCGGGTGTCCACGCACAGGTTGCCGGCACTGCTGCCCAGGGTTTCGGCCAGCACCACCGAGGCGCCGCCGTGCAGGATGCCGTAGGGCTGGCGGGTACGCGCGTCGACCGGCATGGTGGCGCTCACCCAGTCATCGCCGGCCGCGGTGAAGACGATGCCGAGGTGCTCGATCAGGGTGTTGCGGCTGAGTGCGTTGAGCGATTCGATCGAGACCGGTTCGCGGAATATCAGGGACATGCAGCGTCTCCGTGCGACTGAAAGGGTTACAGGATCGGCACCAGGCCGGCGCCGAACGCGGTGAGCATGCGCACCAGCAACCACTTGGGCCCCACGTTGACCTCCGGGAAATCGCCCACGGCGGTGTAGCAGGCGTGGAAGCCCGCGTCCTGCCGCTTGAGTGGTTCGGGGCAGTCCGGACCCGGCTGGAACTCATAGTCGGTGGCGTAGCGCCACGGCCAGAAGTCGAGCACCGGCAGCGCTTCGGACGCCTTGCCTACGCTGTAATTCAGGCCCGACAGCACCGGTGGCTTGGTCCGTGGCGCCACCGTCCAGGAGTTCTTGGGGTGGATGTCGCGCAGGATGCTCTGTGCCAGGGCTTCGGCGAACACCGGGTCGTCGATGATCACCGCGCCCTCGGTGTTGTAGTTCTCGCTGCGCGGGTCGAAGTTGTGGGTCCCGATCACGCCGATGCGGCGGTCCACCACCAGCGATTTGGCATGCAGGCCCATGCGCGCGCCGCTGCGGGTCACCGGCAGCGGCTTGTTGACCGCCTTGGTGCCCAGGAACGAGGGGCGGGTTTCGGCGCGCAGCACGCGGCGTTCGACCGCGCTGCCGCCGATGGCTTGGCGGCGGTCGGGGTCGGCAGCGGTGTCGCTGCCGGTCTCCGACCCGGCCGGTGCCGGCGCAGGCGGTACGGCAACGCCGTCGCTGCGTCGGTTGCTCTTGCCGCTGCCGCTGCCACGCGCGTTGCTGCCGGCGGCGCTGCCACCGAGCAGGCTGCTGCGCTTGCCGTCGCCCGATGGCACCTCGCCCAACGGCGCCGGCACCAGGTTGCGGTAATCGACCGGCGCGTCGAGCGGGAACGGCTTGAATTCGTAGATATTGAAGCCCAGCTCGCGCAGGTTGCGGCGCTTGTACTTGTAGGAGAGTGCGTAGACGATCGGGTTGTCGGTGGCGGCCAGGCTGTTGCTGGATACCACCACGCGCGGCGGTTTCTCGCGCTTGCGCAGCGCCTCGAACAGTTGGCGTGCCGGCTTGGACAGCACCAGGTACGGGGTCTGCAGCAGCACTTCGGTCTGCGCGCCGGAGATCAGTGCATCCAGTTGCGGCTCGGTCACGTGCTGGCCGTTGGCAGGCTGGCTGGCCCGTTCGCGGCGGTGCTTGCGCGGCAGGTCGGCCACGTAACGTACCGAAGCGACCGGCATCGCGGTATCGACGAAGGTACGGCGCACGTACTCCGCATCGATGGCTTCCTCGATGACCTGCTGCACCCGGTCCGGGCGGCGGTAGTCGAGGGGCGGCATGGTCGGGGCACCCTGCTTGAGCAGCGTGCGGCCCACATCATTGAGACGTTCCGCCGGCACGCTGCGCGGCGCATGCCAGAACGCGTCGAAGTTGGCGGCCATGCCACGCGCCTCGGGGCCGGCGATCACCACGTCGCGGTCGCGGAAGTTGTATTCGCTGTCCCAGTCGTAATAGTCGTCCTGGTAGTTGCGGCCGCCCACCACGCCCAGCGCGTCGTCGATCACCAGCAGCTTGTTGTGCATGCGCTGGTTGAAGCGGCGGAAGCAGCACAGCACGCTGCCGGCATAGTCGGCGTAGTTCAGCCGCGCCTTGCCGAAGGTGGGGTTGTACACGCGCAGCTCGAAGTTCTGGTGGCTGCTGGCCAGCGCGCCCAGGATCTGCAGGTCCGAGATGGCCGAGAGCTGGTCGATCAGCACGCGCACCTTGACCCCGCGCCGCGCCGCGCCCAGCAGTTCGTCCAGCACCAGCCGGGCGCTGTCGTCCTTGTCGAAGATGTAGGTCTGCAGGTCGATGCTGCGGGTGGCGCTGCGGATCAGGTTGATGCGGGCCACCAGGGCCACCTCGCCCTCGTCCAGGATGGTGGCGTAGTGGCGCGGGGCAGCCTCGGTCGATTCGCTGAAGGCGTGCCCGCCCAGCGCACGCAGCGGCGAATCAAGCGCGCAGCGGTCGGGTGTGTCGCAGTCAACAACGGTGGAGCGGGCCTGGGCCGCAATGCCGGCCGCGCGGTCGCGCTGCGCGTTGGACAGCGACGCACAGCCGCTGCCCAGCAACAGCGTTGCCAGCACCAACACCCGCAGAATTGGATTCACGGTTTCGGCGCCTCACTGAGACGCGCACGCAAGACGAAGGTCACTCGATCACTCACTGCTAGTTGCCAGCTGTCCATTCCATACCGGCCACGCAGCACGGTACCGCGGCTGACCACGTCGCAATCATACCCGGCCCGGGGGCACGCCGCCGGTTCCACCTGCAGGGTCTCCGGGTGGGACACGCCGCGCAGGATCAGCCGGCCATGGATTCCGCCACCCTTTTCGACCAGATCCGGCAGGTACGGCACCGAATCGAACTCGACCACCGGGTAGCGACCGGCGTCGAAGAACTCCTCGCCCCGCATCCAGCCGGTGTACCGGGCCTTGCCCGGAATCTCCACGTACCCGGTGAACATGCGCAGGTGGACCTGGTGACGGCCATCGGGCAATACGTCGATGCGCCCTTCAAAGCGCGGGAACACGCCCTCGATGCGCTGGCCCAGCCGGGTACGGATTTCGAAGCCGAAGCGCGAGCGTGCCGTATCCAGCTCCAGGACCCGCGTTGGCGTGGTCTGGGCCGGGGGCAAGGCCGGCACCGGGGGCTCGGCGTACGCCGCCCCCGCCGCCAGACCCAACAGACAGCTCAACAGGATGCGTACTGCTGCCACGGCTTACGGCCACCAGAATTTGGTCAGCTTGGCCACGCCGGGCTCGATGGCAACGTCGTCCTCGAAGGTCAGGATGGCAACGCCGCCCGGTGGCATGCCGCGGCCATCGCTGCTGGTACCTTCGGTGAGGAAGGGCACCAACCGTTCCAGGCCAGGGTTGTGCCCGACCACCATCAACCGTTCGACATCACTGCGGTCGGCCACCAGGCCGATCAGGGTGCCGGGCGTGGCCTCGTAGACGGCGTCTTCGAGCTTCTGCTCCACATAGCCGGTGATGTCCAGCACCGCTTCCAGGGTCTCCCGGGTGCGGCGCGCGGGGGAACACAAGACGCAATCGGGTCGAAAGTTGTTTTCCTTCAGCCAGCGGCCGGCCGCCTTGGCTTCGGCCAGGCCGATCGGCGACAAGGGGCGGTCCAGGTCCGCCTGGCCGGTACCGGCAGGTTCGGCGTGGGCATGGCGCAGCAGTATCAGTTCTCGCATAAGGCTCTCTTTCTGATCAGGCGTTATTCAACCACTGCAGCAGTGGCTCCCAGTCACTCTGGTGCTCGCGCACCTGCGCGGAGCGGTAATCGAACAGACTCCGGCCCAGGCCGGTCATCACGACGTAGCCCTGGCTGTCGCGCAGCTGGGCGACCACCGGGTACGGCCATTCCTCCAGCATCTGCGAGGCCTGGCGGGAGGTCTGGGTCCACGGCTTGGTGCGGTTGAGCACCAGCCCGACCGGCAGCTTGCGGCTGTGGACGCGCGGCACTTTGGACAGACTGTTGAGGAAGCCGACGATGGCCTCGATGTCCAGCGCCGAGGGCAGCACCGGCACCACCACGGCGTCGGCGACGTTCAGGAAGGCCTGCAGGTCCCCGGCCCGGGCCCCGGCGGGGGCGTCGATGACCAGCACCTCGGTATCGCCGGGCACCTTCTTGAGGGGGTTCTTGCCGGTGGCGTCGATGGGCAGCACGGCGCTTTCCAGTCCCGCGCGGCGTTCGGCCCAGCGTGTGCTGGAGCCCTGCGGGTCGGCGTCGGCCAGCACGGTCCGTTTGCCGGCCAGGGCGGCCTGCGCCGCCAGGTGGGTGGCGACGGTGGATTTACCCACCCCACCCTTGGAACCGGCTACCAGGATCGTCTTCATGCCAGCCTCGCTTCCGGGGAACGTGTCCCGAGCGTACACCGCCGTCCGTGATGGAGATAGTCGCGCGGCTGAACCTCCTGCATGCCCCGGCGCTTTGCTATCGTGCGCGATCCAATGGACTGCATGCCGGTATGAGCGAGTTACAGGATCTCAGCGCGCTTATCCGCGCCAACACCCCACTGATCATCATCGAAACCCAGGATGAGGGCCGCGTTGTTGAGTTGTTCCGCCAGACCCTGATGCATGTCTGGCGGGCGCTGCACCGCTGGTCGATCACCGAAGGCCTGCGCCGTATCGACATGGACCGCGAAGACGACGCGGTCGGTCCGCCCGACGCCAGCTCGGCGCTGCAGATGATCCGCCAGGCCGACCAGCGGGGCATCTACCTGCTGCTCGATTTCCACCCCTACCTGGGCTATGCCAGCCACCAACGCGCACTGCGCGACCTGATCCAGCGCCGTCATTGCGAGGCCCATGTACTGGTGCTGGTCGGTGCCAAGGTGGAACTGCCGGCCGAGCTGGAAGCGCTGGCAACCCGCTTCAACCCGCGCCTGCCCGACCCCAACGCGCTGCTCAAGATGCTGCGCGAGGAAGTGGCCGCCTATGCGCGCGAGAACGGCGGTCGCCGCGTGGAGGTCGACAACGACGCGGTCAAGAAGATCCTGCACAACCTGCGCGGCCTGAGCCTGGTCGATGCCCGCCGGATCGCCCGCCAGCTGATCTTCGCCGACGGCGCGATCCGGGAAGACGACCTGCCGCAGCTGGCCAAGCTGAAGTTCGAGCTGCTCAACCGCGCCGGGCACCTGCATTACGAATATGACACCACCCGCTTCGCCGACGTGGCCGGGGCCAACCGGCTCAAGCGGTGGGTCAACCAGCGCCGGCCGGTGTTCCTGGGCGGCCAGGGCCCCGCCGGGCTTGACCCGCCCAAGGGCATGCTGCTGCTGGGCGTGCAGGGCTGCGGCAAGTCGATGCTGGCCAAGGCCACCGCCGCCGGCTTCGGGGTGCCGTTGCTGCGCCTGGACTTCGGCAGCCTGTACGACAAGTACCACGGCGAAACCGAGAAGAACCTGCGCGACGCGCTGGCCTCGGCCGAACAGCTGGCGCCGTGCGTGCTGTGGATCGACGAGATCGAGAAGGGCCTGGCCAGCGGCGGCGAGGACGGTGGCGTATCCCGGCGCGTGCTGGGCCATCTGCTGACCTGGCTGGCCGAGCGCAAGAGCACGGTATTCATCGTCGCCACCGCCAACCAGGTCCACGAGTTGCCGGCCGAACTGCTGCGCAAGGGCCGCTTCGACGAAATCTTCTTCGTTGACCTGCCCGATGCCAACACCCGGGTGGAACTGCTCCGCCTGCATCTGGGCCGGCGCCAGCTCAACGCCGACGACTTCGCGCTGCCGGCACTGGCTGCGGCCAGCGATGGCTTCTCCGGCGCGGAGATCGAGCAGGCGGTGGTGGCCGGGCTGTACGCGGCACACGCCGAGGAGCGCACGCTGGACACCGAGCTGCTGATGACCGAGATCCGCGGCAGCCGCCCGCTGTCGGTGCTGATGGCCGAACAGGTCAACGCGCTGCGCGACTGGGCGCGCGGCCGAACGGTCAGCGCGGATGAGTAGCGCCGACGGGTACGGACGGTAGAGCGGACTGTTAGTCCGCTGCGTTTGAAGCAGCGGACTAACAGTCCGCTCTACCCCGTCGGTTTTACCCCCGTCGGTTTTACCCCGTCCGCTCCACGCTCTCCAACACCCACACCCACGCCGGCAGGGTCAGCAGCGAAAGCAGAATGCCGTAGCCCACCATCGCCGCAGCCAGCCGTGGCGCCAGGCGGTGCGAGATCGCCAGCGCTGCGGCGGTGATCATGGTCGGCATCGCCGATTCCAGCACATTCACCTGCAGCATGGCGCCCTGCAGGCCGAAGGCCCAGGCGATCGGCAGGGCCAGCGCGGGCATCAGCACCAGCTTCAACAGCAGGCCGATGCCCAGCGGCGTGAGTTCTCCGCGCGACAGCCGCAGCCGGATCGACAGGCCCACGGCCAGCATCACCAGCGGCAGCATCGCATCGGCCAGCTGCTTGAGCCCGGCGCCAATCCAGACCGGGGGCTGCTCCGGCATCAGGGTGAGCGCGAACAGCAACGCCCACAGCGGCGGGAAGCCTGCGATACGGGCCAGCACCTGGCGCGCCGTCGGCGGTGTGTCGCCGCTGTAGCGGGCAATCACGTACAGCCCGAACGTAGACAGCAGCACGAAGGTGCCGAACTGGTCGTACACCACCGCATACGGCAACGCGTGGTCGCCCAGCAGCGCGCGCACCATGGGGTAGCCGATGAAACTGGAATTGGCCAAGGCCACGCAGATGAGCAGCACCGCATGCACGTCGCGGGCGAAACCGAACACGCGCGTGGCCAGACTGACCAGGGCCACCGTCACCAGCATCAACAACCACGGCGTGGCCATCAGCCCGACCAGGCTGGCATCCAGCACCAGGCGCGGCACGTAGGTCAGTACCGCCGCGGGCAGGCATACCAGCAGCACCACCCGGTTGAGCACCTCGGCGCTGTTGTCGGGCAGCGTGCGCAGCCGTGCGAACAGCATGCCCAGGCCGAGCATGGTCAGGATCAGCGCGAATGCATCGAAGGCCATCGCGCCAGCCTAGCGGAAGTCACCGCGATGCCGGCTCCGACCTTGGTCGAAGCCGGCGGTGGTACCCGCGCTTACGGCCAGGCCGGGGGCTGTGCCGCCCACGCCTGCTGCACGTCGGCCAGGCTGGCGCGCTCGGTGTCGCGCCAGGTCGGCAACTGCTGTGCGAAGCCTGCGCTGCTGCTCCAACGTTGCGGCTCGGTGCGCACGGCCGCGGCATACCACTTCACCGCCTCGTCCTTGCGCCCCAGTTGCCACAGCGCCAGCGCGAAGGTCGGCGGTACCCACGACGGGTTGCCACGCATCCCGCTCTGGGCACTGTGCCACTGCGCCAACGCCGCCTCGGCATCGCCTTGGCGGAACAGGTCCCAGCCGTAGTTCCAGCGCACCATGCGGCCCTGTGCCGAGCTGGCCGGCGCGGTCTTCTCGGCATCCGCGTAGAGCTCGCGCCCCAGTTCCGGACGCCCCTGCGCAAAGGCCACGCTGGCCAGCTGCACGGTTGCTTCCAGTGCCTTGCGCCCGCGTTCGCGTTGTTTCATCAACTGATCGACGACATCGGCGCTGTCAGCAGGCACGACCACGGGCGCCACGGCGGCGACATCGTCATCGAAGTAGAACTCCTGCAGCACCGGCAGCGATTGCGCTGCCGCCCCGAACACCGTCACCCCAGCCGCCAGCACGAGGCCGGCGAGCCTTTTTCTTGCCACTGCCATACAAACTCCCCCAGGTTGTCACAACAACCTCCCTCCCCGATCCTAACCGCAGCACGCCCCCGGATGCGAGTGCTGCCGGGCCGAAATGGCGCGACTGGTACAATCCCGGCCTTTCCGGCCGCACCCGTGGGGCCGTGCCAGCCGTCATTCCGGGCCAGCCATGACCAGTACCGCCGAACTCACCTCCCCCTCGTCCGCCAATGCTCCCGCCGCTGGCGGCCTGGACGACGGGTACACGCTGGATCACAAGTACACCCGGACCGACGGCCGCATCTACCTGAGCGGCGTACAGGCGCTGGTGCGCCTGCCGCTGATGCAGCGGCTGCGTGACCAGGCGGCCGGGCTGGACACGGCCGGCTTCATCAGCGGCTACCGCGGCAGCCCGCTGGGCGGCTTCGATCTGGAGCTGTGGCGGGCCCGCCAGCACCTGGACGCGGCCCGGGTGAAGTTCACCCCCGGCCTCAACGAGGACCTGGGCGCCACCATGGTCTGGGGTACCCAGCAGACCAACCTGTTCCCGGGCGCCAGGGTCCAGGGCGTGTACGGCATGTGGTACGGCAAGGGCCCGGGCGTGGACCGCTGCGGCGACGTGTTCAAGCATGCCAACGCCGCCGGCACCTCGGTGCACGGTGGCGTGCTGGCGCTGGCCGCCGACGACCATGCCTGCCGCAGCTCGACCCTGCCGCACGGCAGCGAAGATGAATTCGTCAGCGCGATGATGCCGGTACTCAATCCGGCTGGTGTGCAGGACATCCTGGACATGGGCCTGCTTGGCTGGGCCATGAGCCGCTACACCGGGCGCTGGATCGGCTTCAAGACCATCGCCGAAACCGTGGAATCCTCGGCGTCGGTGCAGGTCGATCCGTTCGCGCGCCGGATCGTGCTGCCGGAAGACTTCGAGATGCCCGCCGGTGGCCTCAACATCCGCTGGCCCGACCCGCCGCTGGACCAGGAAATGCGCCTGCACCGCTATGCGGTCAAGGCCGCCCAGGCCTTCGCCCGTGCCAACGGCATCGACCGCGTCGTGATGGATTCGCCGCGCGCGCGGCTGGGCATCGTCACCACCGGCAAGAGCTACCTGGACGTGCTGCAGGCGCTGGAATACCTGGGCCTGGACGAACGCGCCTGCGCCGATATCGGCATCCGCGTGTACAAGGTCGGCATGACCTGGCCGCTGGAGCCGGACGGCATCGCGCGCTTCGCACAGGGGCTGGAAGACATCGTGGTGGTGGAGGAGAAGCGTGCCTTCATCGAGCGCCAGATGAAGGAACAGTTCTACAACTGGCCGGCCAGCGCCGGCCCGCGTCCGTCGATCGTCGGCAAGTACGACGAGCAGGGCACGTGGATCCTGCCGTCCACCAATGAACTGACGCCTGCCACGATCGCCGGCGTCATCGGTCGCCGGATCCAGCGCTTCTTCACCAATGAATCCATCGAACAGCGCCTGCGCTGGATGGACGCCAAGGAAGCCGAGCTTGCGCTGCCGCGCGCCAGCTTCCCGCGCGTGCCGCATTACTGCTCGGGCTGCCCGCACAACACCTCCACCCGCGTGCCGGACGGTTCGCGTGCGCTGGGCGGCATCGGCTGCCATTACATGGTCACGTGGATGGACCGCAGCACCGACACCTTCACCCACATGGGCGGCGAAGGCGTGACCTGGGCCGGGCAGGCGGCGTTCACCGACACCGAGCACGTGTTCCAGAACCTCGGCGACGGCACCTATTTCCACAGCGGTTCGCTGGCGATCCGCCAGGCGATCGCCGCCGGGGTGAACATTACCTACAAGATCCTCTACAACGATGCGGTGGCGATGACCGGCGGGCAGCCGGTCGACGGCACCCTGACCGTGCCGCAGATCGCCCACCAGATGCGCGCCGAAGGCGTGCAGACGATCGTGCTGGTGAGCGACGAGATCGGCAAGTGGAACAAGCGCGAGCGGTTCCCGGACGGCGTGGAATTCCACGACCGCGCCGAACTCGATGCAGTGCAGAAGCAGCTGCGCGAGGTGAAGGGCACCAGCATCCTTATCTACGAACAGACCTGCGCCACCGAGAAGCGCCGCCGCCGCAAGCGCGGCAAGCTGGTGGATCCACCCAAGCGCGTGGTGGTCAATTCGCTGGTCTGCGAAGGCTGCGGCGACTGCGGGCAGAAGAGCTTCTGCGTGTCGGTGCTGCCGAAGGAAACCGAGTTCGGGCGCAAGCGCGACATCGACCAGTCCAACTGCAACAAGGACTATTCCTGCACCACCGGCTTCTGCCCCAGCTTCGTCACCGTGCACGGCGGCAAGCTGCGCAAGGGGTCGCGCAGCGAGCGCAGCGCCCTGCTCGACAACCTGCCCGCACCGACCTTCCGCACCACGCTCGAGCAGCCCTGGAACATCCTTATCACCGGCGTCGGTGGCACCGGGGTGGTCACCATCGGCGCACTGCTGGGCATGGCCGGCCACCTGGAGGGCAAGGGCGCCAGCGTGCTCGACCAGACCGGCCTGGCCCAGAAGGGTGGCGCGGTCACCACCCACATCCGCATCGCCCGGACCCCCGAGGACATCCATGCAGTGCGCATCGCGGCCGGCGAAGCGGACCTGGTGCTGGGCTGCGACATGGTGGTGGTCAACGACTACTGGGCGCTGTCCAAGGTGCGCGCCGAGCGTTCGCAGGTGGTGCTCAATACCTATGAAGCGATGCCGGGCACCTTCACCACCCGCCCGGACATGCAGTTCCCCGCCGCCGACATCATCGCCGGCATCCGCGTGGCGCTGGGCGGCCGCGAGCCACTGCTGCTCGATGCCACCCAGCTCGCCACCGCGCTGCTCGGTGATGCGATCGCGTCGAACCTGTTCATCCTGGGCTACGCCTGGCAGCAGGGGCTGGTGCCGATCTCGTTCGAGGCGCTGATGCGCGCGGTCGAGCTTAATGGCGCGGCGGTGGCGATGAACCAGCAGGCCTTTGCCTGGGGCCGACTGGCCGCTGTCGATCCGCAGGCGGTGCAGCAGGCCGCCGGTCTGGTCCGCAACGGCCACACCGATGCCGAACGCACGCCAGGTCCGCTGCATGACCTGCCGCCGGGCGAATGGGAAGGCAACGAATGGGGCGCCACCGCGGCGCCGCGCGAGACCGGCGACGAGCGCGAGCTGCGCGGCCTGCCGGGGCATGGCGGAAGCGGCGACGTGGCCTTCCTGCCGCTGGACGACGAGCGCCTGTCGCGCTCGCTGGACGAGCTGGTGGAGCGCCGCGTGCGCTTCCTCACCGACTACCAGGACAGCGCCTACGCCGCCCGCTACCGCCAGCTGGTAGAGAAGGTGCGTGCGGTGGAATGGGACAAGGCCGGCAGCACCGCCCTGACCGAGACCGTGGCCCGCTACTACTTCAAACTGTTGGCGTACAAAGACGAGTACGAAGTGGCGCGCCTGTACACCAGCGGCGACTTCCAGCGCCGCCTGCAGCAGCAGTTCGAGGGCGACTTCGAAGTGCGCTTCCACCTGGCGCCGCCGCTGTTCGCGAAGAAGGACGACCAGGGCCGGCTGATCAAGCAGGAGTACGGGCCGTGGATGCTCAAGGCGTTCGGCCTGCTGGCGAAGCTGAAGTTCCTGCGCGGTGGCACGTTCGACGTCTTCGGCCGCACCGAAGAGCGCCGGGGCGAGCGCCAGCTGATCGCCGATTACGAGCAGACCGTGGCGGTGCTGCTGGAGGGGCTGAGCGATGACCGCGTGGCGTTGGCGGTGGAGATTGCCAGTATCCCCGAGCACATCCGCGGCTATGGTCATGTAAAGGAAGCGCACCTGCACAAGGCCAAGGCCCGTGAAGCGGTGCTGTTGGCGCAGTGGCGCAACCCCAAGGCGCTGCATATCGTGCAGGTGGCGTAACCCCCCTGCCCAACACGGCACGCAACACATGGGGTGCCTTCGCAAAAGGCAACCCACAAGTTGCCCCGCGACGCCAGGGAAATGTCACCTAACGCAGATATTCCACGAATGTCTTCGATCGGTGACTTCGCGGGAAATGTAATCGATCGAAGACATGGTAATTGAATGGACAGATGGAATCGCCCTCTGTCATTGAAATGTCCGCGTTCGAAGACACTTGCGGGAGTGTGTTCGCTCGGTTACATTCCCGTCATGGCAATGTTCAGGACAGCGGAAGATGTAGGCAACATCATCCGGCAGCGCCGAAAGGCACTGGGATGGGACCAGGCGCGCCTGGCCGATGAATGCGGCGTCAGCCGCCAATGGGTTGTGGATATCGAAAAAGGCAAACCGCGTGCAGAGCTGCAGTTGGTATTGCGGGTCATGAACGTGCTTGGCCTGAAGCTGGCTGCCGTGGATCAGCAGGCGGAGGCCGCCCGTATCACGATCCCCAGCGCCGGGCTGGATGACATCCTCGACCACCACCGCGAGGTTCCTGGGGCATCGCCCCGGGCAGCCCCCCATCGCGCGCCGTTGTCGTATGCCCAGATCCTGGAACGCGCGCGCGCCGCCACCGGTAGCCAGCGCACCGAGGAGACGCCGAGCGTCCACGAGACGCCCAAGCCGTATGCGGGTAAGCGTCGGACGACGAAATGAGCCTGCACGTGCTGATGCAGGGTGTACCCATGGGCACGTTGCGGCAGGATGCACACGGCACCCCACACTTCGCGTACAGCCCGGAGTGGCGGGACGCTGGCGGCGCCTTCCCGTTGTCGCTGTGCCTGCCGCTGACCGCCGCATTCCCCGCGCCCCGCGCAGTAGCGGCCGTCGCATGGGGACTGCTGCCTGACAACGACACCACGCTGCAGGGTTGGGCGTCGCGCTTCCACGTTTCGGCTCGCAATCCTGTTTCCCTGCTTGCACACGTGGGCGAGGACTGCGCTGGCGCCGTCCAGTTCGTTGCCCCCGACCGCGTAGAGGCGGTCATTGCAGGCCAAGCCGATGGTATCGAGCCCCTGAGCGACGCGCAGGTCGCCTCGCGCCTTTCACAGGTCCGGCGCGACGTTGGCAGTGGGCGTTGGCTCGGTGATATCGGTCAGTTCAGTCTTGCCGGTGCGCAGGCCAAGATTGCCCTGCTTAAACTGGATGATGGCTGGGCCGTGCCCAGCGGTCGCATTCCCACCACGCACATCCTCAAACCACCCGGCGGCGATTACGGCGGCTTTGTCGAGAACGAGATGTTCTGCCTGCGCCTGGCCCGCGCGATGGGCATGCCGGCCGCGCATTCAGAGAAGATCGAGATCGAGGGCGAGTCCGCCATCTGCGTCGAACGCTACGACCGCGCGCGTACCGCCGACGGATGGACCCGCATTCATCAGGAAGACTTCTGCCAAGCGCTGGGCGTCATGCCGCAGATCAAATACCAGAATCAGGGCGGGCCGGGCGCGGCAGACATGGCCGATATCCTCTGGCAGCACGGCAGCCAACCACAGCAGGACGTGGCAATGCTCTTCAACGCGTTGGCCTTCAACTACCTGATCGGCGGGACCGATGCCCACGCCAAGAACTACTCGCTGCTTCTGGACAGCGAGCAGGTCCGCCTGGCACCGCTGTACGACATTTCCAGCACCCTGCCCTACCCACAGCTTCAGAAGCGCAAGATCAAGCTCGCCATGAAGATTGGCAGCCACTATCGCTGGTGGGACATCACGCTGCGTGATTGGCAGGCCACTGCTACCGCGATGCGCCTTGCGCCGGCCATGGCCATGGAGATGCTGGCCCGCATGGCGCTGGAGCTGCCCGCCGTTGCCGAGGAGCAGCGCCTGCAGTTGGAAGACGAAGATATCGCGCATCCCATTCTGGAGACGCTGGTCCAGGAGATCGCCGCCAGCTGCGCGCGATGCCTTGCCAGATTTTCCAGCGAAGTCTGATTACCCGCGCCGCCACACCCGCAACCGGTTGTTTGCGGGCATCGCGACGTCCTCGATCAACGCCAGCCCCTGCGCAGCCGCCAAAGCATCCACCGCCTCGGCATCCCGGATGCCCGAGTCCGGATCCCGCGCCTTCAGCCACCCGTCGAACTGCCGGTTGCTGTCACTGCTGTAGTTACCGTTGTAATTGAACGGCCCATACACGCACAGCAGCGCATCGTCGGCCATCACCGCGGGCAGTCCGGCGAACAACGCCTGCACGTGCCGCCAGCTCATGATGTGCAGGGTATTGGCACTGAACACGGCATCGAAGCCCAGCCGGTCGGTCGGCAGCGGCGCCAGCCCGGGCACGGGTGCCAGCACCGCCTGCAGGGGCCACGGTGCAGGCGCGTTGGGCAGGGCGGCCCCAGCCAGGCGCTCGGCAATGCCGGGCAGATGGTCGGGATGGTCACTGGCCTGCCACAGCAGGTGCGGCAGCTGGGCGGCGAAGTACTCGGCGTGCTGGCCGGTACCGCTGCCGATCTCCAGGACCTGCCGGCGGTCGCGCAGGTGCGGGCGCAGCGCCGCCAGGATCGGGTCGCGGTTGCGCTCACAGGCCTCGGACCAGCGCTGTTGGGTCATGTCGCTTCCAAAATGTCGTAACAACGCACATCCAACCATGACCGCAGTCACTTGTGCCACCGCCGGGGGCCACCGAAAGTCGAGGGCTGTTCATTGTCGCCCGCGCTCCGCAGGCGCCTACCCGGGGAATCGCAAGCTGTGCAACGCCGAGAGTTTCTGACGCTGTCTGGTATGGGCCTGGCTGGCCTGATGCTGCCCCACTCCCGCCTGATTGCCGCCGAGCAGCTGCTCGAGCCGGTCAACACGGTCCGCAACAAAGCGCTGGCCGACGCTGCACTGGCCGCCGCCAAACGGGCCGGGGCCAGCTACTGCGACGTGCGCATTGGCCGCTACCTCAACCAGTCGGTGATCACCCGCGAGGCGCGGGTACAGAATGTCACCAACAGCGAGTCGTCGGGGATCGGCATCCGGGTGATCGTCAACGGAGCCTGGGGCTTCGCCGCCACCCACCAGCAGACCCCGGCGGCGGTCCTGGCCACGGTCGCGCAGGCGGCCGCCATCGCCAAGGCCAATGCCAGCATCCAGACCCGCCCGGTGCAGCTGGCCCCGGTCACCGGCGCAGGCGAGGTGAGCTGGAAGACCCCGATCCGCCGCAACGCCATGGCCGTGCCGATCCAGGACAAAGTCGACCTGCTGCTCAGCCTGAACGCGGCCGCGATCAACGCCGGCGCCGACTTCATCAACTCCACGCTGTTCCTGGTGAACGAGCAGAAGTACTTCGCCTCCAGCGATGGCTCCTTCATCGACCAGGACGTCCACCGGATCTGGCTGCCGTTCACCGCCACCGCGATCGACAAGAGCACCGGCAAGTTCCGCACCCGCGCCGGGCTGTCCTCGCCGATGGGCATGGGCTACGAATTCCTCGAGGGCGACGCGCGCGGCAAGATCGCGCTGCCGGGTGGCCTTACCGCCTACCGCGACTCCTACGACCCGGTCGAGGACGCCATCGCCGCCGCCCGCCACGCCCGCGAGAAGCTCAAGGCGCCGTCGGTGAAACCGGGCAAGTACGACCTGGTGCTGGACCCCTCCAATCTGTTCCTCACCATCCACGAAAACGTCGGCCACCCGCTCGAGCTCGACCGCGTGCTGGGCTACGAGGCCAACTACGCCGGCACCAGCTTCGCCACCCTGGACAAGCGCGACGCCGGCTACCGCTGGGGCAGCGAACGCGTCAACTTCTTCGCCGACAAGACCTCGCCCGGCAGCCTGGGCGCGGTCGGCTACGACGACGAAGGGGTCAAGACCAAGCGCTGGGACCTGGTCAAGGACGGCATCCTGGTCAACTACCAGGCCACCCGCGACGAGGTGCACCTGCTGGGCGAAACCGAATCGCACGGCTGCAGCTACGCCGACTCCTGGTCCAGCGTGCAGTTCCAGCGCATGGCCAATGTCTCACTGGCCCCGGGCAAGACCCCGTTGAGCGTGGCCGACATGATCAAGGACGTGGAGAACGGCATCTACATCCATGGCCGCGGCTCGTACTCCATCGACCAGCAGCGCTTCAACGCGCAGTTCGGCGGGCAGCTCTACTACCAGATCAGGAACGGCCAGATCGCCGGGATGGTTGAAGACGCGGCCTACCAGATCCGCACGCCGGAGTTCTGGAACGCCTGCACGGCGATCTGCGACGAGCGCGACTTCCGCTTCGGCGGTTCGTTCTTCGATGGCAAGGGCCAGCCGGGGCAGGTCTCGGCGGTGTCGCACGGCTCGGCGACCAGCCGCTTCGATGGCATCAACATCATCAACACCGCACGCAGCCTGGGCTGACCCGCCCGGCCACCGTGCCAAACGTCACTACCGTTGGACCGCTGCGCCCGCAAGAATCGAACCAACGCTGTTTCCGCCCCCCCCACACCGACGTGGAGAGCTGCCTTGCAAAGACGTGACTTCCTTGCCCTGACCGGGCTTACTGCTGGCGGCCTCATCGTGCCGTCGTTCTTCGGCAAGGTGATCGCCGCCGAGCAGCTGCACAGCACGCTCGACCCGGCGCTGAAGAAGCGCCTGGCCGATGCGGCCCTGGCCTCCGCGCGCCAGGCCGGCGCGACGTACTGCGACGTGCGTATCGGGCGTTACCTTCGCCAGTTCGTGATCACCCGCGAGGACAAGGTGCAGAACGTGGTCAACACCGAATCCACCGGTGTGGGCATCCGCGTGATCGTCAACGGCGCCTGGGGCTTTGCCGCCACCAACCAGCTCAGCCCCACCGACGTGGCGCGCGCCGCCCAGCAGGCGGTGGCCATCGCCAAGGCCAATGCCGGCGTGCAGACCGCGCCGGTGCAGCTGGCTGCCGCACCCGGCGTGGGCGAGGTGAGCTGGAAGACACCGATCCGCAAGAACGCGATGGACGTGCCGATCAAGGAGAAGGTCGAGCTGCTGCTGGACGTCAATGCCGCCGCGATCGGCGCCGGTGCCAGCTTCGTCAATTCAATGCTGTTCCTGGTCAACGAACAGAAATATTTCGCGTCCACCGACGGCTCCTACATCGACCAGGACGTGCACCGCATCTGGGCACCGATGACGGTCACCGCCATCGACAAGGCCAGCGGCAAGTTCCGCACCCGCGAAGGCCTGTCCTCGCCGATGGGCATGGGCTACGAATACCTGGACGGCGCGGCGGCAGGCAAGGTGCTCACGCCCAATGGCGTGGTCAACTACAGCTCGTCCTACGACATGAAGGAAGACGCCATCGCGGCGGCGAAGCAGGCGCAGGAGAAGCTCAAGGCGCCGTCGGTGAAGCCGGGCAAGTACGACCTCGTGCTCGACCCGTCGCACACCTGGCTGACCATCCACGAATCCGTCGGCCACCCGCTCGAACTGGACCGCGTGCTGGGCTACGAGGCCAATTACGCCGGCACCAGCTTCGCCACCCTGGACAAGCGCGAGCAGCACTTCCAGTACGGCAGCGACCTGGTCAACATCTTCGCCGACAAGACCCAGACCGGCAGCCTCGGCGCCGTCGCCTACGACGACGAGGGCGTCAAGACCAAGCGCTGGGACCTCATCAGCAACGGCAAGCTGGTCGACTACCAGACCATCCGCGACCAGGCCCATATCCTGGGCAAGACCGAATCGGACGGCTGCTGCTACGCCGACTCCTGGTCCAGCGTGCAGTTCCAGCGCATGGCCAACGTCTCCCTGGCACCGGGCAAGACCCCGCTGAGCGTGGCCGACCTGGTCAAGGACGTGGAGAACGGCATCTACATCATCGGCGATGGTTCGTTCTCGATCGACCAGCAGCGCTACAACGCGCAGTTTGGTGGCCAGCTGTTCTATGAAATCAAGAACGGCCAGATCACCCGCATGCTCGAGGACGTGGCCTACCAGATCCGCACGCCGGAGTTCTGGAACGCCTGCAGTGCAGTCGCCGACGAACGCGATTACCGCCTGGGCGGCTCGTTCTTCGACGGCAAGGGCCAGCCGGGCCAGGTCTCGGCGGTCTCGCACGGCTCGTCCACCGCGCGCTTCAACGGCATCAACGTCATCAACACCGCGCGCAGCCTCGGCTGACCGGTCAGGAGCCTTAATTCATGAGTATCTTCACCGAAGCCCAGGCCAAGGCCATCCTCGACAAGGTCATCGCGCTGTCCAAGGCCGATGAGACCACCGCGGTGCTGGCCGGCTCGATCAACGGCAACATCCGTTTCGCGCTGAACAACGTCTCCACCAGCGGCATCGTCGACAACACCGAGCTGGCCGTCACCGTGGCGTTCGGCAAGCGCGTCGGTACCGCATCGATCAACGAGTTCGACGATGCCGCGCTGGAACGCGTGGTGCGCCGCGCCGAAGACCTGGCCAAGCTGGCCCCGGAGAACCCGGAGTTCCTGCCGGCCATCGGCAAGCAGGCGTACACCGCCAGCCCCACCTTCAGCACCTCCACCGCCGCCATCGATCCGGCGTTCCGCGCCAAGGTCGCCGCCGACTCGATCGCGCCCTGCCGTGGCAACGGCCTGATCGCCGCCGGCTTCCTCGAAGACGGCCAGGGCTTCCAGGCCACCGCCAACAGCAATGGCAACTTCGGCTACCAGCGCACCACCAACTTCGACTACACCTGCACCGTGCGCACCGAAGACGGGCGTGGGTCGGGCTGGGTCGGCCGCAACCTCAAGGACGCTGCCGACTTCAAGGCCGACCAGGACGTGCGCATCGCCATGCGCAAGGCCACCGAGTCGTCCGAGGCCAAGGCGCTGGAGCCGGGCAAGTACACCGTGATCCTGGAACCGGCGGCGGCCGCCGGCCTGATCAGCTTCATGATGAACTTCTTCGACGCGCGTTCGGCCGATGAAGGCCGCAGCTTCCTGTCCAAAAAGGGGGGCGGCAACAAGCTCGGCGAGCAGGTCTACGACCCGCGCGTGAACATGTATGCCGATCCGTGGCACCCCGAGGCACCGGTGCTGCCGTGGGACCAGCAGGGCCTGCCGCGCAACAAGCTGGCCATCATCGAGAACGGCAAGGTCGCCAACCTGGACTACTCGCGGTTCTGGGCGCAGAAGCAGGGCAAGACCGCCAACGCCAGCCCGGGCAACCTGCTGATGAGCGGCGGCGACAAGAGCACCGCCGAGCTGGTCCGCGGTACCCAGAAGGGCATCCTGGTCACCCGCACCTGGTACATCCGCATGGTCGACCCGCAGACCGTGCTGCTCACCGGTCTGACCCGCGACGGCACCTTCTACATCGAGAACGGCCAGATCAAGTACCCGGTGAAGAACTTCCGTTTCAACGAATCGCCGGTGATCATGCTCAACAACATCGAAGAGCTGGGCAAGCCGGTGCGTGTGGCCGGCGACGAGTCCAGCTTCGTGATGATGATTCCGCCGATGAAGCTGCGCGACTTCACCTTCACCTCGCTGTCCGACGCCGTCTGATGGACCGCGGCAACGGCAGACGCTACGGAGGCTGCGCGCGGCGATGAACCGCGCGCAGTTCCTGCGGCTGATGCTGGGCGGGGCCGCTTGGGCGGCCCTGCCCCCGCTCGCCCGTGCGCAGGCCGGGCGGTACGACTTCTGGTTCACCCGCCTCAAGTACGATTCCGGCGACTGGGACGTGGATGCGCGCATGCCGTCCAACGTGATCACCTCGCTGATCGATTACACCTCGCTGCGGGTCGATCCGACCGAACACGTGGTCGCGCTGTCGGACCCGCGCATGCTGGAAGCGCCGTTCTGCTACCTGGCCGGGCATACGCTGGTCGAATTCAATGCCGCCGAACGGCAGAACTTCGTGCGTTACGTGCGCAATGGCGGTTTCGTGTTCGTGGATGACTGCAACCATGATATCGACGGCCTGTTCGCCAAGTCGTTCGAGGCACAGATGGCCAAGCTGTTCGGCGCGGCCGCGTTGAAGAAGCTGCCCAACAACCACGCGCTGTACCGGAGCTTCTTCCGTTTCCCGGACGGGCCGCCGGCCACCGGCTTCGAGCTCAATGGCTGGGGCGACGACCTGGTGCACGATTACCTGAAGGGCATCGAGGTCGACGGTCGGTTGGGCGTGCTCTACAGCAACAAGGATTACGGCTGCGAATGGGACTACGACTGGCGCAACAAACGGTTCCTGGCCGAAGACAACACCCGTTTTGCCGTCAACATCGTGATGTATGCGTTGAACAATTGATTCTCCATTGTTTCCGTGCAGCCAGGCAGGACCTGGCTCTACACCTATCCCCGCGAGTGTTTTATGCAGAATCACAGCCCGATTGATCACCTCCTGGCAAAATTGCAGCCGCTGCGCGATGCGCTGGGGCAGGCCGTGGTCGGCCAGCATGACGTGGTGGAGCAGCTGCTGATCGGCCTGCTGGCCGGTGGCCATGTGCTGCTGGAAGGTGCGCCAGGGCTGGGCAAGACCCTGCTGGTGCGCTCGTTGGGCCAGGCGCTGGAGCTGCAGTTCCGGCGGGTGCAGTTCACCCCCGACCTGATGCCCAGCGACATCCTGGGCACCGAGTTGCTGGAGGAAGACCACGGTACCGGCCACCGTCACTTCCGCTTCCAGCAGGGCCCGATCTTCACCCACCTGCTGCTGGCCGACGAGCTCAACCGCACCCCGCCCAAGACCCAGGCCGCGCTGCTGGAAGCGATGCAGGAGCGCACGGTCAGCTACGCCGGCACCACCTACGCCCTGCCCGCGCCGTTCTTCGTGCTGGCAACGCAGAATCCCATCGAACAGGCCGGCACCTACCCGCTGCCGGAAGCCCAGCTGGACCGTTTCCTGCTGCACGTGCGGGTGGACTACCCCACCGAACAGGAAGAGCGCGACATCCTGGTGCAGACCACGGGCAGCAGCAGTGGCGCCGTGCCGAAAGTGATGCACGCCGAGGATGTGCTGGCCCTGCAGGGCGCCGTGCGCCAGGTGCATGTCAGCGATGACGTGCTCAGCTGGATCACCCGGCTGGTGCGCGCCAGCCGGCCCGGCACCGGCGCGCCGGACGCAGTCAACCACTGGATCAAGTGGGGCGCTGGCCCGCGCGCCGGGCAGTCGCTGGTGCTGGCGGCCAAGGCACGGGCACTGCTGCAGGGGCGCTTTGCCGCCACCCGCGAGGATGTGCAGGCGCTGATCGCCCCGGTCATGCGCCATCGCCTGCTGCTGTCCTTCGCCGCCGAGGCCGAGCAGAAGAGCGCCGACGATGTGATCGCCGCGTTGCTGCAGGCCGTGCCGTTCCCCGCCTGAGCCTGCCGTGAGCCCGCACGCCCCTATCGCCATCCCCGCCGATGTCCGCAGCCGCCTGAAGGCGCTGCGGCTGTTGCCGCGGCGTGCGGCAGGTGCGCAGGGGATCGGCCAGCACGCCAGCCGCAGCCGCGGTGCCGGTCTGGAGTTTGCGCAGTACCGGGCGTATGAGCCCGGTGACGAACTGCGCCAGATCGACTGGAAGCTGTACGCGCGATCGGACCGCTTCTTCGTGCGCGAATCCGAGCGCGAAAGCCCGGTCACGATCTGGATCCTGATCGACGCGACGGCGTCCGCGGGCCAGCGCGATCGCGCGCGGCCCGACCTGTCGCGGCTGGATCACCTCTGCGCCACCGCCGCCTGCATCGTGGAGCTGGCGCTGCAGCAGGGCGACCGCTTCGGCCTGATCGCGGTCAATGGTGAAGGCGTGCAGCGGGTACCGTCCGGCAGCGGTGCGCGCCAGCGCGACCGCGTGCACCTGCTGCTGCATCGCCTGGAGGCACGCGGTGCGTGGCCCGGCGCGGATGCACTACGCCCGGTCTGGGAGCGGGTGCAGGCCAGCGACATGCTGGTGGCGCTTGGCGATGGCTTTGACGACGCCGGCACCGTGCTGCTGGAGCGTCTGGCCGCCGCGCGCCGGGACGTCACGCAGCTGCAGATCCTGACCGCCGACGAGCGCGACTTCCCGTTCCAGGACGGGCACCGCTTCCGCGACCCGGAAACCGGCGAGGAACTGCTGGGCGATGGCCGCGCGATCCGCACCGACTATCTGGCCCGCTTCGCCGAGGCGCAGCGCACGCTGCAGGCACGGCTGCAGCGCGGCGGCGTTGCCCATGTGGTCACCCATACCGACCAACCACTGGATGCGCCGCTGCGGATGCTCGCCGGGAGTGCGCGATGAACCTGTCGCTGCTGTTCCCGCTGGGGCTGCTGGCGCTGGCGTCGCTGCTGGTGCCGTTGCTGATCCACTTGGCGCGCCGCCATCACTACGCACCGCTGGAGTTCGCCGCGCTGCGCTGGCTGCGCGCGAAGGCACGCCCGCGCCAGCGCGTCCGATTCGACGAATGGCCACTGCTGCTGGTTCGCCTGCTGCTGCTGGCTGCGTTGGCCATTCTGCTGGCGCGTCCGCTGCTGCAGGGTGCGCCGGTACAGACGCCGCCGTGGGTGGTGGTCGCGCCTGGACTGAGCCCGCCTTCGCTGCCTGAGGGCAGCGAAGGACGCTGGTTGGCGGCAGGATTCCCGCCGCTGCGGGAGGCGGTGCCGGCGTCTGCACAACCCCTTGCCAGCCTGCTGCGCGAGCTGGATCAGACGCTGCCGAAGGGCACCGCATTGACCGTATACGTCCCCGATCCGATGCCGGGACTCGATGGCGAGCGCCCGCGGCTGTCGCGTGCCGTGCAATGGCGACCCGTGGCCATGCCGGCGGCTGCGCCGGCGCGCAGCCCCGCGCTACAGCTGCGCGTCGCCGGCACGGCCCACACACCCTCGGCACTGCGCGTGCTCGATGCCCTGCAGCGCGCGTGGAGCGGGCAGGTGCTGCCCCCGGCGCTCGCCGCCGCTGCCGTGCCGGAAGACGGGCAGGTCGGCGTGTGGCTGGCCGATGCGCCACTGCCGCCCGCCTGGCAGGCCTGGGTGCGGGCCGGCGGCAGCGTGCTGGGCGTTTCGACCCGACTGGCCCCCGGCACGGGGTCGACGGTGCTTCAGGACGACAACGGCAACGCCGCCGTCGTGCGCCACGCACTCGGTCGCGGCCAGGTACTGCGCTTCACTGCAGCGCTCTCGCCCGACGCGCTGCCGATCCTGCGCGAGCCGTCGTTCCCGCGCCGCCTGCTGGAACAACTGCAGCCGGTACCGCCGCCGCAGTTGGCGCCTGCCGCCACGCACGCACCGCTGAGCGGCGCCCCTGCCCCGTTGGCACAGCCGCGTGATCTTGCGCCGTGGCTGCTGGTGCTGATCGTGCTGCTGTTCGCGCTGGAACGCTGGATCGCCACCGCACCGCGACGCGGGGCGAACGCATGAACCACGTTCAGCGTGCATGGCAGCGCGCACGTCGCCGGCGGTGGTGGATCACCGCGCTTCTGCTGGTGCCGCTGGCGCTGGCCATCACCGCCAGCGCTGCGCGCGTGGCGGGCATCAATATCGGCTCCATCGTGCTGCTGGCCACCCTGCTGGCCGTCGCGGGTGCCGCCACGTGGCGCGCGCGGCGGCTGGACCGGCACTGGCTGGTGCGCCAGCTGGACACGCATGCCATCGCGCAGGACAGCGCCGACCTTCTGTTCGCCGATGGCGCCACACTGAATCCCCTGCAGCAACGCCAGCACGCTCGCATCACCGCCGCGCTGCAGGCCGCGCCGCCGGATCTGCGCGCCGCATGGCCGAAGCGCTGGCTGGCCTTGTCATGGTGTGGCGGAATGCTGGTGGCCGCGCTCGCCGTAGGCTGGCCCGCGCCGGGCACACCGCTGCCGGCGCTTCCCGACCGTGCTACGCCTCCTGCCAGCGCGGCGCAGCCGCCCAGGCTGCAGTCGTCCCGGCTGCAGATCCAGGCACCGGGCTACACCGGGCAGGCCCTGCGCACGCAGACTGCACTGGATGCCAAGGTGGTGCAGGGCAGCGCGCTGGAATGGTCGTTGCGTTTCAGCGCACAGCCCACACAGGCCGCACTGCAGCTGCACGACGGCACCCGCATCGCTCTGCGCCGCGACGGCGACGGATGGGTGGCGCAGTGGAAGGCCGCCAGGCCGACGCTGTACCGCATCGTCACCGAGCCGGCACTGACCGCGCCCAAGCTCCATCGCCTCGACGTCGTTGCCGACCGCCCGCCCAGCGTGCGGGTGATCGCGCCGGACCGCACACTGGTGCTGGCCACGCCCGGCCAGCGCCACTGGACGCTGCAGTTCGAGGCCACCGATGACTTCGGCGTGGCCAGCAACGCCGAGCTGCACCTCACCCTGGCGCAGGGCAGCGGCGAGAACATCACCTTCCGCGAGCAGCGCATCGCGCTGACCGGCACCGGCCCGGCAACGCGGCGCCACTTCGCCCGCACGCTGGACCTGGCGGCGCTGGGTGCAGGGCCCGGCAACGATGTGATCGCGCAGCTGCAGGTCCGCGACAACCGCACGCCCACGGCGCAGACCGCGCAGAGCACCAGCCTGATCCTGCGCCTGCCCAGCGAAGAACAGGTGCTGGGCGCGGACCTGGAAGGCATGGTCAAGAAGACGCTGCCGGCGTACTTCCGCAGCCAGCGCCAGATCATCATCGACGCCGAAGCGCTGATCAAACTGCGCCGCCAGCTGCCGGCCGAGGAGTTCGTGAAGCGCTCCGATGCGATCGGCGTGGACCAGCGCATCCTGCGCCTTCGCTATGGTCAGTTCCTGGGCGAAGAGAGCGAAGGCGGGGCCAAGCCGCCGCCGACCAGCGACAGCCTGCCGACCAGCGACGCGCCTGCGGCGGATCACGCGGATGACCATGACCACGAAGCCACCGGTGCGCAGGCCGGCCACGATGATCACGACCATGGCGCCGCCAAGGCCGACGGCCCGCCCGTGTTCGGCGCCGCCACCGACGTGCTCTCCGAATACGGCCACACCCACGACCATGCCGAAGCAGCCACCCTGCTGGATCCGCAGACGCGCGCGATCCTGAAGGCGGCGCTGGACCAGATGTGGTCGTCGGAAGGCGAGCTGCGGCAGGGCCAGCCGGAGCGTGCACTGCCGTTCGCCAACAAGGCGCTGGCCTTCATCAAGCAGGTCCAGCAGGCCGAACGCATCTACCTGGCCCGCGTGGGACCGGAGCTGCCGCCCATCGACGAGAGCCGCCGCATGAGCGGTGACCGTACCGATATCGGCAGCCGTACCTCGACCATCATCCCCGTGGACGCACCCGATCCAGCCATCGTGGCGGTCTGGCAGCAGCTGGCCGACGCCAACAGCACGCCGGACCTGGGCGCGCTGAGCCAGTGGCTGGGCCGCCATCAGTCGCGGCTGTCCGATCCGCTCAGCCTGGCGGCGGCGATCGAGGAGCTGCGCCTGGCCCCGGACTGCGCCACCTGCCGCACCACCCTGCGTGCGCAGCTGTGGCGTGCCCTGCTGCGTCCGTTGCCACAGTTGGAGCGGCGCAGCGCGCCGGACCCGATGGCGCAACGTTACCTGGATGCAGTGGAGGGCACGCGATGAGCATGGCCGTATGGATCGCGATCGCCTTGGCCCTGGTCACCGTCGTGGGCAGCGTGCGCATCCTCCGCGTAGAGCCACGCCCTGCGTGGCTGCCTTCACCCAGACGCACCGCATTGCTGGTGTTGCAGGCCCTGTCCGCCCTGTTGCTCTACTTCACCCTCGTACCACCACATCGCAGCGTGGACCCCGGCCAGCTGACCGTACTCACCGGCAACGCCGCATCCGCAGGCACCGTGCCCGCCGGCGCAACCGTGATCGCGCTGCCGGAAGCAACGCCCAGTGCAGACGCCGTACGCGCCCCCGACCTGGCCACCGCGCTACGCCAGCATCCGGGCAGCACCTCGTTGCTGCTGATCGGTGATGGACTGTCCGCGCGCGACCGCGATACCGCGTTGCCGTTGCGGGTGGTACTGCAGACACCGCCCGCGCCACGCGGCTGGATCGAGCTGCAGCCGCCGCCGCCCGCCGCGCCCGGTGCGTTGTTCGCCGTCGGCGCACGCGCCAGCGGCGTCGACGCCGCGCGCGCCGAGTTGCTGGACCCGGCCGGGGTCGTGGTGGACCGCGCCGCGCTCGACGCACAGGGCCGGGTTCGCCTGCACGGCAGCGCGCGCGCCGCCGGGCGCAGCGAATTCACCCTGCGCCTGCTCGATGCGCAGCAGCACGTGGTGGACAGCATCACGATGCCGCTGCAGACCGTGGCAACCCCGCCGCCGCGCGTACTGATCCTCGCTGGCGCGCCCGGCCCGGAACTGAAGTACCTGCGCCGCTGGGCCACCGATACCGGCCTGGCCGTGCAGGCCCAGGCCAGCGCCGGTGGCGGCGTGCTGCTGGGCGATGCACCGGTTGCGCTGAGCGCCGCCCGCCTGGCCGCCACCGATGTGCTGGTGCTGGACGAACGCAGCCTGGCCGCACTCGGTGCGGCACAACGCACCCTTGTGCAGCAGGCAATGCGTGAGGGCCTTGGTGTGCTGGTCCGCAGCAGCGGCCCGCTGAACGATGCGGCCCGCCAGGCGCTGCGCGGCTGGGGCCTGCCGGTGAGCGGCGGCACCCGCGCGGCACCGCTGCAGCTGCAGGCTGATCCAGACGCCGCACTGCTGCAGGCGCGGCGCGGCCCGCAGCGACCGGCCACCGACAGCACGGGCTGGATCGACGAGGCCGATGCCGCCTCGCACAGTGCCGCGCCGCCAGCGCTGGAGCGGTTCGACGCGGTGCTGCCCGGTGCAGACGCCCTGTTCGACGATGCAAAGGGCAACGCCGTCGGCGGCTGGCGCGGCGTCGGCCGCGGCCGCGTGGCGCTGTTGCCGGTCACCGACAGTTACCGGCTGGTGCTTGCCGGCCGCGACGACCGCCATGCCGAACTGTGGTCCGGCGTGCTGGCCAGCGTGGCCCGCGCGCTGCCGGGCGCGCCCGCCGTTCGACTGCAGGCCGCGACGCCCTGGTCGGGCGAGCGCCTGACCTTGTGCGAGGTGCCCAGCGGCAGCCAGGTCCGCGACGCGGAAGGCCGCACGGTACCGCTTCGGATAGATCCCGCCAGCGGCAGCAGCCACTGCGCCGGCTACTGGCCGCAGCAGCCCGGCTGGCACCAGCTCCAGCACGGCGATACCGTGCAGGCGTTCTACGTGTTCGACCCGGTCACCGCGCAACCGCTGTACCGGCAGCAGCTGCGCGCCGCCACCGCGCGCCGGCTGGCTGAAACGACGGCGGGTGCCGCCGCAACGCCCGGCCAGGTTCCCGGCCCCCGCTGGCCGTGGCTGTTGGGCTTCATCGCCATCGCCGGCCTGCTGTGGTGGCTCGAACGGCGGCGGCCGGTCCATCAGCGCCCATCGTGACCCTGTTCAACGTGTCCAGTTCGACGCCGTCGGCGCTACCCACAGAATTTGAACCTCGTGTCCGGCTCGCACGTACAGCAGCACGATTCGACCTTGCGCGCAGGTATAGAGCCGCGTTCCTTCTACGGGTCCTTCCTTGTAGGTGGCAACACCGTCGAGTGCGTCGCCTTCGCGTTGAATGCGATCATCCTGCGTAAGGGCAGCTCGGTATATTGCTGGCTCTCCGGCCTCAATTGCATGTTCGAGTGCGGCCTCCAACAGGCGCTCCCGATCATCCAGTGCAGATTCCTTCCACACTACTGTCACCGCTTGGCTCTCCTGTCGCCCAATGCCGCCTCCAAGCGCGCCTGGTGCTTTGCTTTGACCGCATCCATTCGCTTGGCAGCGTCGGTGCTGGAAAGTGCAGGCCGGTTATCCTGCAGCGCGCGCTCTGTTCCCTCTCGAAGGAACTCGGTATACGCCGCATCTTGATGCGCCTGCTGCAACGCTGCGGTCCGGTCGGGGCGACGACGTCGACTGCCGGGGTCATCCAGATAGCCACTCGCATCGACGTGATACTGATTGATGCCAAGTTCGTTTCGAAGCAGGCGGACAGCCGCATCCAGGCCGGCGAACAGTCGCATGGTTCCGGTTTTCGTCGCCAGGGCCCTTTCGCCGCTTCCAAGTTTGAACATCACGGCATAACCCCCCACCTGCCCCACCAACCAGGTGTCGCGAACGGTGCCGGCAGCGGCGAGCTCGCGGGCGGTGGCCAGCTGCACTGTCTGAGCCATTTCTTGACTCCCGTATAATGATTACGCAGGAATCATACAACTGTTATGTGAACCTGAGACATCGTGGCTGAATTCGACTTCTTTTCATTCTTCTGACAGGGCGGCGCAGCCCTGCTCCGGATCACAGAACCGCAGCGCACGGCGATATGGCGCCATCCAAGCAAAGGTGAACGCAGCGTTCGCCGTGTCGGATCGAGCTTAGCGTTGCTTCAACCGATACACCCCGTTGAAACGCACATTCATGCCGCCGCATTCGGCGTTGTCGGCCACCAGCAACGTGTCAACGAGCCACTGTGCGCGTACTTCGCAGGTGTCTTCGCGGAATACGACGGTGGCACCGGTGGGGGCTGCGCCCGCGGCCACCTGGCCCAGGTTCGGGCCGCCCGGACGCTGTTCCAGGCTCGGGTTCGCCGAGGGCCAGTACGCGTCGCCTTCCACCTGCAGCGTGTTGCCCTGCACGCGGAGGACCAGGCTGTCATCCCCGTTGCGCCAGTGCCCGGCCCAGTCCTTCAGCGCGGGGGTCCGCGTGGGCAGCGTCTGCAGCCGGGTCTTGTCGACCCAGCCGGCGCTGCCGCCGACCTTGTTGGGAAAGAACACGCAGCGGTAGCCGCCCAGGTCGCGACCGCTGATGACGGTGTCGCCGGACACAACATAGGTGCCGTGGCGGCAGGCCGGCTCGCCTTTTGCGGGGCAACCGTTCATGTCATCGAGCAGATACAGGCGCTGCGCCCCGATCACCTTGGCCTGCGCGAAATGACTCTGCTCCGACGGGAACGCCCCGTTGCGGCAGCTGCCGCCATCGGCCATGTCGCTGGCGAGTGCAGGCAGGGGAAGCAGCAGGGTGAGCAGGCACAGTGAGCGCAGGGGCATGGCGTCAGGATCGAAGAGTCGGTGGCCAGAATAGCGGGTCAGTCCCCCGCCGGCGCTGCGCAGCCCTGTTGCGGATCACAGAAATCCTTGCGCGTAGTGCCACGTGTCGTCCTGTCGGCAGCGTCCCTGCGCGCAGGATACGGAGGCGACCTTCAGATTTCGTTGGCCCGTGGCCGGCACTGAATCATTCACCCACCCAGCCGTCGGTGTCTCAATCACTGAGACCGGTTTGTGCTTCCATGGCGTCCTTTGCAGACCGTTGTCACCATGGCCTACGAACTCGCCAAGCGCACCGAAGACGCCGAGCGCCGCCTGTCCACCACCGATGGCCTGCCCTCGCGCAATGGCGCACTGCTGACCGCACGGCTGCAGCAGCGCTACGCGGACCGCATCACCGGCAGCTTCACGATGCCGGGCCGGGAAGGCCGCTACGCGCCGATTCCGGCCGACGTGCCGGCCGCACTGACCGCCGCCCTCAAGGCGCGTGGCATCGAGCAGCTGTACAGCCACCAGGCCGAGGCCTGGGATGCCAGCCAGCGCGGTGAGCACGTGGCCATCGTCACCCCGACCGCCAGCGGCAAGTCGCTGTGCTACACCCTGCCCGTGGTCAGTGCCGCCATGCAGGGCAAGGCCAAGGCGCTGTACCTGTTCCCGACCAAGGCGTTGGCCCAGGACCAGGTGGCCGAACTGCTGGAGCTCAACCGCGCCGGCGACCTCGGCGTCAAGGCGTTCACCTTCGATGGCGATACCCCCGGCGACGCCCGCCAGGCGATCCGCCTGCACGGCGACATCGTGGTCTCCAACCCCGACATGCTGCACCAGGCCATCCTGCCGCATCACACCAAGTGGGCGCAGTTCTTCGAGAACCTGCGCTATGTGGTGATCGACGAGGTGCATACCTATCGCGGCGTGTTCGGCAGCCATGTCACCAACGTGCTGCGCCGGCTCAAGCGCATCTGCGCCTTCTACGGCGTGGAGCCGCAGTTCATCCTGTGCTCGGCCACCATCGGCAACCCGCAGGCGCATGCCGAGGCGCTGATCGAAGCGCCGGTCACCGCCATCACCGAGTCCGGTGCGCCCAGCGGACCCAAGCATGTGCTGCTGTGGAACCCGCCGGTGGTCAACGCCGACCTGGGCCTGCGTGCCTCGGCGCGTTCGCAGAGCAACCGGATCGCGCGCATCGCGATCAAGTCCGGGCTGAAGACGCTGATCTTCGCCCAGAGCCGGTTGATGGTCGAAGTGCTGACCAAGTACCTCAAGGACATCTTCGACCACGACCCGCGCAAGCCCCCGCGCATCCGCGCCTATCGCGGCGGCTACCTGCCCACCGAACGCCGCGAGACCGAGCGCGCCATGCGCGCCGGCAACATCGATGGCATCGTCAGCACCTCGGCGCTGGAGCTGGGCGTGGATATCGGCAGCCTGGACGTGGTGGTGCTCAACGGCTACCCCGGCAGCGTGGCCGCCACCTGGCAGCGCTTCGGCCGCGCCGGCCGCCGCCAGCAGCCCGCGCTGGGTGTGCTGGTGGCCAGCTCGCAACCGCTGGACCAGTACGTGGTGCGGCACCCGGATTTCTTCGCCGATGCCTCGCCCGAGCACGCGCGCATCGCCCCGGACCAGCCGCTGATCCTGTTCGACCACATCCGCTGCGCCGCCTTCGAGCTGCCGTTCCTGGCCGGCGACCCGTTCGGGCCGATCGACCCGCTGGTGTTCCTGGAGGCGCTGGCCGAAACCGAGGTGGTGCACCGCGAGGGCGACCGCTGGGAATGGATCGCCGACAGCTATCCGGCCAATGCGGTGAGCCTGCGTTCGGTGGCCGACGGCAACTTCGTCGTGGTTGACCGCAGCGATGGCAAGCAGCAGATCATCGCCGAGGTGGACTATTCCGCCGCCGCGCTCACGCTGTACGAAGGGGCCATCCACATGGTCCAGTCCACGCCCTACCAGGTGGAGCGGCTGGATTGGGAAGGCCGCAAGGCCTACGTCACCCGCACCCACGTGGACTACTACACCGACAGCATCGACTTCACCAAGCTCAAGGTGCTGGACCGCTTCGACGGCTGCATCGCCGGCCAGGGCGATTCGCACCATGGCGAAGTGCACGTGGTGCGGCGCGTGGCCGGCTACAAAAAGATCCGCTATTACACCCACGAAAACATCGGCTACGGGCCGGTCAACCTGCCCGACCAGGAACTGCACACCACCGCGGTGTGGTGGCAGTTGCCGCAGTCGCTGCTGCTGACCGCGTTCGACAGCAAGCAGGAGGCGCTGGACGGCTTCCTGGGTGCTGCCTACGCGCTGCACGTCGTGGCCACCGTGGCGGTGATGGCCGACGCGCGCGACCTGCAGAAGGCGGTCGGCAACGGCGACGGCGCGTGGTTCGCGGTGGCCGACCAGAGCGGCCGCGGCCAGCTGCGCGGCGCCGAATTCGACGCCAGCGCGATCGAACTGCAGCAGCAGTTCGTGCCCACCGTGTACCTGTACGACAACTTCCCCGGCGGCGTGGGCCTGAGCGAGCCGCTGTGGCTGCGCCAGGCCGAGCTGCTGCAGCGCGCGCAGGAACTGGTGCAGCGCTGCGACTGCAAGGCCGGTTGCCCGGCCTGCGTGGGCCCGGTGCTGGCCGGCCAGGAAGAGGACGCCACCACGCCCAAGGCGCTGGCGCTCAAGGTGCTGGCGCTGTTCGATGCGCATGCGTTGCCCGAGGCCACCGCGCGCGCGCAGCAGGATGCCGACGTGGTGCCGTTTTGAGCCTGAGCCTGGACAAGCTGCGCCTGCTGCGGCGACAGGCCGGTGATGCCACGCCGGCGCCTTCCCGTGATCCGGCAACGCAGACAACGACCCGTGCATCTGCCGGCAACGTCGTTGCGGCAGATGCGGAACGTCGCAACGGGCAGCCCGGCGCCGCCCTCCCCACCGCCGCCAACGACGCGCGGGCACGTGCACCGGCACCGGCGTCGGTGTTCGCGTGGGTCGAGCAGGAGATCCGCCACAAGCCGACCGGTGGGGCGGCGGGGGTTTCTGCACCGCCCGCGACGGCGCCCGCCCTGCGCAGGCCCGACGCCGGTGGCCTGCATCGCCTGCTCGGTCTGCGCGATCGTGGCGGGGGCCAGGCGGCGCGGCCGCGCGCGAACGCGCAGGACAGGCACGTGCCCGGCGAGGAGATCGCGCCCGGGCTGTTCCTGATCGAATCGTTCCTGGCGCAGGCCATCCCGTCCCAGCCGCTGTCGCTGGCCTTCGCCAAGCGCGACGGCGAGGCCGTGCTGCCGCAGGACCTGTTGTTCTTCGATACCGAGACCACCGGCCTGGCCGGCGGCACCGGAACCCGCGCCTTCATGATCGGCGCAGCCGACTGGCACACCGATTCCGCGCGCGGCGACGGCCTGCGCATCCGCCAGCTGCTGATGACCACCATGGCCGCTGAAACCGCGATGCTGCAGGAATTCTCGACCTGGTTGCGCCCGTCCACGGTGTTCTCCAGCTACAACGGGCGCTGCTACGACGCGCCGCTGTTGAAGACCCGCTACCGGCTGGCACGACAGCGCTGCCCGATCACTCCGCTGGACCACGTGGACCTGCTGTTCCCCACCCGCCGCCGTTACCGCGGCACGTGGGAGAACTGCCGTCTCGCCACCATCGAACGGCAGCTGCTGCAGATCGTGCGTGAGGATGACCTGCCCGGCTCGGAAGCGCCGGCGGCGTGGCTGAACTACCTTCGCGGTGGCAGCGCACTGAACCTGCGCCGGGTGGCCGAGCACAACCACCAGGACGTGGTCACGCTCTCGCTGCTGATGCAGCGGCTGGTGGCCGAGGAACGGCGCGAGCGCGAGACGCTGGCACTCGCCAGTGAGGCCGTACCGCCCGGCTGAGGGGACGTTGACGCGCCGTGCAGCCGGTACGGTGCAAGCTGGAGGCACTCACCTGTTCACGGAGACTGGTCATGCGCCTTCCCCTGTTGTTGTTGCTTGGCTGTGCCCTGCCGCTGGCGGCGTGCAGCAGCCCGCCCAAGAGCAGCGCCGAACCGCCCAACGCCGTGGTGGACCCCGTTCCGCGCGGCACCGATGGAGGCACCATGACGTGTGATCCAGGCAAACTCGACACGTTCAACGGAAAGGTGGCCACGGAAGCACTGGTCAAGCAGGCCGTCACCGAAAGTGGCGCCAAGCATGCCCGCGTGGTGAAGCCGGGCATGGCCGTGACCATGGATTTCCGCGAAGACCGACTGACGATCAACGTGGATGCGCAGAACCGGATCGAGCGCATCGGCTGCAATTGACGTAGAGCCACGCCCTGCGCGTGGCTGCTCTTCGTTCCGCATCCGCCAGCCACGCAGGGCGTGGCTCTACGCGGGCGGGGCGGCCCCTGTGCTACCGCAGCCGTTGCGCGGTGCCGTCCGCCATCGCCTTGTCGATGGCGGTGCGGACATCGCGCGCGATCTGGGCCGTGGCCACGCTCTGCCGTTGCGCGAGGGCCGATTGCTGGCGGGCCAGCTCGGCCTGCTGGCGGGCGATCTCGGCGATGCGGCGGTGATCGATGGCGGCTTCGGCATCGGCCGCTGCCCGTCGCGCGGCGCGCTCTGCCACGGCTGCATCGCCCACGCCCCGGCGCGCGGCATTGTTGGCCATGGCCGCCGCGTCCATCGTCTCCATCGCGTCACGCGTGGCCTGCTCGGACAGCGCGGCGATGCGCTCACCCAGTTCGCCCTGCTGGTCGCCCAGCGCGCCCTGCTGGTTGCCGATGCTGGCCACCTGGCGCTGTGCCGTGGTCAGCGATGCGAGCAGGGCCGGATCACGGATCACATAGCGCTCGTTGCCACGCCTTACCCACAACACGCGGTCGCGTCCCTGCACATCGCGCTTTGCCTGCTTGAGGTCGGCCAGTGAGGCATTGACGAAGTTGTCGCCGTCCCCCATCAGCACGTAGGCCTGCGCAGGCTGATGGCCCAGGTCCAGGCGACCGTGGGTGACCATGCTGGTGGCCTCGTCGGGATGCGTGGGCGCCGCCGGCGCAGCGGGTGCTGCCGGCGGGGCCGGCGACCGCAGCGCTGGAACCGCCGGCGGTGCCGGTACGGACGCCGGTGCGGCGACAGCGGCCGGTGCCCGCGGCGCGTCGGGGGCGGGCGGAACGGCGGGGGCGGCCGGGGGTGCCGGCGGCGGCGGCGGAACGGCGGCCACCAGGCGCATCGGTGCCACCCCGATCACGACAAACAGCGCGGTGATCGCCAGCGACGCCACGCGCGGGAAGCTGCCGGTCTGCTGCAGGGTCACCAGGCGACGCTTGAGACTGCGGAAGTTCGGCGACGCACTGGCCACGCCGACGGCCGGGCGCGGCGCAACGCCGAGCTGCACCAGCAGGCGCCCGTAGTCGTGCCGGCAATGCCCATGGCCGGCCACCACCGCGCTGTCGCAGGCCTCTTCGCGGGCCAGCGCATATTCGCGTGCGGCCAGGTGCAGCAGCGGATGGAAGAACATCACGTGCTGCGCCAATGCGGGCAGCAGGCCCCACCACAGGTCACGCCGCTGAAGGTGCACCAGCTCATGGGTCAGCGCCATGTCCAGGTCATCGGCGGCCATCGCCGGAAGCTCGCGCGCTGGCAGCAGCAGCACCGGGTTCCAGGGCCCGATCAACTGCGGCGAACGGATCTGCGACGAGATCTTCAACTGCGGTGCGCGAGCGAGCCCGTGCGCCTCGGCGGCCAACTGCAGCGCCTGCTGCAGGCCTGCGTCGGTGCAGGGAGCGGCGTGGCGAACCAGCGCGCGGCTCTGACGGTAGGCGCGGAGGCTGTGCAGCCCGACCAGCAGCACACCTGATGCCCAGAGGGCGAGCAGGGCCAGCGGCCAGGACAACATCGGTTCCATCACCGGCGCTGCGTGGGTGGCCAACCCCGTTGCCATCGGGGTGAGCGCCGTGCCGTCGTGTACCCAGGGCTGCGCGACCAGGCTCGCCGTGTCCATGCCCGCGGCGGGCAGCACCGACAGTTCCAATGGGCTGCTCCAGGCCAGCCCCAGCACCGCCTGCAGCGCCACCAGCCACCACAACCGGCAGCGCGTGGCGGCCGGCAGGCGCGGCAGCAGGCGGCACACACCCCACACCAGCGCCACCAGCACCGCGCTCTGCACGCTGGTCCAGGCCAGCCGGGTCAGCAGTTCCATCATCAGGGTGTCCATGGCTCAGCTCTCCCGCTTGCGTGATTGCAGCTGCGCGACCAGCGCTTCCAGTTCGGCCAGTTCGCTGTCGCTGACCTCGGCCTTGTGCGACATGAAGGCCACGAAGGGCGAGACCGAGCCCTGCAGCGTCTTCTCCACGAAGCTCGCTACTGCGCCCTGCACCACGCTCTCCTGCTCGCCGGTGGCCGAGTAGCGGTACACGCCCTCGACCTGCGCGCGCTGCAGGTAGGCCTTGCCGCGCAGGCGTTCCATCATGGTGAGCACCGTGGAACGCGCCAACCCGCGCGCCTCGCCAAAGTTGGCCGCCACCTCACCGACGCTGGCGCCGTCCTGTTCCGCTATGTACTGCAGCAGGGCCAGTTCCTGGTCCCCGATGGTCTTGCCGCGCATGGCACACTCCGTTGACTACACGTGTCGCCACCATGCCCGTGACTACAGGTGTCGTCAAGTGCCGGACGACGCATCCCGACGAACGGTCGAACGCGGTCACGACCCACGGACGGTCGGCGGCGGGTAGTGCCGGCCGCTGGCCGGCTCCTCGCGATAAAGGGCCGGGTCGAGGGCGGTGCCGTCGTTCGCCGGGAGCCGGCCAGCGGCCGGCACTACCACAATGCATCCGGGGCGTCAGCGCGCATGCGTTGACGCGTCCACTACCCGCGCGGCCCGCCCATCACCGGCAGGATCACCCCACTGATGTAGCTGGCCGTGATCGGCGAGGCCAGGAACACATAGGCCGGCGACAGCTCTTCCGGCTGCGCCGGGCGCCCCATGTCGCTGTCCTTGCCGAACTCGGCCACGTCCGGCGCCTGCTTGTCGGCCGGGTTGAGCGGCGTCCACACCGGGCCCGGCGCCACCGCGTTGACGCGGATACCACGCGGCAGCAGCTGGCTGGCCAGCGCCTTGGTGAAGGCGTGGATGGCGCCCTTGGTGGCGGAGTAGTCAATCAATGCCTTGCTGCCGAACAGCCCGGTTTCCGAGCCGGTGTTGATGATGCAGTCGCCTTCTTCCAGGTGCGGCAGCACCGCGCGCGCCATCTGGATGTAGCCGCCGATGTTGGTCTGCAGCGTCTCCTGCAGGTGCGCGTCTTCCAGGTCTTCCAGGCGCTCGCAGTGCAGCTGGAACGCCGCGTTGTTGACCAGGATGTCGATGCCACCGAAGGCCTTGGCCACCTGCTTGACCGCCTTGTTGCAGAATTTCGGATCGCGCACGTCGCCGGCGATCACAACGCAGCGGGTGCCTTCGGCTTCCACGTGCTGGCGGGTGACGTCCGCATCCTTGGCTTCATCCAAGTGCAGCACCGCCACGTCGGCGCCCTCGCGTGCGAACAACACGGCGACGGCACGGCCGATGCCCGAATCGGCGCCGGTGATGATGGCGCGCTTGCCCTGCAGCTTGCCGCTTCCCACATGGTCCGGCGCAAGGAAACGCGGCGCCAACGTGAGTTCGTGTTCGTTGCCGGGCTTGGCGATGTGCTGGGCCGGCATGGTTTCCGGCTGCGTGCGGCTGCCGGCCTGGGTGGCCTTTTTCGTCGCCTTCTTCGCGGCCTTCTTCTTCGCGGCAACGCGCGCGTCCTTGGCCTTCTCCTGGTCCTGCAGGCGGCGTTGGCGGGCCGCCACGCGCGCAGCGCGTGGATCGGTGGCGGCGGCCTTGCGGGTGGCAGTCTTCACTACCGGGGCGCGGGTACGCGGCACCTTCGGTTCGGCGGGCGTCGCGGCGGATGGGGTGCGTTTACGGGTCTTCTTGGCCGTGGCCATGGTCAACTCCTTCGTTGCGTCTGCCTCGGTGCGAATGAAAGGGCGAGGCAAGGGCAGTGTGGCCGCTGCGTCTTTCGCACGCGGTGAATGCCATGTCGCCATGCCGTGTACGGCTTCATCCGCCGCATACGCCCCCAGCGGCATCGTGGGCACCAGAATCCTGCTGGAGTGACCCCATGTTTCGTCCCTTGCTCGCGCTTGCCGCACTGACTGCCCTCACCGCCTGCAGCAGCACGCCGATGGCGCAGGTGCAGCCCATCGACGGCGTCATCTCCGGCCAGTGCCACGTGGACAAGGTGATCGGCGCGGTCGGCCTGGCCGCATCGGCCGCCACCGTTGAACGCGCCCGCGTGGACAGCGACAGCCTGCAGGTGGTGGTACTGCGCGGCCAGCGCGAGGAAAGCGGCCCCACCGCCAGCGGCGCCGCCAATCCGAGCCCGGGTGCGGAGAGCGGTGGCGAGCGCCTGACCATCGAGACCGGCCGTACCAACAACATCACTGCGATCTACTGCGGCTGACGGCCAGGCCGCGCCTCAGCGCGCGGCCTTCGCGCGCGGTACCCGCCGGGCACTGCGCAGGAACTTCAGGGTGGCCTGCTCCCATTGCCGGTCGCCGCGCAGTCCGGCAAGGCGGGTCAATGCGCCGGCCCGCCAGCCGTCGAAGACGCTGGGATCGATGTAGGCCTTGCGGCACACCGAGGGCGTATTGCCCAGCAGCGTGGCCACCTCGCACACCACCGCCTTCTGCAACGCGGCCAGTGCGCGCTCGCTCGGTGCCTCGGGAAGTTCGGTGGCCGCCAGCTGGCGCAACGCCGCCACGGTGCCGCCCCAGGTACGGAAATCCTTGGCGCTGAAGTCGGTGCCCATCGCATCGCGCAGGTACGCGTTGACCTGCCCGGAATCGACTGGCTGCACCTTGCCGTCGTCATCGCGGTACTGGAACAGCGCCTGTCCCGGCAACTGCTGGCAGCGCCGGATCAGCTCCACCAGGCGTTGGTCGTCAATCTCCACCTCATGCTCCTGCCCGGATTTGCCACGGAAATGCATGCGCGCACGGCCTCCCCTGACCAGCTCCAGGTGCCGGTTGCGCAGGGTGGTGAGCCCATAGCTCCGGTTGTCGCGCGCGTATTCGGGGTTGCCCACCCGCACCAGCGTCTCCGCCAGCAGCGCCACGACGATGGCCAGCACTTTGTCCTGCGGGAATCCGGGCAGCTTGAGGTCGCGCCCCAGGCGCCGGCGCAGCGCGGGCAGCGCCTTGCCGAAGGCGATCACCCGGTCGAACTTGCCATCGCCGCGTACCCGCGACCAGTCCGGGTGGTAGCGGTACTGCTTGCGCCCACGGGCATCGCGCCCGGTTGCCTGCAGATGGCCATTGGCCGAGGCGCAGATCCACACGTCCTTGTAGGCCGGCGGAATGGCCAGCGCCCGGATCCGGGCCAGGGTCGCCGCCTCGCGGACCACGTGGCCGTCGGCATCGCGATAGCTGAAGCCCTTGCCGGCGCGGCGCCGGGCGATGCCCGGTTGCGCGTCGGTGACGTAACGCAGGCCGGCCTCACGGGCGGCAACGGCTTCGGGGGTGGCAATGCGTGCGGGCATGGGCGGGCAGGAGGGCAACGGGCCTGCAGTGTGGTGGCTGGCGCTGCGGTGCCGCGTCAATAACGCAACACAAACACCTCACGCCCCGCTTGGCGATATCCTCCCTGCTTTCCTGCCTGGAACTCCGGAGTCTCGATGTCGTCCTTGTCGTCCCGCCGCATGCGGCGTTCGTTTGGCCCCACGGTCATGGCCTTCGCCCTGGTCCCCACCCTGTTGCTGCTGGGCGCCTGCAAGGCCCCGCCGATGGACGAGCAGGAAGCCGTGGGCACGCACGCGCAGAAGGCCGCCGAAGAAGCCGCCGCCCCTGCCGATACGACCGGCAAGGCCACAGAAGCGCCACCGGTCGGCAACTGCGACGCCACCCAGGTGCAGAGCCTGATCGGTCAGGCCTACACCGACGATATCGGCGCGCAGGCCCAGCAGGACGCCAGTGCCCGCGACTTGCGCGTGCTCAAGCCCGATGACGTGACCACCATGGAATTCGTCGGCGAGCGCCTGAACATCGAGCTGGACGAAAAGAGCGTCATCACCGGCCTGCGCTGCGGCTGAATTGGGGGCACCGGGAGCGGTTTTTTGAGGGGTTTGGTTGCGCCTGCAACCGTGTATTGCGGCGTTGCAGCAACTATGCTCTAGTCGAAGCATCCGGTGCCTCCAGATGCGCTCAACGGATTGAGCGGGGACGAGTGTCGCCGCTCACCCGACTTTGAGGCAGAGATGGCCCCCCGCAACCGCCAAGGGCTTTACGACCCGCAAGACGAACGCGATGCCTGTGGTTTCGGCATGGTGGCGCAACTCGATGACCAGCCGTCACGGCTGCTGGTCGATACCGCCATTGCCGCGCTGTCGCGCATGACCCACCGTGGCGGCGTTGCCGCCGATGGCGTCACCGGTGACGGCTGCGGCCTGCTGCTGCGCCGCCCCGATGCATTCCTGCATGCGCTGGCCGCCGAGGCCGACATCACCCTGGGCGCGCATTTTGCCGCCGGCGTGGTGTTCCTCCCGCATGATGCCGACGCCGCGCAGGCCTGCCGTGCCACCCTCGAGCAGCAGCTGCGTGATGCAGGCTGCCGTCCGCTTGGCTGGCGCGTGGTGCCCACCGACCCCAGCGTGTGCGGCCAGCTCGCGCGCGACACGCTGCCGCACATCGAACAGGTGTTCGTCGACGCCGGCCCCGGCCAGGACGAGCCCGCCTTCACCCTGGCGCTGTTCCTGGCGCGCCGTCGCAGCGAACAGCAGCTGCGCGCGCATGCCGACTACTACGTCACCACGCTCAGCCCGAATGCGATCAGCTACAAGGGCATGGTGCTGCCGGACAAGCTGAGCCGCTTCTACCCGGACCTGCAGCGCAACGACCTGGCCTCCAGCGCCATCGTCTTCCACCAGCGCTTCTCCACCAACACGCTGCCGCGCTGGCCGCTGGCGCATCCGTTCCGGATGCTCGCCCACAACGGCGAGATCAACACCATCGAGGGCAACCGGCGCTGGGCGCAGGCGCGCAGCAAGGTGTGGAAGACCCCGCGGTTCGACATCGGCGAATTCGACCCGGTGATCTCCATGCATGGCTCGGACTCGCAGAGCCTGGACAACATGCTGGAGCTGATGGTCAGCGCCGGCATGGAGCTGATCCAGGCGCTGCGCATCCTGGTGCCGCCGGCGACCCAGTCGCTGGAGTTCAAGGACGCCGACCTCGCCGCGTTCTACGAGTTCTACGGCCTCAACAGCGAGCCGTGGGACGGCCCGGCCGGCATCGTCGCCTGCGACGGGCGCTATGCGGCCTGTACCCTGGACCGCAACGGCCTGCGCCCGGCGCGCTGGATGCTCACCTCCGACCGTCATTTCCTGGTGGCCTCCGAGGCCGGTGTGTGGGAAGTGCCCGCCGAGCGCGTGGTCCGCAAGGGCAAGCTGGGGCCGGGCGAGATGATGGCCATCGACCTCAAGCGCGGCGACCTGCTGGACTCGGACGCCATCGACCGCATCAACCGCGGCCGCGCCCCGTACAAGCAGTGGCTGCAGCAGGGCGTGACCTACCTGCAGACCGAGCTGATCGACCCCTCGCTGGTCGAAGAACCCTTCGACGAGCGCACCCTGCGCAGCTACCACAAGCTGTTCCAGCTCAGCACCGAGGAAGTGGAGCAGATCCTGCGCCCACTGGCCGAGACCGAGCAGGAAGCCACCGGCTCGATGGGCGACGACACCCCGATGGCGGTGCTGAGCCAGCACAGCCGCCCGCTGTACGACTACTTCCGCCAGGCCTTCGCGCAGGTCACCAACCCGCCGATCGACCCGCTGCGGGAAGACTGCGTGATGTCGTTGTCCACCCAGCTCGGCAAGGAGACCAACATCTTCCATGCCGGCGCGGAGACGGTGAACCACGTCATCCTCAACTCGCCTGTGCTCAGCCAGCGCAAGCTGCGCCAGCTGATCAAGATGGAGCAGTACGTCGACCGCAACCGCCTCATCGACCTCTCCTACAGCCTGGACGAAGGGCTGAAGGCCGGTATCGAGCGGATCTGTGCCGAGGCAGAGGCGGCCGCGCGCGAAGGCATCGTCATGCTGCTGCTCAGCGACCGCTACCCGGTGGCCGACCGCCCGATGGTGCACGCGTTGCTGGCCACCAGTGCCGTGCACCACCACCTGTCCAATGCCGGGCTGCGCTGCGACGTCAACCTGATCCTGGAAACCGGCACCGCACGCGACCCGCACCACATGGCGTGCCTGCTCGGTTTCGGCGCCACCGCGGTCTACCCGTACCTGGCCTACCAGACCCTGTTCGACCTGGGCCGGCGCGGCATCCTGCAGCTGAAGAAGGGCGGCGAGCAGTCGCAGATCGGCCGCAGCTACCGCAAGGGCATCTACAAGGGCCTGTCCAAGATCATCTCCAAGATGGGCATCTGTACCGTGGCCAGCTACCGCGGCGCGCAGCTGTTCGAGATCGTCGGCCTGGACGACGAGGTGGTGGACCTGTGCTTCCCGGAAACGCCCTCGCGCGTGGCCGGCGTGGGCTTCGCACGGCTCGACGACGAGGCGCGCGAACTCACCGTGCGCGCCTGGAACGACCTGCTGCGCCCGGAGGTCGGCGGCGTGCTCAAGTACGTACACGGTGGCGAATACCACATGTACAACCCCGACGTGGTCATGACCCTGCAGCGCGCCGCGCGCAGCGGTGATGCCGCCGATTGGCAGCGCTACTGCGAGGCGGTGCACGGCCGCCCGGTGTCGGCGCTGCGCGACCTGCTGCAGCTCAAGGCCGCGCCCACGCCCACCCCGATGGAGGAGGTGGCGCCGGCCGAAGACCTGTTCCGCCGCTTCGATACCGCGGCGATCAGCCTGGGCGCGCTGTCGCCCGAAGCGCATGAAGCGCTGGCCATCGCCATGAACAATCTGGGCGGGCGCAGCAATTCCGGTGAGGGCGGCGAAGACCCGGTGCGTTACGGCACCAACAAGCGCAGCAAGATCAAGCAGGTGGCCTCGGGCCGCTTCGGCGTCACCGCCGAATACCTGGTCAACGCCGAGGTGCTGCAGATCAAGGTCGCCCAGGGCGCCAAGCCCGGCGAAGGCGGCCAGCTGCCCGGCCACAAGGTCAACGAACTGATCGCGCGGCTGCGTTATGCCAAGCCGGGCATCGGCCTGATCTCGCCGCCGCCGCACCACGACATCTACTCGATCGAAGACCTGGCCCAGCTCATCTACGACCTCAAGCAGGTCAACCCGGATGCGCTGGTGTCGGTGAAGCTGGTCTCGCATGCGGGCGTGGGCACCATCGCGGCCGGCGTGGTCAAGGCCGGTGCCGACCTGATCACCGTGTCCGGCCATGACGGCGGCACCGGTGCCAGCCCGGTCAGCTCGATCCGCTATGCGGGCGTGCCGTGGGAACTGGGCGTGGCCGAATCGCACCAGGCGCTGGTGGCCAACGACCTGCGCGGGCGCACCCTGCTGCAGACCGACGGTGGCCTGAAGACCGGCCTGGACGTGATCAAGGCGGCGCTGCTGGGTGCGGACAGCTTCGGCTTCGGCACCGCGCCGATGATCGTGCTGGGCTGCAAGTACCTGCGCATCTGCCACCTCAACAACTGCGCCACCGGCGTGGCCACCCAGGACGAGCGCCTGCGCGCGCAGTACTTCACCGGCCTGCCCGAGCGCGTGGAGAACTTCTTCCGGCTGCTGGCCGAGGAAGTGCGCGGCTGGCTGTCCTATCTGGGCGTGCGTTCGCTGGACGAGATCGTCGGCCGCACCGACCTGCTGCAGCAGCTGGACGTGTCGCCACGCCCCGGTGTCAAGGTCGATCTGTCGCGCCTGCTCAACCCGGCCGAGTACGGCGGCAGCCACTGCGCCGCGCAGCGCCTGTACGAATCGCCGGACAGCCTGGCCACGCAGATGGATGGCCTGCTGGCCCCGGCCATCGCCGGCAAGCTCGGCGGCGAACACCGGTTCCTGATCCACAACACCGACCGCTCGATCGGTACCCGCCTGTCCGGCGCGATCGCCCGCGTGCACGGCAACCAGGGCATGAGCGATGCACCGCTCACCCTGCGCTTCCGTGGCACCGCCGGGCAGAGTTTCGGTGCGTTCAATGTCGGCGGCCTGCAGCTGGAGGTCGAAGGCGAAGCCAACGATTACGTCGGCAAGGGCATGGCCGGTGGCCGGCTGGTGGTGCGCCCGCCGCGTGGCGCACGCTTCGAGGCGCGCAACACCGCCATCATCGGCAACACCTGCCTGTACGGCGCCACCGGCGGTGAGCTGTTCGCCGCGGGCCGCGCCGGCGAGCGCTTCGGCGTGCGCAACTCCGGCGCGCTGGCGGTCATCGAAGGCGCCGGCGACCACTGCTGCGAATACATGACCGACGGCATCGTGCTGGTGCTGGGCAAGGTGGGGCTCAACTTCGGCGCCGGCTTCACCGGCGGCCTGGCCTACGTGCTGGATATCGACCGCGACTTCGTGGACCGGTACAACCACGAGCTGATCGACATCCACCGGATTTCCGCCGAAGGATTCGAGAACCATCGCCAGCACCTGCACACGCTGATCAGCCGCCACCGCGAGCTCACCGGCAGCATCTGGGCGCAGCAGATCCTCGACGAGTTCCGCGACTACGTCGGCAAGTTCTGGCTGGTCAAACCCAAGGCCGCCAGCATCGAATCGCTCACCGAATCGCTGCGCCGCGCCGCTTGATCTTTTTTGGAATCCACCCATGAGCCGCAAGCAAGCTTTCCAGTTCCTCGACCTGCCCCGGACCATGCCGCAACGCATTCCGGTGGAGCTGCGCACGTCCGGCGACTGGGGCGAGCTCTACGGCAAGTTCGGCAAGGAAGACGCCCAGTACCAGGCCGGGCGCTGCCTGGATTGCGGCAACCCCTACTGCAGCTGGAAGTGCCCGGTGCACAACGCCATTCCGCAGTGGCTGCAGCTGGTGCAGGAAAACCGCATCCATGAAGCGGCCACGCTGTGCCATTCGACCAATCCTCTGCCCGAAGTGTGCGGCCGCGTGTGTCCGCAGGATCGCCTGTGCGAGGGCAGCTGCACGCTGGAGGAATTCGGCGCGGTCACCATCGGCGCGGTGGAGAAGTACATCGTCGATACCGCGCTGGCCACCGGCTGGCGGCCGGACATGGCCGCGGTGGAAAGCACGGGCAAGCGCGTGGCGGTGATCGGCGCAGGCCCGGCCGGCCTGGCCTGCGCCGACCGGCTCGCCCACGCGGGCGTGCAGGCCGTGGTGTACGACCGTTACGAACAGATCGGTGGGCTGCTGCAGTTCGGCATTCCCAGCTTCAAGCTGGACAAGTCGGTGATCAGCCGCCGCCGCAACGTGCTGGAGGGCATGGGCGTGCAGTTCCGGCTGGGCGTGGAGATCGGCCGCGACGTCGAGATGGACGCATTGCTGGCCGAGTACGACGCGGTGTTCGTGGGCACCGGTGCCTATCGCTATACCGACGGTGGCCTGCCCGGCCAGGACCTGAAGAACGTGCTGCCGGCGCTGCCGTTCCTGGTGCAGAACAGCCGCATCGTCAGCGGCAGCGACGCGCACGGCCGGCCCATCGCCGGCTGGGAAGACACCCTTGCCCTGCCCGACCTGGACGGCAAGCGCGTGGTGGTGCTGGGCGGCGGCGACACGGGCATGGATTGCGTGCGCAGCGCCGTCCGACTGGGTGCCGCCCGCGTGACCTGCGCCTACCGTCGCGACGAGGCCAGCATGCCGGGCTCGGCACGCGAGGTGGCCAATGCGCGCGAAGAAGGCGTGCGCTTCCTGTTCAACCGCCAGCCGCTGTCGATCGAGGCCGGCGCCGATGACGAGGCGATCGGCGTGACCGTGGTCGAGACCCATCTGGGCGAGCCGGATGCGCAGGGCCGACGCAACGCCGTGCCGATCGAGGGCAGCGAATCGCTGTTGGAAGCGGACGTGGTGATCATCGCGTTCGGGTTCTCGCCGAGTGTGCCGGCCTGGCTGACCGCGCAGGGCGTGGAGGCGGGCAACAACGGCCGCATCGTTGCGGGCGGCAGTGGCCGCCTGCCCTTCCAGACCGCCCACCCGAAGCTGTTCGCCGGCGGCGACGCGGTGCGCGGTGCCGACCTGGTGGTCACCGCCGTGGCCGAGGGCCGTGACGCCGCCGCAAGCATCGTGCAGGCCATTACCGCGTAATGCCGGCCGCTGGCCGGCTGTGCACCGTAGTGCCGGCCGCTGGCCGGCTCCTCAAGATGCAGGGTTCCCCGTAGTGCCGGCCGCTGGCCGGCTCCTCAAGATGCAGGGTCCCCCCGTAGTGCCGGCCGCTGGCCGGCTCCTCAAGATGCAGGGTTCCCCCGTAGTGCCGGCCGCTGGCCGGCTCCTCACGATGCAGGGTTCCCCCGTAGTGCCGGCCGCTGGCCGGCTCCTCAAGATGCAAGGTTCCCCCTGCAATGCCGGCCGCTGGCCGGCGCCTCACGATGCAAGGTTCCCCTGGAGCCGGCCAGCGGCCGGCACTACGGCGGCGGCGCGTACGCCGGCCTGTTCGATCTCCAACGCCAGCAGCAGCTGGATCTCGTCCAGCTGGCCGCGGATGCGGGCATTGCTGGCTTCGTCGGCATGGTCCCGATCAATGTGCGCATCGAGCATGCGCGCCAGGCCCACCAGCAGCACGTCGGCATCGCCGGCGGTGGCATGGCGCAGCAGCCGGCCCAGCGCGCGGATGCGGGCGCTGCGGTCGCGGGCCAGGGTCTGTACCGACGGATCGTTGCGGGAAGTGGAGAGGCGCATGGGGGTCTGTCCTGATTGAACGGGTGACAGCCGTCAATGTCAGTTATGGCCCTGTCTGCGGCTATGCAACTTTTACGAATTCGCGTGAAGGGCTGGTAATGTCGTTATCGCCCCTTTTCCGGATGACCTCCATGCGCATCGGCCTGGCCGCCAATCGGCTGCACCACCATGACAAGCACGCTGCGCTGTTCCGCTGGCTGCGGGCCAGCGATACCGGGCTGCGCGAGCTGGGCGTGGAACTGCATGCGGTCGGCCGCACCTACGATGCCATCCAGCGGCTGGGCTTCCTGCCCGATTTCGCTCCCCTGCGCAGATATCCGAACGGGCGCGAGGGCGGCCTGATGAAGCTGGTGGCCGAGGTGGTGGGCATGGGCACGCCCGAGCGCACCCTGGATGGCGCCATCTACCTGATGGATCCGGTGGACCCCTCCTCCGTGTTTCCGGAGGCGACGGCGCTCAAGCGCCAGTGCGTGATCCACGGCAAACCCTTCATTTCCACGGTGGCCACCGCGCGCGACTGGGTGGAGGTGGAGCGCGTGCAGGTCGGTCTGGCCGCCGATCCCGGTGCGGATGACCTGCATGCCTTTGAGCAGCACACGCTTGCGCTGATCGCACACGATGCGATGAAGCCGGCCATGCTGGCCTTCGCCGATGAACACTTCGCGCTGCTGTCGCGCTTCCGCAGCCGGGTCGGCACCGGCACCACCGGCCAGCGTCTCAACGAGCTGGCCTGGAGCCGTGGCTGGGCCAAGGACCAGGAATGGGTCACCCGCTACCAGAGCGGCCCGATGGGCGGCGATGCGCAGATTGCCGACCAGGTGCTGGAAGGCCGCTGCCAGCGCGCGATCTTCTTCGAGGACCCGCACGTGGCGCGCCAGCACGAAGCCGACATCCAGCTGCTGGAACGCGCGGTCACCACCGTCACTGATCAGGCCGTGTGCATCACCGCACCGCGCGTGGCCGCACGCTGGGCGCAGGCGGCCACGCTGCGCGCGCAGGCAACGCGCTAGGAGCGCAGCCACGCAACAGAATCCTCTCCCGCGTCGGCGGAGGTTCCTCGGCGCGTGGCGACGCGTTCATCGGAATGGCGCCCACCGGTCACGCGGCGCGGCGTGGCTCTACCAGCGCAATCGTCCTGCGCACGTAACCGTAGTGCCACGCCCTGCGTGGCAAGCGCTAGCGCAATCGTCCTGCGCACGTAACCGTAGTGCCACGCCCTGCGTGGCAAGCGCTAGCGCAATCGTCCTGTGCACGTAACCGTAGTGCCACGCCCTGCGTGGCAAGCGCGATCACAACAACTGCCGCAACATCGCCTTCAACCGGCGGCCTTCCAGCTGGAAGTAATCCCGCTCGGCACGCCACGCCGGGAAGCGCTGCTCCACTTCCTCCCAGAACGCAGGCGAATGATTGGCCTGGATCAAATGGCAGAGCTCGTGCACCAGCACGTACTCGAATGCCGACGGTCGCCCCAGCACCAGCGCCAGGTCCAGCGCCATGCTGCCATCCGGCGCCAGCGAGCCCCATTGCGAGGACATCACCTTCAGCCGCAACCGCGCCGGTGCGCGCGGCAGGCCGGGCAGGTAGCGCGGCAGCCACTGGCCGACGTCGGCCCGGGTCTGTGCTTCGTAGAACTCCCGCAGGGTCCGCCGCAGGGTCGCATCGGTGCCGCGCGTGGGCCAATGCATGCACGCGCCATCGGCATCCAGTTCCAGGTGCGCATAGCGCCCGGTTTCCCAGCGCAGTGGCAGTAGCGCACCGCGCAACGGCAACTGCCCGGGCTCGCCGATCACCAGCGGCGGCGGCAGGTTCTGCGCCTGGTAGTTGCGCAGCTGCGTGGACAGCCAGTCGCGGTGCAGCTCCAGGAAACGTTCGCCCATCACCAGGCTCGCGCGGGGCGGCAGCGTCAGGCGCACGCCACGCTCGTCCACGCTGAGCTTGATCCGGCGCGCCCGCGGATCGCGCACGCGCAGTACATCGATCTCGGCATCCTCCAGGCGCAGGCGCACGGTATCGCGCTGCACGGTAGGGGGAGCCGGCGAGATCAGGCGGCGGAGGAATCCGGACATGGGTACAGCATAGCGCCGACGGCGGCCCGCACATGACTGCGCGCCGTTCAGCCGGACGCGCAGCGCGGGGTGCCGGCCCGGGGCACAGGGCGCCGGGCCCGCGGGACAACGCCCCGTTCTACAGGTGCGTCAGTCGGCCTTGCTGAGCTTGAAGGCGTCTTCCAGCAGCAGGAACAGGCGCCGCACTTCACCGCTCTGCAGGGCGAAACGTGCGTCCAGTTCGGCGCGGCGGCCGTCCTCGTCGGCATGCTCGAGCTGGTCCAGCGCGCCGTCCAGGAACTTCAGCTTGCGCACGATCAGGTCGTCGCCCAGCACGAAGGACAGGTTGTCCTCGAACACCAGCGCCAGCTTGGTCACCTGCTTGCCGGCGTCCAGGTGCTTGTCGATCTCGTCGCAGCGCAGTTCCTGGTGCTGGCACTTGACCACCGCGCCGCCCTCGGCCGGGTCCTTCATCTCGCACTCTTCGCCCAGGCTGAGCCCGGTCGGGAGGGGCTCGCCGGCGATCCAGCCGGTCAGGATCGAGCGCGGCGCCACTTCGGCGTTCAGCGGCATGGCCGGGAAGCTGCCGAGCAGGCCACGGATGTCGGACATCATGTTCTCGCCCTTCTTGCTGCTCGAGCAGTCCACCGCCACGTAGCCGTGGGTCAGGTCGATCAGCGCGTCGGTACGCGAGCTCTTCACGAAGGCGCGCGGCATCAGCTCATGCAGCAGGTCGTCCTTCATGCGCTTGCGCTCGCGGCCGCCCGGCTTGCGCCCTTCCTTCTCTTCGATCTCTTCCAGCTTGCGCGCCAACAGGTCGTTGACCACCGCACCCGGCAGGATCTTGTCCTCGCCGCCCACGGTCAGCCACAGTGCGTCGCCGACACGGTGCGAGAACACGGCCTTTTCTTCGCGGCCGAACGGGGAAATGAAACCGCGCGAATTCATCTCGAGCGGGCCTACCGGCTTGAGCAGCACCTGCGGCAGCAGGGTGTCGACTTCGGAGAAGTCCGTGGCGGTCGGGAAGCGGAACAGCGTCAGGTTGCGAAAGAACATGGAATTCCGGAATAAGGTCGTGAAAGGGACAGCGAGGGCGACGGCGTGGCTCAGGCCAGGCCGGCATCCCCGCCGGAATCGGATGACCCGTCGGCCCAGGCCGTCGGGGGGCGGGGCGGAGCCGCAGTACGGCCCAGCGCCAGGAAGTCGAACAGCGCCGGGTCGGCCAGCTGCGACGGGTGGATGTTGCCCAGCGCGCGCGCGATCTGGTCGATGCGGCCGGGGTGCTGCTGTTCCCACTGCTGCAGCATCTGCGCCACCTGGCGGCGCTGCAGGTTGTCCTGGCTGCCGCACAGCGTGCACGGAATGATCGGAAACCCACGCACCTGCGCGTGCGCCTGGATGTCGGCTTCGCTGACATACGCCAGGGGGCGTATCACCACGTGGCGGCCATCGTCGCTGCGCAGCTTGGGTGGCATCGCCGACAGCTTGGCATGGTGGAACAGGTTGAGGAAAAACGTGGCCACGCTGTCATCGCGGTGGTGGCCCAGCGCGATCTTGGTGAAGCCGTTCTCGGCCGCATGCCGGTACAGCGCACCACGACGCAGCCGCGAGCACAGCGAACACATCGTGCGCCCTTCCGGGATCACCCGGCTGACCACCGAGTAGGTGTCCTGCTCGATGATCTGGTACGGCACGCCGATCGCGGCCAGGTAGTCAGGCAGCACGTGCGCGGGAAACCCCGGCTGCTTCTGGTCCAGGTTCACCGCCACCAGTTCGAACGCCACCGGGGCCTTCTTCTGCAGCTGCAGCAGGATGTCCAGCAGGGTGTAGCTGTCCTTGCCGCCGGACAGGCAGACCATGACCCGGTCGCCCTCTTCGATCATGCCGAAATCGGCGATCGCCTGGCCCACCTGGCGGCGCAGCCGGCGTGCCAGTTTGTCGTGCACGGCGGCGTCCGCGCGGGGTGCGCGGTGGACGGGATCGGGCAGCGGCAGGACGGCGGACATCCGTCCATTCTACCGGCTCGCACCGGCCCCACCGGCACCACGAAGTGACTGGGTTCACTCCCGGGCGTCATCGTGGATGTGTATGCTTCGTCTCTGTGGATACCTTCACGCCCGAGCAGATCAGCAGCCGCCTCGCCGTCCTTCGGCGGGAGCATCGTGAGCTGGACGAGGCCATCCAGCGCATGGCCGCCAACGGTGAAGACGAGCTGGAAGCCAAGCGCCTGAAGCGGCGCAAGCTGCAGCTCAAGGACTGCATCGCCAAGCTGGAAGACATGTTGATCCCGGACGAGCCGGCTTGACCGGACGACCTTGAGTTCCCATGGACACGCATGGCGTGTCGCTACGGTGCGCCGCCCGGGAGACGCCACGAAGGTGGACGCAAGCAACCCGTAGCGACACGCCATGCGTGTCCGCGGCGAGGGTCAATGCACCCGACACCCGTAGAGACACGCCATGCGTGTCCGAGGGGAGTGCGGCGACCACGAATGATCGCCGCTGCGGTCAATCCGCGGCGACCGGCTCTTCCGGTTTTGCCGCTTCCGGGCTGACCCGCTCGATGGTGTGGCGCAGCTCGCGACCCAGGATGAACTTGGCGTCCTTGGCCCACGCATCCAGACGTTCGTCGAACAGCAGTTTGCTGTTCTCGTCGGGCCACACCAGGCGCAGCTCGCGCAGCTTCTGGATGAAACCCCGGAACAGCGTGCGGTCGAAGAACTCCGGCGCAGCCGGTGCGTAGAGCAGGCTCAGGCGCTGTGCGGCCTGCTGGCACAGGCTTTCCAGCTCGGCCGCGCCAAGCGTGCCCGGGCCATTCTTCACCAGCACCGAAATGGCGATGTAGTAGCGCTCGAACGCCTGCTGCAGCGAATGGCCGATCGCACGCAGGCGGAACACTTCGTCGGTCTGTCCGGTGTTGCGCGCCAGGATGCCGCCGTCGTCGTCGTTGACGTTCTGCAGCAGGCCTTCGCGCACGAACACGTTGATGGTCTGCTCGATGCGCTGGGCGAACTCGTCCTCGGTCCACGGCAGGAACAGCTCGGCCTGCAGGAACGGGTACACGGTGCGGCCCAGCTGGACCAGGCCGGTACGGCTCATGCGGCGGTTGTTCTGGAAGCAGCACGCCACCCACGACGAGGCGGTGAACAGGTGGATGACGTTGTTGCGGAAATAGCTGAGCAGCACCGCGGTATCGCCGCTGACACTGAGCACATCGCCCAGCGGGTGCTTGATGCGGGTGAGGACGTTGATTTCCTCGGCGTGGGCGATGATCCGTTCCGGCGAATGCGGCGTGACCGTAACCCGGTCCGAATACGGCATCTCGACCAGCAGGGTCTTGCACAGCTCGATCTGCGCGATCAGGTCCGCTTCGCCCATGGCGTGCTTGGGCGTGGACAGCAGCGCCAGCGCCAGCAGGTTGATCGGATTGACGTCGGCCGCGCCATTGATGTGGACCTGGATGCGTTCGGCCAGGTGGTCGACCGTACCCGACAGCCAGGACGGCTTCTCGTCCTCGCCGACCGGCGCGCCATCCCACTCCGGCGCCTGGCGGGCCAGCACGTCGTTGAGCGCGATCGGCTCGCCGAAGTTCACCACCACCTGGCCGTAATTCTGCTTGAGCACCTTCGGGATCGACCACAGCAGCGACCAGATCGATTCCTTTTCCTTGGGCCGGCCGCTCAGCTCGTCCAGGTAGCTGCCGCCTTCCATCAGTTTCTCGTAGCCGATGTAGACCGGCTGGAACAGCACCGGCTTGCGGGGCTGGCGCAGGAACGCGCGCAGCGTCATCGAGATCATGCCGCCCTTGGGCTGCAGCAGACGCCCCGTACGCGAGCGGCCGCCTTCGACGAAGTACTCGATCGAGTAGCCGCCGGCGACCAGCTGCGCCACGTATTCGCTCAGCACCGCCGAATACAGCGCGTTGCCGCGGATGGACCGGCGGATGAAGAACGCGCCGCCCTTGCGCAGCAGCGTGCCGACCACCGGCAGGTTCAGGTTGATGCCGGCCACGATGTGCGGCGGCACGATGCCGCGGTCGTACAGCAGGTAGGACAGCAGCAGGTAATCCATGTGGCTGCGGTGGCTGGGCACGTAGACCACTTCATGGCCCGGCGCGGCGGCCTTGAACTTGTCCAGGTGGTGCACCAGCACGCCGGCGTAGATGCGGTTCCACACGTGGCTGAGCATGAAGCTGGCCGAACGCACGACCGGGCTGGAATAGTCCGCGGCGATTTCCCAGGCGTAGGCGTGCGCCTTCTTCCAGGCATCGGCCGGCTTCGAGTTGTCGCGCTTGGCCTGCGAGGCGATGGCCTCGCGCACGGTGTCCGCCTCCAGCACCTTGTCCACCAGCAGGCGGCGGGTGGACAGGTCGGGACCGATCACCGACTCGCGGATCCGGCGGAAATGGGTGCGCAGCACGCGCTGCAGCTTGCGCACGGTGCGCTCGGGGTCCAGCCCCTCGTTGATCGTGCTGCGCAGCGAGATCGGTGGGGCGAAGCGCACGATGGTGCTGCGGCCATTGAGCAGCACCGCCAGCAGGCGCCGGAAGCGGCCCACCAGCGCCCAGTTTTCCGAGAACAGCACGGCGAACCAGCCGCTCTGCTTGTCCGGCGCGCGGCCGACGAAGATCGACACCGGTACCAGGTGCACGTCCAGCTCATCGCGCGCGCGGTGGGCCTGCAGCACCTTGGCCAGCGAATCGGAATGGGTCTTGGCGCCGCGCTGCTCGGGAATCAGCGAGTTGCTGCTGCTCCGGCGCGACAGCGCCACGTAGGCGCGCTTGCGGCCGGTCGGGTCACCGGCGATGGGCACCAGCGGCGAGGGCAGGCCGGCCTCGCGACAGGCCTTGTCCAGGATCAGCGCGTTGGACAGACCGTAGTCCTCCAGCACATAGACCACGGGGCGGCCATCGTTGTACTGCCCGGGGTGTTCGGGTTCGATCTTCAGCGACAGCCACGGCTCGACCAGGCGGCCCAGCAGGCGCGCCCACCACGGGCGGCGGCCGGCGGGGACACGCGCGGCCGCGGCCGCCGGGACCGGCACGATTGCGGCCGGGTCGGTCGGCGCCGGCGCGGCGGACGCGGGCGCGGCGCCCATCGCGGGGCTGGCGTCGGGCGCGCTGTCGGGCGACGCGGACGGTGCGTCCGGCGTCTTGGGCGGCTCTTCGCCGGGGAAAGGCAGGGGATTCTGGTTCGGCATCGGCTTCATTATGGCTTAGCCGGTGCGGAAGCACCGTCCTTGACGGCTGCAGCGGCCTCTGCTTCGGCGGCCTGCAGGGCGTCATGTTCAGCTTGCGCGGCCGCAGCGGCCGTGGCGGCGTCGGCCGCCTGCAGCAGCGCGTCGGTCTCCTCCAGGGTGCGCGCCAGGTACCAGTGCCCATCGCGACGCGTCATGCGCACCTGGGCCTCGATCTGCTCACCCGCCAAGGGGTACTGGATCCTCACCACGGCGCTGTCGCCCTGCTGGGAGACCAGTTCGCCACGCAGCCCGGTGAGGGCCGCATCCAGCGAGAGGCCATAGCTGGCCAGCGCGGTCTTGAACGCCTTGGCGAACGGCGCCAGGCGGCGCAGGCTGTCCTCCATGCCCGCGGCCTGCAGCTGCGCGTCGGTGGACAGGCCGCTGGTGCGCGCGGTCGCGGTGAGCAGGGTGATGGTGGTCCTGGCGCGCTGCTTGTCGGTCAGCGGTGCGGCGGCGGCCCAGCGGCTGAGCACGTCCACGACCTGGCTGTAATGGGCGCGCTCCGCCTCGCTGTAGTCGGTCTGGTTGCGCAGGTACTGCACACCGAACAGACCCATGGAATGGGCGGCCTGGCGTACGCCGGTGGCCTGGCCCGCGATCTGCGCGTCGAATGAACGCTGCAGGCGCTTCGGCGCATCGGCGGCGGACAGCGCCGCCATCATGGGCAGCAACTGGCCATCCAGGGGCAGATCGGTGAGTGGCCAACGGCTGTGCCCCTCGGCCCAGGCGGCCTGCAGAAGTGCGTACTGCGCCGGTGGCACTGACGCGCGGGCATAGCCGAGCAGGTCGTTGTCGGCCACATGGCGCACCAGCTGCTGCAGGGCAGCCACCGGCTCGGCGGCGGGCGCATCCGGATCGATCCGGTCGCGCTTGCACCCCGCCAGCAACACCAGTCCACAGAGCGACAGCGACAGCACCCAGGGTCGGTAGCGCCCCGGCATCAACGGCATGGACATGAATTCGGACTCCCCGGACCGGTCCGCATCTTGCGGCCTGCGCTGCGAAGCAGCAAGCCAGTGGCGCGACCGCCCGCGGCAACACCTCGCCGGCGTGACCGGCAAGGTGTTGTTTTTACGGGTTTTTCAGTCGCGCATCCACGTCGCCTGGAGGAAATCGCGCACGTAGCCGCTGGACAAGCGTGCATACACGCCCGGCGCCCCGGCCTGCGCGCAGCCCTCGCCCCAGCTGACCGTGCCCAGCACGGTCCAGCGACCGGCCCGCTGCACCATCAGCGGCCCGCCGGAATCGCCCTGGCAGCTGTCCAGGCCTTCGGCGCCGGCGCAGATCACGGTACCGGCCTGTACCCCCGGATAGGCCTCACGGCAGGTGTTGAACGGCACGAACGGCACCTGCACCGTCTGCAGCACGGTCGGCAGCCCGGCGTCCGGCTGGCCGGTCACGCCCCAGCCGATCACGGTGAACCTGCGCCCGGGCCGCAGGTAGGAACTGTCGCCGCCCAGCTGCGGATCGGCCGGTTCGGCGCGGGTGATGGGGCGCTTGAGCTGGATCAGCGCCACGTCGTTGGTGAGGTCGCCCGCGTTGAACGCCGGGTGCATGTGGATGGCCTTCACGTTGGACACGCGGCGGCGTGGGGTGGTCTCCAGCGTGGTCTGGCCGACCAGCACGCTGAAGCCGGCCGGTGCCTGGCCATCGACGCAATGGGCCGCGGTGAGTACCCACGACGGTGAGATCAAGGTGCCCCCGCACCAGTGCCGGGCGTGGTCCGAGTCGCCGCGGCCCAGCTGCTGCAGGCTGGCGACGAACGGGTACTGCCCCGGCTGGGCATCGCTGCCGCCGATGATGCGCGGTGCATGGCCATCCAGCGGTGGGGTGGCCATGGCGGACAGCGGCAGGGTGGACAACATCAGGCCGACACACCAGGCCGACGGATAACGGATACGCATGCAGCACCTCCTTTGCAGTGAGTGGAAACAACAGGCACGCAGCCGGTGGCGCGTGCCAGGTTGATTCGACGGCAAAGGAAGCGGATCGACTGCGGCGTGCATCCCGTTTCAACGGGGCGGGCGCGGCGACAGCGATTGATGATTTCGTTTCTGCGTAGGGGCGCATGCCAACACCGGGACGGGGTTCCGTCCCGATGCGCGGCGCGTGCTCCGCCGATCAGCGCAGGGCGCTGCGGATCTCGGCCTGGATCGCCTCGGCGGCGGCGCGCGGGTCACTGGCCAGGCGGATCGGGCGGCCCACGACGATGGCGTCGGCACCGTCGGCGAAGGCCTGGGCCACGCCGACCGTGCGCTTCTGGTCGTCGCCGACCGGCCCCCCCGGACGGATGCCCGGGCACACGATCGAGAAACCGGCCCCGGTGGCGGCCCGGATCGGCCCCGCTTCCTGGCCCGATGCGATGACGCCGTCGATGCCGGCGGCCTGTGCAGCCAGCGCGCGCTCGACCACGACATCCACCGGTTCGCGGTCGATGCCCATGCCACGCAGGTCCTCACGGCCCATCGAGGTCAGCACGGTCACCGCCAGCAGCCGCATGTCGCTGCTGTTGGCCGCCGCGCAGGCCTCCATCATGGCCGGGTGCCAGCCGTGGATGGTGGCGTAGCTGACCGGCCACTGCGACAGCCGCTTGATCACCGCGGCGGCGGTAGCGGGAATATCGAAGAACTTCAGGTCGACGAACACGCGCTTGTCGCGCGCGGCCAGGGCATCAAGCACCTGGAAGTACTCGCCCGAGGCGAGCAGCTCCATGCCGATCTTGTAGAAGGACACCGCATCGCCGAGCCGGTCCACCCAGGCCAGCGCGTCCTCGCGCCCGGGCACGTCGAGCGCGAAGATCAGGCGTTCGTCCTCGCGCAGCGGCAGCGGGGCGCGGCTCACGGCGCGTAGTCCAGCGCGGCGCGCTTGGCATCGTGGCGGGCCTGGCGCGACTGGCTGTAATCGTTGTTGAACTGGGCCGGCTCGAAACCGCCGTAGGTCGGGTTGGGCAGCATCCACCAGCGCTCGCCGAACCAGTCGTGGTACTGCTGCAGCAGGGCATCGCGGCCATCGTTGGTGTTGGCCGTGACTTCCACGAAGTCGCCCAGCTGGTCACCGAACTGCATCAGCACGCGATACTGCTGGCCCGCCAGGCGGCGGCGGCAGTTCTTCTCGCTGCCGGCCTGCTCGCAGTCCTTGACCACCGTGCCCAGGCCCAGGAAGACGCTGTCATCGGCCACCGGCAGGCCTTCGGCGCGCAGGTTGGCCAGCGTGGCGTCCTTGAGGTGCACGGCGCGGTTGGAGATGTACAGCAGGGTCACGCCCTTGGCGTTGGCGGCCTTGGCGAAATCGACCACGCCCGGAATCGCCTTGGCCTTCTTCTCGGCGACCCACTGGTCCCAGCTCATCTCGTCGTATTCCTTGCCGTCGCGTACCAGGCGCGCCTGGTAGGGCGAGTTGTCCAGCACGGTCTCGTCCACGTCCAGCACCACGGCCGGCTTGAGGCCCTTGGCGGCGTTGCCGCGCTCTTCCGGCACCAGGGCGTCCCAGTTGGCTTCCTTCAGCGCCTTGTCCAGATGGTCGGCGGCGGCGCGGTAGGTCTGCTCGGTGATCGCCCGGTACTCCTGCGAACGCTGCATCCACAACACGGCGTTGAGGTTGTCGTTGGCCGCGACGGCGGCATCAGCGCTGGCGGTCGGTGCGGCAGTGGCGGCCGCAGCAGCCGGGGCGGCAGCTTCGGCGGGGGTTTCGGTGCGCTTGCACGCACCCAGCGCCAGCACGGCACAGGCAAGCACGGACAGGGAAACGGCGGTACGACGCATGGGGATCACCAGCAACAGAGTCGCGCCAGTTTACCGGCTTGGCCGTCGGCGTTCATGCCCGGCGCGGGGCTCGGCTATGCTGCACGCCCCTGGAACACCCCCGGAGCGCCCCATGACCGACGACACCCAGACCCCCGCCCTGCCCGTGCTGAGCGCGGCCCAGGCCCGCGCCCTGGGCTGCCTGATCGAGAAGGAGGCGACCACGCCGGACGCGTACCCGCTCACGGTCAACGCCGCGCAGGTGGCCGCCAACCAGAAGACCGCCCGCGAGCCGGTGCTGCAGCTGTCGACCGGCGACGTGCACCATGCGCTGCGCCAGCTGGAGACGATGGGACTGGCCCGCCAGCAGTTCTCCTCGCGCGCCGAGCGCTACGAGCACCGTGCCGGCAGCGCGCTGGACCTGACCCGCCAGCAGCTGGCCATCCTGGGCCTGCTGCTGCTGCGCGGCCCGCAGACCGTCAACGAACTGATGACGCGCAGCGACCGCCTGTTCCAGTTCCAGGACGCCGAGGAACTGCGCCACCACGTGGAGCGCATGATCCAGCGCGGCCTGGCCGTGCAGCTGCCGCGCGCCGGTGGCCAGCGCGAGGACCGCTACATGCACCTGCTGGCGGGCCCGGTGGACGTGCAGGCATTGGCCGAGCAGTACAAGTCGGCGCCCGCGAGCGGCGGTGGCGGCAACGCTGCGCTGGAAGCGCGCGTACAGGCGCTGGAAACCACGGTGACCGCCCTGCAGGAACAGCTGGCCGAATTGCGCGCCCAACTGGGCGGTTGATGCCGAACGGAGCGGCAGCGCGAACGTCCTGCGCACGTAACGGGTCGTAGTGTCAACCGCGCAACGCGCGGCACAAGCCACCGGGCACGCGCCCCCGAGGCTATCCATTGACCACCCGGCGTTGAAACCCAACCGAAGCCGCCCGTCAGCCGTTCAAGCCCCCACCACCGCCGGCGCTCCCGGCGTGGCGAACAGCAGCAGCACGTCTTCGTCGCGCGGTGATGGCAGACGCACATCGCCGCGGTCTTCCATGCCCAGCTTGCGCAGCAGCGCGGCGGAGCGGGCGTTTTCCGGGGCGACGATGCCGTACAGATCGGGATGGCCGAGCACATCGCGCGCGTAATGCATCACCCCGCGCGCGGCTTCGAACGCGTAGCCGTTGCCCTCGTACTGCGCCAACAGCGCATACCCCACGTCCGGTGCCGGCAAGCCGTCGCGGCGGACCAGCCCGGCATTGCCGAGCCAGGCGCCATCGCTGCGCCGGATGATGGCGTACATGCCGAACCCGTTGAGCGTGTAGCTGCCCAGCACGCGTTCGGCGGTGTAGTCGCGTGCCTGCGCCAGGGTGCGTACACCGCGGTCGGCGATGTGCCGGATGAAGCCGGGCTCGTTGAGCAGGGCCAGCATGTCGGCGGCATCATGATCGGGATCGATCAGGCGAAGATGCAGGCGGTCGGTCTGGATCAGGGCGGACATGGCGTCCCTCGCAGGCTGGAATAGGCCGATTGTGCAGGCTGCTCGGCGACGACGGTAGAGCCGACTGGGTAGAGCCGACTGTTAGTCGGCTGCTCTTCCTGGACGCCCGCGCGAACGGCAGCCGACTAACAGTCGGCTCTACCCAGTCGGTGTCACCCGGTCGGCGCTGGCTAATCGAAGAGCGCCTCGATCGCCGCCAGGCCCGCGCTGGCGCGTTCCTTCTTGCGCGCCGCATCGGCCACCGGGTCGGCGCCGTCGCGCTGCATTTCCTCGGCCGGAATCTCGTCGAAGAAGCGGCTGGGCTTGAGCCGCACATGCTCGCCGAACTTGCGGGTGAGCTTGCTGTAGCTCATCCACAGCTGCACCTTGGCGCGGGTGATGCCCACGTACAGCAGGCGGCGCTCTTCCTGCAGGTTGCCTTCATCCAGGCTGACCTGGTGCGGCAGCACACCGTCTTCGCAGCCGATGATGAACACGTACGGGAACTCGAGGCCCTTGGAGGCATGCATGGTCATCATGCGTACCTGGTTGCCGCCATCGTCCTTGTCGTTGCGCGACAACAACGCCAGCTGCGCGGCCAGGTCGGCGGTGGTGGCACCACGCGGGCCACCCTCGAACCATTGCGCCAGTTCTTCCAGGTTGCCCAGGCGACGCTGGTATACCGACTCTTCCTTGCACGCTCCCCGCAGTTCCGACACCAGCCCGGAGTCCTTGACCAGTTTGCGCACCAGGTCACCCGAGCTGAGCTTCGGCATTTCCGCGCGCAGGTCGCGCAGGATGTCGGTGAAGCGGCTCAGGCCGTTGGCCGCGCGCGGCGGCAGCTGCGACAACGCGCCGATGGCCTCGGCGGCATGCGCCATCGGCAGGTCCTTGTCCGACGCCAGCTCGGCCAGCTTGGCCAGCGTGCCTGCACCCACTTCGCGCTTGGGCGACTGCACCGCACGCATGAAGGCGGTGTCGTCGTCCGGGTTCACCAGCAGGCGCAGCCACGACAGCGTGTCCTTCACTTCCTGCCGTTCCAGGAACGCGGTGCCGCCGGTGATGTGGTACGGCGCGCGCACCAGCTGCAGCGCCTTCTCCAGCGGCCGCGACTGGAAGTTGCCGCGGAACAGGATGCAGAAATCGCTCCACGGAATCTGCTTGGACGTTGCGAGGTAGGAGATCTCGGCCGCGACCTTCTCCGCCTCGTGCTCGCTGTTGCGGCACTCCCACACGCGGATGCGCTCGCCGTCGGCCTGGTCGCTCCACAGCTTCTTGAGGTGCTCGTGCGGATTGTTGGCGATCAGCGCGTTGGCCGCGCGCAGCACGCGGTTGGAGCAGCGGTAGTTCTGCTCCAGCTTGATGATTTCCAGCGCCGGATAGTCGCGCGCCATCTGCTGCAGGTTTTCCGGGTTGGCACCGCGCCAGGCGTAGATCGACTGGTCGTCGTCGCCCACGCAGGTGAAGTTGCCCACGCTGCCGGCCAGCTGCTTGAGCAGCCGGTACTGTGCGTCGTTGGTGTCCTGGCACTCATCGACCAGCAGGTAGCCGATGCGTTCGCGCCAGGCCAGCGCGATCTCCGGGTTCTCTTCCAGCACCTGCACCGGCAGCCGGATCAGATCGTCGAAGTCCACCGCGTTGAACGCCGAAAGACGCAGCTGGTAACGCTCGTAGACGCTGGCCGCTTCCTTCTCGCGGTTGCTGCGCGCCACCGCCATCGCCTGCTCGGGCGACAGGCCGGCGTTCTTCGCCCGCGAGATCAGGTTCTTCACGTCCTCGATGTCGTCCGGCTTGGCGCCGTACATCAGGTCCTTGATCTGCGAGGTCGAATCGTCGGCATCGAAGATCGAGAACCCGCGCTTGAGGCCCACGGCGGCGTGTTCGATCTGCAGGAACTTCAACCCCAGCGCATGGAAGGTGCAGATGGTCACTTCGTCCGCATCCGTGCCGTGCAGCCGCTTGGCCACACGCTCGCGCATTTCCTTGGCGGACTTGTTGGTGAAGGTGATCGCCGCGATCCGCCGCGCCGGGTAACGCCGGGTGCCGATCAGCTGGGCGATCTTCTCCACGATCACGCGCGTCTTGCCGCTGCCCGCGCCCGCGAGCACCAGCAATGGACCCTCGCAGTGCAGGACTGCCGCGCGTTGGGGAGGATTGAGACCGTGCATGCATTCTCCGTAGAGCCACGCCCTGCGTGGCTTCGCGATGTGGAACCCGCGCGCGCAGGGAGCGGCATTGTAACGGGGTCCGGGCGCGGCCGCCGGTGCGGGCGGAGCGCTCCGCTGATGAACCGGTTCATGCCGGCCACGGCAGGCGGGCAGACGTTTAGAATTCCGGCATGGCCAAGCTCTACTTCTACTATTCGGCGATGAACGCCGGCAAGACCACCACCCTGCTGCAGTCGGCGCACAACTACCGCGAGCGCGGCATGCGGGTGGCGATTCTGACCCCGCGCCTGGACGACCGCGCGGGGCGTGGCGTGGTGGCCTCGCGGATCGGGCTCAAGGCCGACGGCGTGGCTTTCGACCGTGACACGGACCTGGAGCGCCTGATCGGCGACGACATCGCCCGCCACGGGCCGTTGGGCTGCGTGCTGGTGGACGAGGCGCAGTTCCTCAGCCGCAGCCAGGTCTGGCAGCTCAGCGAAGTGGTCGACCAGCTGCGCATTCCGGTGCTGTGCTACGGGCTGCGCACCGACTTCCGCGGCGAGCTGTTCGAGGGCAGCCAGTACCTGCTGGCCTGGGCCGACGAGATGCAGGAGATCAAGACCATCTGCCACAGCGGCAAGAAGGCCACCATGACCGTGCGCGTGGACGAACACGGCCACGCGGTACAGGACGGCCCGCAGGTGGAGATCGGCGGCAACGAACGCTACGTGTCGGTCAGCCGCGCCGAGTTCAAGAAGATCACCCGCGGCGAGGGCCGCATCGATCCGATGCAGGCCCCATTGCCGCTTTGATCAATACAGGGTTCGTTCCGGCGCCCCCGCCGGCGGCGGCGAATAGTGGTACAACCACGTTTCCGTCAGGGTTTTCCCGCCGCTGCGCAGGTACAGGCGGATGTCGATCTGGTCGGTGCTGTCGTCCGGCGGGACCAGGTCGAACATGGCGCGGTAGCCCTTGATCTCCCGCAGCGGACGCGCCGAGACGGTCTCGGTGCGGCCACGGCTGACCTGCACCACGGCTTCCACCTCGCCCTTGTCGATCAGCGCAGCCAGTTCGCCGCCCTGGAAGTCCACGGCAAACCGCCACGAGAAGTACTCGCGCTTCTTGCCGATCACGCCGCCCAGGCCGGTGCGGGTGGCCGCGGCCTGGGCCAGCGTCGGCCGTGCGGGCGGCTCGGCGCCCCAGTACAGCCGGTAGCCCAGCAGCATTTCCTGGCCCGGCTGCGGCTTGGCTTCCGGGTTCCAGAACGCCACGATGTTGTCGAAGGTCTCGTCCACGGTGGGGATTTCCACCAGCTGCACCGAGCCCTTGCCCCACTGTCCCTTCGGCTCCACCCACAGGCACGGGCGCTTCTCGTAGAACACGCCATCGTCCTGGTAATGGTCGAAGTTGCGGTCGCGCTGGAGCAGGCCGAAGCCGCGCGGGTTGTTGTCCACGAACATGTTGAAGCGCAGCTGGCGCGGATTGGACAGCGGCCGCCAGATCCACTCGCCCGCACCGGTCCACATCGACAGGCCATCGGTATCGTGGATTTCCGGACGCCAGTCCCAGGCCATGCGGCGGTCGTTCTCGCCCACCTGGTACATGCTGGTGCAGGGCGCGATGCCCAGCCGCTCGATGGCCTTGCGCGGGTACAGCGCCACGTCCACGTCCATCAGCAGCACGTCGCCATTGGTGATGGCAAAGCGGTAGGCGCCGGCCACGCTGGGCGAATCCAGCAGCGCGTACACCACCAGCGTGTTGGAGTCGGCCGCCGGCTGCTCCAGGAAGTAGGCGATGAAGTCCGGGAATTCCTCCGGCCGCCCCATGCCCGTGTCGATCGCCAGGCCACGCGCGGACTGGCCGTACTGGCCTTCCTTGCCGACCGCACGGAAGTAGCTGGCGCCCAGGAACGCGGCGAAATCGCGGTCGGTGTCCTGGCGGGTGTTGAGGCGGAAGCCGGCGAAGCCCAGGTCCGCCGGCAGGTGGCTGCCTTTCAGGCCGCTCTTGCCGTAATCGAACGCGGCCGGGTCGTACGCCAGTTCCTGCGCCTTGCCGTCGACGATGTCGAACATGCGCACCGGCGAATGGAAGTACAGGCCCAGATGGAAGAACTTGGCCTGGAAGCGACCGGGCTGGTCCGCCCACAGGGCGTGGTCCTGGCGGTAGCTGATCGACTGGTACTGGTCCCAGTCCAGTGCCTCCAGCGGCCCCGGCAAGGTACGCCGGTGGCTCTTGTAGGCCGCCTCGGACAGCGCGCGCGCCTGCCCCTTGAGCGTGGCGAAGTCGAATGGCTGCGGCTGGCCGAGCCGGCGCAGGCCCACCTGGCTGCCTTGCGCGGCACAGGCCGGCAGCGCGGGGAAACCGATGGCGGCCAGGGCCAGGGAGGCGTTGCGGATGAAGTCGCGTCGTTGCATGCAGGCAGCGATGGCAGGAAAGGGCCGGCCATCATAGGCACGCTTGCGTTAATTCGCCGCTGTGGCGGCGGCGCGGCGTTCAGGCTGGCCCGCCCGGGCCAGCGCTCCCCCGGCCGGGCACGCCTGCAGCGCGCGCTCGATCTGCCGCGCCACCCGGCCGCCCTGCGGGCGCTGCTGCTTCACTTCGGCCTGCAGGCGCAGCAGCGTCTCGCGGCCCCGCGCAGGGGTGTCGGCGCAGGCGAGCTCACCCAATGCAGCGCGGGCCAGCCAGCGCAGCTGGGTGCTGCGCGGGTCCTGGGCGTCGCCTTGGGTGAGCGGCTGCAGCGCACGCCGCGCCTCCACCGGTTGGCCCATGCGGACCAGGTTGCGGCCCCATGCCAGCTGCACGGTCCTGCGCTGCCACGCCGCGTCCGGTCCACCGCGCGCGGAATGCCGCATCAGGGCAGCCAGGCGGTCGCCGGCCTGCCACGGGTCCACATGCTCGCCAATGATCTCGGCCATCCTGCGGTCCGCACGCTGCACCTCCGGATCGTCGTCGCCCCGCTGCGCCGCCTGCCACTGGCGGCCCTCGCGCAGCGCCGCCAGCGCGTCCTGCCAGCGGCCCACCTCGGCCAGCGCGCTGCCGTAGTCGTACAGGCCCTGCGGCAGCAGCCCCACGCAATCCGGTTGCCGCCAGATCGCCACCGCACGCCCGAAGTCGGCCACCGCCGCCTCGGCGTCGCCACGCTCCACCGCCGAACGCCCCAGGGCATGCCAGGTCTGGCCGGTGTCCCGGTGCTGGTCGCCCAGCGCGCGCAGGGTCAACCGGTGCACCTGCTGCAGCGTGGCTTCGGCCTGCGCCAGGTCGCCGCGCTGCAGGGCCAGGCTGGCGCGCAGGCGGCGGATGCTCAACGTCTCCGGGTGGTCGGCGCCATACAGGCTGACCGCGTCGGACCAGGCGATGTGCAGGGTCTGTTCGGCGGCCTCCAGGTCGCCCTGCGCCGCCAGCGTCTCACCCAGGTGGCGGCGCAGCGTGACCCGCTGCGGGTGGCGTTCGCTGGTGCGCGCCTGCAGCAGCGCCAATGCCTGGCGATACCCGGACAGCGCCGCCTGCGCATGCCCTTCGTCGTTATCCAGCGCGGCCAGGTCGGCCAGGCTCTCCGCGGTTCCGGTGGCGTCGTGGAGCACGCTACGGCGCAGCGACAGGGCCAGCCCGAAGGCATCGCGCGCCTCGTCGCGGTAGCCAAGCAGCTGCTGGCAGCGGCCCAACTGCGCGTGGTATTCGGCTACCTGCGAGGGCAGCAGCTGTCGCTGTTCCACCGCCAGGACCCGCATCGGGGTCATGTGCGCCACGCACTCACGCGACCGACCGAGCATGCGCAGCGCGCGGCCGCGCTGGGTCACCGCTTCCAGCTGCAGCACGGGCGGAACCTCCTCCACCTGCTCGAGCAGCGCACGCTGGCGGTCCAGGGTCTGCAGCGCCAGCTGGTAGTCGCCCATGCCGATGCGCAGGCGCCCGATCACGCCCTCCAGGTCGGCCAGCGGCAGGGGCTGGTCGGCCAGCTCGGCTTCGCCGCGCTGCTGGCCGGTCGCCAGCAGCTGGCGCACGTCGAAACTGCCGTGGCGCACGCTGGCGGCACGGTCGAACAGGCCGATGGTGAAATCCTGCATGGCCTGCGCGCGGGCGATCTCGCGCCGCGCCTGCTGCATCTGCCACAGCGCCAGCACCGCCAGCGCGGCCAGGGCCAGCACGCACAGCGCGCCCAGCGCCACGCCCCAGCGATGACGGCCCAGATACTTGCGCAGGCGGTACAGCGTGCGCTGCGGCCGCGCATGGATCGGGCGCCCCTCCAGGTACCGCTGCAGGTCCTGCGCCAGCGCCTCCACCGAGGCGTAGCGCTGCGCAGGTTCCTTCTGCAGTGCCTTGAGCAGCAGGGTGTCCAGGTCGCCGCGCAGACGGCGGGACAGGCGGCGCGCGGCCGTTGTCGGCGGCGCATCGGCGGTCTCGCCGCGCAGCACCACGCTGGAGGCGCGCGGGGCGTTGACCTCCAGGATCGAGCGTTCCCATTCGGCGTCGCTGTTCCGGCGCAGGCGGTAGGGCTTGCGCCCGGTGATCACCTCGAACAGCACCACGCCCAGCGAATACACGTCGGTCAGCGTGGTCACCGCCTCGCCGCGCACCTGTTCCGGCGCCGCGTAGTGCAGGGTGAAGGCGCGCGCCTCGGTCGGCGGATGCGCCGCGTTGGCGCGCGCCTCGTCGTCGTCGAGCAGTTTGGCGATGCCGAAATCCAGCAGCTTCACTTCGCCATCGGCGGTGACCAGGATGTTGGACGGCTTGAGGTCGCGGTGCACGACCAGGTTGGCGTGTGCGTGGCTCACTACCGCGCATACCTGCAGCATCAGCTGCAGGCGCCGCTCCAGCGGCAGCTGCAGGCGCTGGCAGTAATCGGTGATCGGTTCGCCTTCCACGTAGGCCAGCGCCAGGTAGGGCTGGCCCTGCAGGTCCACGCCGGCGTCGAACAGCTGCGCCAGGTGCGGGTGCTGCAGGCGCGCCAGAATCTCGCGTTCGCGGCTGAAGCGTTGCCGCAGCCCCGGGTCGGCATAGCCGCTGCGCAGCAGTTTCAGCGCGACCTGGCGCTGGTACAGGCCATCGGCGCGTTCGGCCAGCCAGACCTCGCCCATGCCGCCTTCACCGAGCTGGCGCAGCAGCCGGTACGGACCAATGTGGGTACCGGCGCGGCTGTCTTCCGGCGGGGCCGTCCACAGCGGCTGGGCCATGAACTCGTGGCTTTCCTGTTCGTGTTCGAGCAGGCGCTCCAGGTCGTCGGCCACCTCCGGATCGGACGCGCGCAGATGCGCCAGCCGCGCGGCGCGCTGGTCGGGACGCATTTCCAGCAACTGATCCAGCAGCGACGACAGCTGCCGCCAGCGTACTGCGTCCATCCGCCGCTCCCGATCCCCGCCCCAATGGTTGTGCCTGCCACCTGCGCAGCCGCGCAGGACCGCTGCGCGTGGCCGTCAGTCCTCGCGCACCGACGCCAGCAGGAACATGCGCGCCTTCTGCCAGTCGCGCCGGATGCTGCGCTCCGAGCGCTGGCACAGGTCGCCGATTTCCTGTTCGGACAGCCCCGCGAAGTAGCGCAGTTCCACCACCTTCGCCAGGTGGCCATCCACCGCCTGCAGCCGCGCCAGGGCTACGTCCAGCGCCAGCAGGTCTTCGTCCAGCCGCACGCCGCTGCTGCTGTTTTCCGGAATCTCGGCCACCCGCTTCAGATCGCCGCCGCGCTTGCGTGCCAGCCGGTTGCGCGCGTAATCCACCACCACGCTGCGCATGGCCGAGGCGGCATAGGCGAAGAAGTGCGCGCGGTCTTCGAAGCGGGCCCCGCCGCGGGCACCCAGCAGCTTGAGGTAGGACTCATGGACCAGCGAGGTGGCATCCAGGGTGCGCCCCTGCTGGCCGGCCAGCTGGCGCCGGGCCATGCTGTGCAGCTCCTGGTAAAGCAGGGTCAGCACCCGGTCCAGCGCCGCGCGGTCGCCCGCACGGGCCGAATCCAGCCATACGGTGATATCCGGGCTTTCGTCCATCGCACACCCACCCCCGCCGGTGACGTTGGGCCGACTATAGCGCCCGCCCGGGCCCCTGCGTGACGGTCAGCGCTGGCAGTACCCGCACCAGACGCTCGCGCGCTGGCCGATGGTGGCGTGGCGCAGCAGTCGCCCACACTGGCGGCAGGGCTCGCCTTCACGCCCGTAGACCAGCAGTTCCTGCTCGAAATAGCCCGGCGCGCCGTCCGGGTTGATGAAGTCGCGCAGGGTGGTGCCGCCGCGGGTGATGGCGTGGCCGAGGATCTGCTTCACGGCGGTGGCCAGCCGCTGGTAGCGTTCGCGGGAGATCTTGCCGGCCTCGCGCAGCGGGTTGATCCCGGCCATGAACAGGCTTTCGGCGGCGTAGATGTTGCCCACGCCCACCACGATGCCCTGGTCCATCAGGAAGGTCTTCACCGAGGCACTGCGGCCGCGGCTGCGACGGAACAGGTAGTCGCCGTCGAAGTCGTCATCCAGCGGCTCCGGGCCGAGCGCGGCCAGCAGGTCGTGGGTTTCACCGGCGGGCTGCCAGAGCAGGCTGCCGAAGCGGCGCGGGTCGTTGAAGCGCAGCAGGCGGCCGTTGTCCAGGCTGATGTCCACGTGGTCGTGCGCCCGCACGGGGGTGTCGCCCGGCAGTACACGCAGGCTGCCGGACATGCCCAGGTGCAGCAGCGCGCTGCCGATGGCGGTATCGAGCAGCAGGTACTTGGCGCGGCGGCGCACGCCCTGGATGGCCTGGCCGGGGAGCAGCGTGCTGATCTCCGGCGGAATCGGCCAGCGCAGGTCGGGCCTGCGCAGGATCACGCCGTGGATGCTGCGGCCTTCCAGGTGCGGGGAAAGGCCGCGGCGGGTGGTTTCTACTTCGGGGAGCTCGGGCATGGGGGGGATTCTAAGGGGTCCCCCCATGAACCGCTGTAGAGCGGAGCTCTGCCCCGCTGCAGGGCGCACGTGCAGCTGGGCAGAGCCCCGCTCTACGACGCCTGCGATTGAAGTCAGGGAGTACACGCAATGGAAGTGGGGAACGTGGCGCAGAACCGCCCCTCCAGGCGGAGACGTGCGCTCGGCGTGGGAACATCGGCTCCAGGCAGGCAGGACGAATTGGTTCGATATCCAGCCGACATGCAGACCGGTACCACGCGCCAGTCGTGCGTGTAGTCATAACCAAGCGACTCCATGCATCTAAGCGTAGCGACGTGCTTTTCGATGGTGAAGCCTTCCCGTCCAATCTTCCTCGTCGTGTACGGCGTTGCATAGCCGCACTCCAACATATCCTTCCAGAGGGTGGCTTGATCGGTGTCTGCTTTTCTCCATATCTCCCAGTCATCTGGTGGAGGAGCGAAGGCATTCTTCGGCAGGCAGCCGACGCAGAAGAACACGGTTGCCCCAATGAGAACAAGCTTCCACTTCACAGCAAATTTCCTGGATGCGTATTGAGACCACCTTGGGCATGAGGTTCAGATGCACGTTGTGTTGCGTGCGCATCCGGGGGCTTCGCCCGGCACAACCGTGCCGGGCAATTGATGCCAAGGGCCGAATCAGGGCGTTGGGTGGAGAATGGATCCGCGCAACGTTTCGACCCAATCTATCACCTTCTCGGGAGTGGATCGGTCGATCTGATTGATCGGCACTGGCCACGAACGCTTGCCAGGAGAATCCGCCCAAAGGTCCCCGCATCCGGACGGAGCAAGTGCATAACAGTTGTGGGGCGTATTGGGCACGCCCAACAGTACGCGAATGCCCTGCCACAACCCGAACGATCCTTCCGGCGTCGTACCTCCTGTGACCGGGTTTTTGCCGATGAGCCTGCCCACCGTGTCGCTGGCATGATTCTGTAAAGTGATCACGCCGTCCTGCGGGATCGCCCACGAGTCGCGGTCCTGCAGATAGCTCAGAATCTGGTCGGCTGCAGCTGCGTTGTATGCCGGCCCCAGGAAGCTGATGGTGGTGCCACTGAGCTTTCCTGCAGCATGGTCCATGTTCAACAAAGACTCCATCGCATTTCCGATGGTCATCGACCCACGGCTGTGTCCGTCAAGGTGGAGGCCACTCTGCCCGTACTCCAGCATGTATTGCTTGGTCAGCTCGGTGGCATTGGCCAACCCAAGAAGGTCACCCTCCATGTACTTTTGATACCCGGCGATCAGCAATTCCGAAACGGCATTCTTTGCCTTCGGGAAATGAATGAAATACTGCGGACCATCGGCCGTGGAGTGCTGCTCGGCGTACTTCTCCGCGCCCGCACGGTCGTTGTTGATGCCATTATCAGTGATGTGGATCACGCCGTCTTTGCCAGGCTTGAGATTCTTCTTCTCCTCCAGCGTCAACTCACGGAACACGGCATTTCCCTCGGCATCCCGCTTCACCAGATCGTTCTCGTCTCGATCCACCACGTACACCTTGGCTTCCTCGAGGAACATCGTCCGATAGGCTTCATCGGTGAGCTTCTGCGCCTGCTCATACACCAGCGCCTTGCCGATCTGCTCGGCTGCTGCATTGTTCTGCAGCTTCTGCAGATCGATCTGCTGCAGCGCTTCGGCCGGCGTGGTTGCCGTGCGATCCATGCCGTCCAGCGCCGTGGTGTTCCCGTTGCCGATGACCACGGTACCGGCAGCGATATCGCTGCGCGTGGTGCTTGAACGGCCCTCGCTGTCGCTACCCTCGCCCATCGCGTTTTTGATGATGCCCATGGCAGCGCCGTACTTGCTGCCGCTGAGCATGTCGTTGCTGACCGAATAGCTGGCGCTGCTGGCTTTGCCGCTGGCTTCGTTGGCCAGGTCCGACGCGGTGAGGCTCCCGGTGGACAGGGAATTCCTGCTCGGGTCGGCGGTGCTGGCAATCACGGCGCCCTTCAGGTCGGTGTTGCCACCGACGCGGATGTCGAAACCACCATTACCTGCGAACAGGCCGGACTGACCGTTGACCCCGGTGTAATCGCTGCTGGCCTTGGACGAGCTCGCGCTGCCACCCGCGCTCCAGGCGGTGCCGAAGGAGATCTGCACACGACCGCCCACCTCACTGCTCTTGGAGTCCTGGGTAATACGATCCTGCAGCGACTCGATGTTGAGATCGCCGCCGATGTCGGCCGAGATCGTGTTGGCCTGCGCGGAAGCACCGCGCAGCGTGGTGTCGCCCCGCGAGGTCAGCTGAAGATTGTCGGCGGTCAGCTGGGTGTTCTGGTAGGTGGAAGACTGTCCGTCGCTGCGGCTGCTGCCCACGCTGGCCTGTGCATAGACGTACACGCCGGTCTGTGCGCCGACCGATGCGCCCACCCCTACTTCGGCGCCGGAATAGCTGCTGCGCGCCTTCTCGGCCGCTTCATTGCGCGCCGCTTCCAGCAGGATGTCGTTGGCCGAATCCAGGCTCAGCGTGTTGCCTGCCTTCAGATTGCCCTGCACCACGTGGATGTCTCCCGCGGTGCTGGTCATGCTGACATTGCCGCCGCCGCTGATGGTCGAGCCCTGCGAGGTCTGGTAGTTGGCGTCGTACTGGCTGTTGCTGGTGGCAAAGCCAACCCCGGCCTCGGCACTGGCCAGGGTCCCGCCGGTGACGGCCTTGTAGGTATTCCACCCCGTGGCGACAGCGGCGAGTGCCTGCATGTTCTGCAGGCGTCCATCGGCCTGGCGTGCGGCGTCCACGTTGTTCACCAGATCAATGAGTGGCGAGCTGACGCGGGCAAAGACGCCCACCTTCAGGCTGTCGTCGCGGCTCATCTGGCTGCCGCTGTTCTCGGCCGTCAGGAGCTGGATGTCACGCGCGGTGACGTCCACGTTGTTGGCCGCCAGTACGTTGGAGGCCTGCTGCGTGTAGGTGCCTCCAGCCGACAACGACACATTGCCGCCCAGGCTGGCCACGTTGCTTGCCACCTGGGTAACCTGGTCGTTGGCATCACGGTGCCGCTCGGTGTGGTATCCCGAGAAGCGCTCGGTATCGGACACCACTACGGTTCCGATGGCCTTGTTGTCGGACTGGTTGGCGTTGCTGCGCGTGTCCTGGCCACTGCGGATGGTCAGGTCGCCGGCAGCATGGACGTTGACGTCACCGTCAGCGGCAATGTTGCTGCCGGTGAGGCTGATGTCGCCCTGCGCCGTGGTGAGGGTCGCGTTGCCGCCCACCGACAGCTGGGTGCCGGTGATGGTGTCACTGACGCCGGCACCATTGCCCTTGTTGTTGTGCATGCCGACCGGAAGGTGGGCGGTGTTGTTGGCAATGCCCCAGCCCTTGCCGTCGCTGTTGTTGCCACTGGCGGCGGTGTTGTGGGCCACGTCGAAGACGATGTCCTTGCTTGCAGCCAGCACCGCGTTGCCCTCGGCCGACATCTGCGCGCCTTGGCTGGTGATGGAGCCGTCGGTGGCGATCAGGGTGAGGTTGCCACCGGCGGTCAGCTGGCTGACGCGCGCGTCGCTGGTGCTTCCGTTCTCGGCGCTGTTGGAGCGGTGGCTGCCCGCCTGTACCACCACGGCGGTTGTGGCTGCGCGGTAACCGGCGATCATGCCGTCCGCAGTGCGGGTGGTTTCACCGATGAACGACCCGCTGTCCTCGCGGTTGGCCGTTTCAGCATCGCGGCCGGCGCGGTAGGCGGCACCGGGATCCAGCGTGATGCCCACGGAGAATCCGCTGGATTTGCTGGATTGGCTCGACTGCGAATCCACCGTGTCCTGTCGCGCCAGAAGCTGGATGTCCTTGGCGGCCAGTGCCATGTCCTTGCCTGCCGCGACGTCGGACGCAGCGATGGTCAGCTGGTTGCCGGCACTGATCGCCACATTGCCGTCGATGGACCCGATGGCCGACCCCACTTGGGTGGTGGTGTCGGTCGAACTCTGGCTGCTGTTGCGCGACTTGTTGTAGCCCACGCTGGCCACGCCACCGGAGAAGCCGGCAGAGAAGCCGGACTTCTTCTGGCTGAAGCTGTGGTCTTCACTGAAGGTGTCCTGCGCCGATTCAATGGTGACGTTGTTGCCGGCCCCGATACGGATGTCGTTGTCGGCGACCACCGCCGAGCCGACGATGCCGACGTTGTTGCCGGCCACGATGTTGACCGATTCGCCGCTCAGGACCGTGCCGACGCTGCGGGTGCTGCTGGCCTCGTCATGGCTGGTGGTGGTCTTGCTGGAGAAGGTTCCCTTCTTCTTGCTCCACTCGTCCTTCTCGTAGGCGCTGGTTTCCTCGGCCGTGGTCAAGGTGACGTCACGACCGGCAGAAATGCTAATGCCACCCGTTTCGGCGTACACCGTCGCCGCCGTCAGCGTTGCGTCACGACCGGCAATCAGCGCGACGCCCTCGCCAGCCTGCAGCACGGTGCCGTGCGAGGTGTCGCTGTGCGCTTCGCTCTGCATTGAATAGCGCTTGCGGCGGATGTCTTCTTCACTGCTGTCGGTGGTGCTGATCTGGTCCAGGTTGATATCGCGCCCGGCGATGGCGGCAATGCTCTTGCCGGCCTGGAGATCCGCCGCCTGCAGATTGATGTCCTGACCCGCCTGCAATGCCAGGTTGCCGCCAGCATCCAGCCCGCTGGTTTCCAGCGTCTGGCGGGTCGACGAGCCGTTGCGCGTGGCGGTGGTCTGCGTGGTGGTCAGCGCATTGAGGTTGATGTCGTTGCCAGCCACGACGCTCAGGTTGTTGCCCGCCTTGACCTGCACGGCGGTCAGGGTGAGGTCGTTGCCGGCCTGCAGGCCCAGACTGCCGCCCACGTCCAGCGTGGTCCGGTTGAAGGTCTCTCCGGAGGCTCCGCTCTGCTGGGTCGTCAGGTTGAGGTCACGCCCGGCAACCAGCGCAGCGTTGCCCTTGGCGCTGGTCTGCGCACCGACCAGCGACAGGTCGCGGCCGGCGACCATGGCCATGTCCCCCGTCGATTCAATTCGCGCCACGCCCAGGCTGGCCACGCTCTGCAGGTCGCGGCCGGCGACCAGGCTGATGCTGCCGCCCTGGATCAGGCCGTCCTTGTTGATGATGTCTTCCACCGCAGACACCCGCAGGCTGCCGCCGGACGTGACCGCACCGCGATCGTTGAGCAGGCTGCCGGCATCGATCGACAGGCGGCTGTCGGCCGCGATCATGCCCTGGTTGTTCACGTTGTTCGCGCGGATATCCACGCTCTCGCCGGCGATCGCCGCGCCGCCCAGCTGCAGGCGGTCGGCGGTGGCCTGGCTCAGGTACACCACGGGCACCAGCACCTGCTGGCCGCCGACGTTCTGCGCCACCATCCAGACGATGTCTTCGTCCAGCGCGGCCATCTGCTCGGCCGACAGCGCGATGCCCACGGTGAGCTGCAGGCGGCCGGCTTCGGACACGCCGCCGTCCATCATGGCGCGGTACTGGTCCATGCCGTTGTCGAGGTCGGCATCGAGGTACTTGCGGCCGGTCAGGCCGGTGATCTGCTCCAGCACCAGGCGCTGTTCGTAGAAGTCATCGCCCAGGCGCTTCAGGCGCTGGTCGGGGTTGAGGTTGAGCTTGTCGAACATGTAGTCCGAGCCCAACCACTGGCCGTAATTGGCGAAGCGCGGATCGGTTTCCACCAGCCAGCGCTGGTTGCCCGGGTTCACGGTGTACAGGCCGCTGTCCGGCGCCAGCAGGCCCGGCAGCGGATTCTGCGCGGTGCCCACCACCTGCGGCGGCTTGACCACGCCGCTGGTCCCCGGTGCGGGGACGCCGACATTCGGGCCCTGGCCGTTGCCGCCGACGGTGCCGGTGGCAGGGCCATTGGCAATGCCGGTCACCGGGTCCGGCGCGCCGGTGTTTCCGGTGGCCGCGCCGGCCTGGCTGCCGTTGCCGAGGGTGGGCACATAGGCGCCCACGCCATTCCAGCCGCCAATGTCGGTCGGTGCGCCGCCGTTACCGGCGTTGACCACGGTGTTGTTGACGTCGCGCGCGTCGATGGTGACGTTGCGGCCGGCGGTGATGCTGGCATTGCCGCCCGGCACCGCGACTTCCTTGGTGACGGTACTGGTGCCGATCTGCACTACCGCCCAGGTTGGCTCTTCCTGACATTCCATACCCACACGGTCCGGACAGGTCTGGTATTCGATTTCGGCGGTGGACACGCGCCGGATGGTCTTCGTCGCGGTCAGGCCAACGTTGTTCACCACGCCGGCCCAATCGGCCGGGTTGTCGCTGTTGTTCGAACCTCGGCCGTTGATGGTCAGGTTGGTGCCCGCCGCAATGGCGGAATAGATGTTGTCGACGCTGCCGCCGCTGATCAGCATCTCGCGGCCCGACAGCAGCTGGCTGGCCGCGGTAAAGGCGGTAACGCGCGTGCCTTCCAGCACGGTGTCGGTATGGGTGGTGCCGTGCTGGCGCCAGATGTAGCAGCGCGACCCGGAGATCACGCAGTATCTGTCCCGGAGCTCGCTGGGAACGCCGTCCTCCCAGAACACACCAGCGTCCGGATCCCCCGCCTGATCCTCGGCGGTGTACGTCTTCTGCTCGTACTGCAGCACACGCCGTTCATTGCGCACACCCAGTGCGAGCAGCACCAGATTGTTCTCGGCCTGGATACGGCCCGAGCGGTTCACGATCTGCTGCGCGTTGCCGCCCCAGCGGCCGCCGATGCGGATGTCACCGATGCTGTACAGCTCGCCGTCGAGGTTGTTGAAGACGTCGGCGTTGATGGCCAGCGTACCGGTGGTGGCCAGCAGGCCTTCGTTGTAGTCGCGCACGGGCACGGCAGTGCCCAGTTCGCGCCCGTTGGTGACGGTGCCGGCGCTCAGCGTGACCTGGTCGCCCATCACCGTGCCGGTGTTGGTGAACCAGCTGCTGCTGGTCTGCACACCGTCGCCGTCGATGCGGCCGGCATTGTTGATGCCCTGGCTGGCGGTGAGCGACGCGCTTGCGGTACCGGCACCGTTGCCGGCGCTGATGGTGCCCGTCGCGGTGTTGTCGATCTGCGCGGCATTGAGCTCCAGGGTGCCGCTGGTCTCGATACGGCCCTGGTTGGTCAGCGTGCCCGCAACGTTCAGCGCCAGGCGCCCGTTGCTCTGCAGCTGCTGTGCGTTCTGGTGCAGGTAGTCCCCGGCCAGGTGCAGTTCCAGGTCGGCGCCGCCGAACAGGCGGCCATTGCTGCCCTGGAAGGTCTGCAGCTGCGCCCACAGCTGCTGGTAGGCACTGATTTCGCCATTGCCGTTGTTCAGTGCCCCAAGGTACAGGGTACTGCTGCGGGTAATCAGCCGGCCCCCGGTGTTGTCCAGGCTGGCGGCGCGCAGGGTGAACAGATTGCCTGCGGAGAGTTCGCCCGCGCCGTTGAGGACGGTGGCCGATGCGTTGTCCAGCGTCAGGTTGGTGCCGGCGTAGACGCGGCCGCTGCGGTTGTCCAGCTGGGTGGTCTGCAGGGTGGCGCTCTGGCCCGCGACCAGCTTGCCGCGCTGGTTGTTGACGGTGGCGGCGCTGAGCGCGATGTTGCCCTGGGTGCTGCCGAGCACGCCATCGCTGTTGTCGAGCGCACCGCCGGTGGTGACGGTCAGCGTGTTGCTGCCATCCACCACCAGGCGACCGCTGCGGTTGTCCACCGCACCCGCCGTGATGCCGGCCGCGGCGTAGGCTTCGATGCTGCCGCTCTGGTTGTCGAGCACGCCCTCGGCGTCCAGCTGCAACTGGCCGCCGGCATACAGCAGGCCGCCGCCATTGCGCAGGTCGCCGTTGATGTCGAGGGTCAGGTTCTGCTTGGCGTACAGGTTGCCGCCCTGGTTGCCCAGGCTGGCCGTGATGATGCTCGCATTGCCCTCGGCACCGATCAGGCCGGTGCGGTTGTCCACGCTGGCCGCCTGGATCTGCAGGGTGCCTGCCTGGCGCTGGGCCAGCGTGCCGGCCACGTTCTGAAGCGCTTCGGTGGCGCGCACCTGCAGGGTGCCGACGGCATCGATGCGGCCGCCGCTGTTGTCAATCTGGCGCGCGCGGATGTCGGCGCCGCGGCCGGCACTGATCTGGCTGCCGGTGGTGTTGGAGAGGCGGTCGGTGACGTCGACCACGAGCGCGCCGTTGCCGACGATCAGGCCGGCGCTGGTGTTGTCGAGCTTGCCCGTGCGTACGGTGGCGGTGCCGGTACCGGCGTGCTCGATGCGCCCGCCGTTGTTGAGGAGCGTCGCCACGTCCACGGTGAGGTCGGTGGCGTTGGCGGCAATGCGGCCGCCGTCGTTGCGCAGCGCACCGCTGAAGCTGAGCGCCAACGCATCGTTGCCGGTCTGGATCAGCTCGCCGGCGCGGTTGTCCAGCGCTGCGGCCAGGATGCCAAGGCGCGCCGCCTGCAGCGAGCCGCCCTGGTTGATCAGTTCGCCAGTGGTGTCCAGCTGCAGCGTGCCGGTAGCGACCAACGTGCCGTTGCTGTTGTCCAGCGCGCCGCCGGTGGCGCGTGCCACCAGCTCGCCGCCCGACCACACCAGGCCGTTGCGCAGGTCCAACCCACCGCCTTGCAGCGCCACGCGCTGGCCGGCGTGCACCTTGCCCGATTGCAGCAGCAGGGTGTTCGCGGTCAGGGTGACCTGGCCGGTGCTGCCCAAGGCGCCGTTGGCCGCCAGGCCGCCCACGATCTGGCCGCTGTTGTCGACGGTGTCGCCGCTGACGGTGACGTTGCCGCTGGCGAGCAGGCGCCCACGGTTCTCAACCGCCGCGGACTGCAGGGTGACTGCGGCGGCCTGCATGCTGCCGGTGTTGCGCAGCACGGCGCCTGCATCTGCGGTGATCCCACCGCTGGCGTATACGTCGCCGTCGCTGGTCAGCGCCTGGCCGGCATGCAGGGTGATGTCCGCGTTGCTGTCCAGGTTGCCCGCCAACTGCAGGTCACGCTGGGCGCGTAGGGTCACGCCGGTGGCAGCGTAAGCCTTGCCACTCTGGCGCAACGTACCGCCCGCCTCGGCGTCAAGCTGCCCGGCGGCAATGGTCTTGCCGGTCAGGACCAGGTCACCGGTGGTGGTCAGGCGCACGTCGGACTGCTCGCTGCCGAGGTCGCCGCTGCTGTCCAGCGAGGCGGCCTGCACGTCCAGCGCGTGCACGGACACCAGGCTGCCCTGGTTGCTCAGCACGTCGCTGGCCTCCAGGCGGGCATTGCCCGCGCTGTACGCGGCGCCGCTGTTGCTGATGCGCGCGGCACGCAGTTCCAGCGCGCGCCGTGCGAACAGGTTGCCGGCGTTGCTGGCCGCCTGCAGTACCTCGATGTCGAGCAGGTCCGCACTGGAGATGTCGCCGTTGGCAAGATTCTCCAGCGCCTGCGCGCGCAGCGTGACCGCCGCATCGCTGGCGATGATGCCCGCGTTGCGCAGGGTGCCGCTGCTGTCCAGGCGCAGGTCACGGGTGCTGTAGACGGTGCCGGTGTTGTCCAGGGTGCCCGCGCTGAGCGTCATGCGCTCGGTGGCGTGCAGGCGCCCGGCGTTGTCGAGTTGGCCGGTGGTGGTGGCCGTCAGCTGGCGGCCGAGCGCCAGGCCCTCCCGGGTCTGGGTGAAGGTGCGCGCATCGAGCTGGAGCTGCTGCGCTGCTTCCAGCCGCTGCCGGTTGGCGATGCTGTCGGCGTGGATGCGCAGGTCGCCGTCGCTGATGATCTCGCCAGCGTTGTCGAGCTGCGCGACATGCAGGTTGATCGTCTGGCCGGCACGCAGGCGCGCGGCGGCGGCGTTGTCGATGCGGCGCGAGGCGTCGATGTCCAGCGTGCCGGAGGCCAGCACGAGGCCACGGTTGTCGAGTGCGCCCACGGTGAGGCGGGTGTCGCTGGCGGCCGTGGTGCCGGTGTTGGTCAGGCGGTCTGCCCGCGCGGTCAACGTGTGCTCCGCGATGAGCTGGCCGGCGTTGGCCAGCTCGCCGGTGACATCCAGGGTAACGTCGGTGCCGGCGGAAAGTTCGGCCGATGCGGTCTGCTGCAGCTCACCGGCAGTGACGGCCAGGGTCTGCGCGGCGCCGATCAGCCCGCTGTTGTCGATCCGACCACTGACCGCCAGCACGGTGTCGCGTTGGCCGTAGAGCTGGCCACGGTTGGCCAGGCTGCCGGCCTCGACGCGGGTGCCGGTGCTGCCGATCACCACGCCGGCGTTGTCGATGTGGCCGTTCGCCTGCAGTTGCAGCGCGCCCTGCGCCGCCAGTCGCGCGCCCTGCTGCTGCACGATGCTGCCGGCACGCGCCTGCAACTGGTTCGCGGCAATCACCTGCCCGGTGTTTTCCAGCTGCTGACCCGCACGCAGGTCGATGTCGGCGCGGCTTTCGGCCTGCCCGGCCAGACGCAGGTTGCCATCGGCAGCCAGTTGCAGGCGCCCCGCAAGCAGGTTGCCCGAGGCGTCCAGCGTCTGCGACGCGCGGGCATCAAGCACGCCTGCCGCGTATGCGGTCCCCGCAAGTTGCACGTCGCGACCACTCAGGCGCAGGTCCGCGCCGGCCTGCGTCGCGCCCGTAGCGGCGAGGGTGCCGGCGCTGTCGACGACGATGTTGCCTGCCGCCGCCGTGCGACCGGTCAGCTGCACGTCACCGGCACTGGTGAGCACGAAGTCGCCACCAGTGGCGACCAGCGCGCCCGCACTGCGGACGCCCACACCGGCCTCGGTACCGACCAGGCGGATCTTGCCGGCATACATGCCGCCGAGGGCGGCAACGTCCAGGCCGTACCCCTGGGCAGCCCCCTCCCCCTGGATCGCTCGCGCGGCAAGGCTGTCGTAGTCGATGTGGTTGGCACCCACCACCACGTTGGCTTCCTTGGCCCACAGCCCCGCATTGATTTCGACCGCGCGCGCGAGCAGGTCGATACGCTGCAGGTTGTCCGCATCCAGGCCCGCGCCTTCGATGCGGATGCTGCCGCGGCCGACCTGGAACGCCGACAGGCTGCCGTCGCCGCCAAACAGCGGGGTGCCGGTGGTCAGTACGCCACGGGTGGTGTTGATGAAGCCGCAGCCATCGCAGGTGATGCCGTTCGGGTTGGCGATGATCACCTGCGCCGCCGCACCGGCCACTTCCACATGGCCCTGCAGCAGGGAGCGGTTGCTGGAGGTGACTTCGTTGAGGATCAGGCGCGCCGATTGCCCCGGCTGCAGGTTGCTGTTGCCCTGGATGTAGCCGGCCAGCTGGGTCTGGGTGGTGGTCGAACTGTTGTTGAGTACCTGGCCTTCCCGTCCGACGTTGTAGTTGTCGAACCGGTTGTGCGATACGCCGCCCGGGTTGGGCGCGGCAATCTGGACCACCGGCACGCCGTTGCCCGATGCTTCGGTCCGGGTCTGGCCGCCCGCCTGCGGCTGCACCTGTGCGAACGAGCTGAAGGGCCCGCCGAAAACAGCGGTCACTACGGCGGCCAGCAGGCCGATCCGCCAGCGCGAGCTGGAGATGGGACGGGCAACAGTGCGACGGACGTCAACGAGGCGGGTCTTCATGACAGGTCATCCATGTGTGAGGCGTGGTACGTCGTTTTTCAGCGGGCGTCGATGGCGCCCGATGTCGTACTGCGGTACAGCCGATCAGAACTGCGTGGCGAGCCGGAACCCGACCACGCGCGCGTCGCTCTGTGCGCGGATCGCGCGCGGGGCTTCCAGCGGGACGCCGACAAAGGCGTCCCAATCCAGACTGAGCGCCTGCCCCCGCGCGCCCACATGGGCGCCGACCATGTCGCCACCGGCAATCCCCTGCACGGCGTTGCTGGCGATATGGCCGACGTCGATGCCGACGTAAGGCGAGAAGCGCCGATGCAGGCTGAAGTTCAGGCTGTTGCGCCAGTAGCCACCGGTCGCGCCGCCCATCATCACTTCGCCGTCGAAGCCGTTGACGGTGTAGCGCCCGCCGATGCTGATGAACTCCGAGCCGTACAGCGGATCGGAACTCCACTGGTAGCGCAGCGCGCTGTTCCAGTAGATCGGGCGAGGCCCTGTGAGCACAGGTGCGCCCACGCCGATATCCAGCGTGGTGATGCCGTAGCGGAAGGTGGGTGCTTCGTCGTCGCGGCCGGGGGCGTCGTCATCGCCGCCCAGCCAGGGCAGGCCGCGCCGGTGTGCCAGGCGCAGGTCGGCCTGCAGGCTGCCCAGGTACTGGCGGTGCAGCAGGGCGAGTTCGGCCGAGGTGGTGCGGCGACGCTGGCCGCGCAGTTCCACGCCCTCGACGAAGCTGCGTGAGTGACGTTGCGCAAGGCGCATTTCCAGTGCGGTGCGGTAGCTCTGGCCGCGCATGAGCAGACGTTCAACGGTCATGTCCACGCTGCGCGAGCGACCGGTGCTGCTGAAGTCTTCGTTGTTGCCCTGGATGAGCTGGGCATAGCGCGACCCGTAGGTACTGGTCGAGAACCGCCAGTTGCCCAGGGGTGCGGTCCACGATGCGTTGTAGCCATGCGTGCCCTTGCCGCGCTCGGCGCTGCCATCGCTGTTGACGCCGACGCTGAGCAGGTCATTGATGCCCAGCAGATTGTCGGCCCACACCGTGGCCCCGGCCTGCTGCTTGCCGGTGCCGTCACTGCCGGCATCGTCCAGCGACACGGCACCCCGCCAGCGGCGTGCGGCCTTGAGGGTGATCACCACGTCCGATTCGCCGGGCTGTGCGCCCGGAACGAGTTCCATCTCCACGTCCTGCGACGGCACGCGCTTGAGCTGCTCCAGGCCCTGCTCCAGCGCGCGCAGGTTGAGCACATCACCGGGACGCGCCGGGAACGCGCTCTTCCACATGGCATCGGAAGGACCTTCCTCGGCGAATCGGATCTGGCGAATGGTGCCCGGCACCAACTGCAGCCGCAGGGTGCCCGCGCCAAGGTTCTGCTCGGGCAGGCCGATGCGGGTGGTCACGTAGCCCTTGGCCAGGACCAGGTCCGAGGTCCGCCGCACCATGAGCGCGATGCCTTCCTGGCCGATGCAGCGTCCCTGGTACCTGTCCAGGTAGCGCTGGGCAAAATCGAATCTGTCGCGGTGCGCGCCATCGAGCACGATGGCGTCGATGCGGAAGCAGGGGGATTCGTCAGGCAGGTCGGTCGAACGATGGTCGGCCGCCGCCGGCGCTGCGGGACCTGCAACCTCGGGAATGGCCTGCCGTTCGGCACGCTCACGCGCTTCGCGCTCGGCGCGATCGCGCAGTTCCTGCTGGTCGGCGAGCGTGGGCTGGCCCTGTTGGGCCCATGCGGTGCCCGGCGCGGCAAGGCAGGCGCCGATCATGATCAATGGGGCGCTCAACCGGCGCCAGGACACACGTAGTACTGAATCCATTCGTTCTGCTCGTCCCTGTCAGATCCCGACCTTCCTGGCCATGGCGTGTACCTCACCGCACGAACCAAGTGCGATGCCACTTTCCCGACCGAACGCGGTCGGAACCGTGGTAACGGCCCACACTGTAGCGAAAGTTAAGAATATGTAAACCCTCCCCGGCCGCATCGGGCCAGAAAAGGCATCACACAGGGATAGCGGCGGCAGGCCGGCAAACTTGAGCCCGGCGCAGCGGTCAGCTCAACGCGGCGGCGCGGACAGTTCCTTCGCGCTCAGGAACCCATCGCCGTTGGCGTCCTGCTTGTGGAACCGCTCGACGATGGTCTGGCGCTGCTGCTCGCGGGTGATCGGCTTGCCCTTCCCGCCGGGCAGCTCATCGGGGCTCAGGACACCATCTCCGTTGCGGTCCATGCGATCGAAGGCGTACAGCATCCACTGCACGTATTCCTCGACGCTGACCCTGCCGTCGCCGTCGGCGTCCATGCGCTGCAGGTAGCTGCCGGTATCGGTGACCTGGGCGTGGGCGGCCGTGGCAAACAACAGCAGAGCCCCGCAGGAAAAACGCCGCACGAGGCGGCGCTTTCCAGATGCACGGTGCGTGTCACGCACCGGTCAGTGCGCCGTCAGCGCGTAGCCCTTGAGGCGCGCGGCATAGTTCTGCAGCGCGGCAATGCCGCTGGCCTCGGCCTCGTGGCACCAGGCCTGGAGCAGTTTCAGGCGCTCGGCCGCGTCGTTGCCACGGGCCTCGAGCAGGGCGGCCAGACGGGCGCGGTGTTCCACCAGCACGCGGATGCGCGGACGCTGTTCGACCCAGGTGCTGAGCTCCGCACGGCAGTCGGGCTTGAGCCAGCGGCCGTCGTTGACCAGGCCGCGGCGCATGCGGCGCGGCAGCAGCTTGCGCAGCTTGGCACCGGCCATGGCAGCCTCTTCGCGCAGTGCCGGCACGAACACGTTGCGCTGGTAGTCGGTCATGGCCTGGAAGCGATGCGAGAGCAGCGCCTTCAGGGTTTCGGCATCGGGCACGGCGATGTTGGGACGCACGTCCATGCTCGGCGCCACGCGCAGCACCTTGGCCAGCCCCACGGCCTGCAGGCCGCGGATGGCGGCCCAGCCGATGTCGAACTCCCAGCGGCGCATGGAGAAGCGGGCCGAGCTCGGGAAGGCATGGTGGTTGTTGTGCAGTTCTTCACCGCCGATCCAGAACGCCCACGGGGTGAGGTTGGTGGAGGTGTCGGCCGACTCGAAGTTGCGGTAACCCCACCAGTGGCCCAGGCCGTTGACCACGCCGGCGGCCCAGAACGGGATCCACGCCATCTGGATGGCCCACAGGGCCACGCCGGGCAGGCCGAACAGGAGCAGGTTCATGGCGAACAGCGCGACCGGACCCAGGTTGGCGTGCGGGGTGTAGAGGTGCCGCTCGATCCAGTCCTCCGGGGCGCCGCGACCGTACTGCTCGATGTCCGCCCGCATGCCACGGGCCTCGCGGTACAGCTCCACGCCGCGCCAGAACACGGTGCCGATGCCCTTGGTGACCGGGCTGTGCGGGTCCTCCTCGGTTTCCACCTTGGCGTGGTGCTTGCGATGGATGGCCACCCACTCCCGGGTGATCATGGAGGTGGTGAGCCAGGTCCAGAAGCGGAAGACGTGTGCGATGACCGGGTGGAAGTCGACGCCGCGGTGCGCCTGGCTGCGATGCAGGTACAGGGTGACGGCAAAGATGGTCAGCTGGGTGAAGACCAGCAGCACCAGGCCCATGCCCCACCAGCCGAGGCCGACGACACCGCCGGTCAGGAAGTTGAGGAGCGTATCGAGCATCGCGGAGACTCCGGGCCAGGGCGGCCAGCAGGGAAACGGGATAAAGGTTCGGACATGATGCGGCCAGACGTTGCAAACTTCATCCGTCTGATGCGATTTTTGCGCAGTCATTCAGTTCTTTTCTCCCTTCGTGAGCGTTGCCCCCGCATTCATGACCGTCGCCCCGTCTCTTTCCCCGCCCGCCCCCTTGATCGAGCTGGACCGTGCCTGCGTGGTCCGCGGCCAGGTGCGGGTGCTGCACGACCTCAGCCTGCGCATCGCCCAGGGCCAGCACACCGCCCTGTTGGGCCCCAACGGCTGCGGCAAGTCCTCGTTCATCAAACTCATCACGCGCGAGCTGTACCCGCTGGCGCATGCCGACGGCACCGTGGCGGTGCGTGTGCTGGGACAGAACCGCTGGCAGGTGGACCGGCTGCGGTCGCAGCTGGGCATCGTCACCGGTGACCTGAGCAGCAACCTGGCGGACATGCCCGGGCTGACCGTGGAAGAGGCGGTGCTGTCAGGCTTCTTCGCCAGCTTCGTGGTGCCGGCGTTCCGCGAAGTCACCGACGACATGCGCGCGCGGGTGCGTGAAACGCTGGCCATGACCGGCGCATTGCCGTTGCTGCAACGCGGGTACGCCGAGCTGTCGGCTGGCGAAACGCGACGGGTGCTGATCGCCCGGGCGCTGGTGAACCGCCCGCAGGCGCTGCTGCTGGACGAACCCTCGACCGGGCTGGACCTGGTGGCACGCCAGCACCTGATCGCGACCATGCGTGCGCTGGCGGCACAGGGCATCACCCTGGTGCTGGTGACCCACCACATCGAGGAAGTGATTCCGGAGATCGAGCGCGTGGTGCTGCTGCGCGGCGGCAGGATCGTTGCCGACGGGACGCGGGCCGAGCTGCTGCGTGATGCCCCGTTGTCGGACGTGTTCGGCGGCCCGATCCAGGTGGTGGAACAGGATGGGCGCCTGAGCGCGTTCGCGGGATGACGCCGGGAGCGGGCGGGTGCCCGCTCCCGGCCCTGCTCAGAACCGCAACGCGACCGCCCGGCTTTCGATCGGTGCCATCCGGCTCTGGTCCTGCAGCTGCAGGTCGCGCAGTTCGAACGGTGCGGCGTAGCCACGCGGCAGCGCCACGCTGTCGAAGGGCAGCAGCAGCTCACCGCTGCCCGCCGCGCCGAACCACGCCGCGCTGTGCGCCAGCGCCACCGGACGCAGCTGGCCGTCCGGGCCGGTGGCATACAGCGTGCCGCGCGCCTCATAGCGTCCCGGCGCGCCGATCTGCAGCGGCAGGCGTACCTCGCGCTGTGCGGCGTCGGCCTGCGCCTGCCCGCTGAAACGGGCGGTCGGCCGTGCCACCGCGAAGGCCACCTTGGCATCGCGCTGCACACCATTGGCGCTCACGAACGCCTGCAGCTCCCACAGCCCCTGCGCCTGCCCGATGTCCTCGGGCAGGGTGACGCGTGCCCGCAGCCCCTCCTTGCCGGCCACCAGCGGCACCGGCCAGCTGCGTCCGTCGGGCGCGACCAGCAACGCCTCGCCGCCCGCCGGCAGGGTGCGCGCCACCGAACGACCGCCGGCCACCGCGGCGCGGCCGCCGTCGTCCTGCAACCGTGCGCTGAGCTGCACGCTGCCGCCGGCCAGTACCTGCTGGCGATCGGCCTGCAACTGCAGCGCGATCGGGCTGTTGGGCTCGAGCACCTGCACCACATACCGGCCCTGCGCCTGGGCCGCCTGCAGGCGGTAGGTACCCACCGCCGCGCTGGCCCCGGTACGCGCCATGGCGGTGCCCTCGCCCACGGTCATGCCGGCCGCGCGCAGCTGCTGCGCGTCGACCACCTTGTCCAGCGCCAGGACGCCGGCCGGGTCGCGCACCTGCAGCTGTTCCACGTCCAGCACGCGTGCACCCTGCACCGGGCTGACCTGGATCACCGCGTCCGGCGCGGTCAGCGGCAGGTCGATGCCGCGCTGCAGGCTGGCCGCGTCCACGGTGTCCCAGTAGCTGCGGCTCAACGCGGTGAACGGCGCCGGCGCGGCCAGCGCCTCGCCCGGTTCCAGCGCCCAGGCGAAGCTCAGCGGCGCCCGTTCGATCGCCGCATCCGGCATCGGGGCGCGTTCCACGCGGGGGGCCACCTGGTCGGTGCTCTTCGCCGCCAACAAGGGTTGTGCAGCCTGCAGCGGCAGCGCGAACAACGCCGAGGCCACGGCCAGTGCAATCGTCATTCTCGAAGTCATGGCGGAGTCCTCAGAGGGTCAGGTCATTGCGCAGGATCGCGCCCAGGCCGAAGCATTCGCGGCGGCTCTGGTTGTGGCTGAGCGGCTCGGCACCCTTCGTGCGCGCCTTGTCGGTGAACAGCACGCTGCCGGCCGCCTTCTGGCTGCTGCATTCCAGAAAACCATCGGAACAGCTGTTCAACCAGTTCTGGGTCAGTTCCAGGCCGACGTTCTGCGCATAGCCACCGCAGTAGCTGTTGCTGTCCCACACCGCCGATTCCACATCCGAGCCCACCACCGCGCGGAACGGCTTCGGAAGTGCCGGGCGGCCGGCGGTGCCGTACAGGTTCTGCGCGTTGTAGGTGGCCATCCAGCCCACCTGCTGCATGCGCACCGCATCGTTCTGGTAACCCAGCAGCCAACCCACCGACGCCTCGAACGCATTGCCGTTGAGCACTGCATCGGCGAGCGGCGTCCCTGCGGAGGACGGGGCCAGTGCGGTGACCTTGCTGATGGTCTGGATCAGCGTCGGGTAGCGGCTGTCGTAGGTGGGATTGGACAGAATCCAGCGCACCACGTTGCCGCCGTTGGAATGGGTGATGACCACCAGCTTGGTGATGCCCTTGCTGTTGATGAAGGTGGTGAGCTGCCCGGCCAGGCAACCGGCCGCCTCGGGCTTCCACATGTACTGCTCGAAATCGCAATTGATCACGGTGTAGTTGGCGCTGTTGGGCAGCCCCTGGCGCACCGTGTCGATGATCGCGGGCTGCCAGTAATCGGTGCGGGCATCGGTCTGCTTGCCGGTGCCGTGTACGAACGCCACCCCCACCACATCGGCGGCGTGCGCGTTGCCACAGGCCAGCATCACGCCCAAGGCCAGGGCAGCGCCCCTCCCCACTAAGTTGCTTTGCATCCTTGTGTCTCCCTTTGGTCAGCCGGGCGTGGCCCCGCTCTACCGGTGATCCCCCTGATTGCCGGCGCTTCCTCGTGCCATGGGCCTCATCTATCCAGATCCGTGTGACAAGTGATCGCGCCGAAGGAGAAGCTATGCCGGCTGGACATCGCATTCCGTGAACCAGTAGAGGGTTCCTGTCATTTGAAAGGACTCCCAGTCGCGCGCTGCAGTGCGTCATGCCGGGTCTGGCGGAATGACCTGTGGCGGCTGGCAGGCCCATGCGAAGCTGCGATCATGCAGGGCTTACCGCTTTCGAGACCCGCCGATGCATGCCCCCGCCCCCTGCCTGATGCGCCCCCTGCTGACCGCCGCCCTGGTGGCGGCCCTGGCCGGCTGTACGACAGTGGCACCGCTGGCCACGCCGGTGGAGGCATCGGTGGTGACGAAGGCGGTGGGCTACCTGCCGGCAGACGCCGTTCCGGACAGCCTGGCGCTGGTGCCGGCCCCGCCGGCGGCAGGCTCGGCCGGTTTCGCGCTGGACGAGCAGGTGAGCCGCGAGGCACGCGCGCTGCGCGGCACCCCGCGGTTCGCCCAGGCGCAGCGCGATGCGGAGCTGGGCTTCCCGGAAGGCGCCAGGCAGTTTTCCTGTGCGATCGGGCTGGATGTCGACGCGCAGAAGACCCCGGTGCTGTACCGCCTGCTGGAACGCAGCCGCATCGACGCCAGCGCCGCCACGCGCAGCGCCAAGCACCAGTACCAGCGCGCGCGGCCGTTCATGGTCAATGACGAACCCACCTGCACGCCCGACGACGAGGAGGACCTGCGCAAGAACGGCTCGTATCCGTCCGGTCACACCTCGATCGGCTGGGCATGGGCGCTGATCCTGTCGGAGATCGCGCCGGACCGTGCCGATGCCATCCAGGCCCGCGGCCGCAACTACGGCGAAAGCCGGCTGGTGTGCAACGTGCACTGGCAGAGCGACATCCTGGAAGGCCGCTTCATGGGCGCGGCGGCGGTGGCGCGGTTGCACGACAATGCGGCGTTCAACCGCGACCTGCTGGCCGCACGCAGGGAAATCGCGGCAGCCCGGAAGGCGGGCGCAACGGTCAACCGCGATTGCGCGGCCGAGGAAACGGTACTGAAGACCCGACCCGCCAGCGCGCTCTGATGCAGGGACGTCCGGTGTTCATGACATCACACACAAAAAACGGCGCGGATGTCTCCGCGCCGTTTTCGTTTCAACCCATTGCACGCGACATCAGAACTTCGCGGTGAACTCCACGCCAACCGTACGCGGCTCGTTGAGGAAGCCGGTCAGGTTGTTGAAGTCGATCGCGCCGACCACGCGGGTCTGGTTGGTCAGGTTGCGACCAAACACCGCCACGTCGTACTGGCCGTAGTCCCAGTTGTAGCCCAGGCGCAGGCCGCCTTCCAGCGACGAGCGGCTGCGGAACTCCGGCGACTCGTACAGGAAGAAGTTGACCGGGCCGCGATACGCCCAATCGGTGTAGACGTACAGCTCGCTGGCATCGTTGAGCGGGAAGCCGGCGCGCAGGGTCAGGTTGTGGATCCACTTCGGCGCCTGCGGCAGCGGGTTGCCGTTGACCAGCGCGTAGGTGCCGCCGTTGATGACCGTGGTCGGGTCGGTGATGGTGCAGCCGCCACCGCAGATCGCCACCGCCAGGTCGCGGTCCTTGATCTCGGTGTCGTTGTAGCTGCTGCCCAGGGTCAGCAGGACGTGGTCGGTCAGGTAGGCCTCGAAGTCCAGCTCCGCGCCCTGGCCGATGGTCTTGTCGGCATTGAGCAGCGTGGCGGTATTGTTGCTGCCGCCCACCGCGATCAGCTGCTGGCCGTCGACGTTGTAACGGAAGATGTTGAAGCCCAGGCGCGCGCGGCGATCGAACAGGTCGGCCTTGATGCCGATTTCATACGAGATCACCTTCTCCGAATCGGCCTGCGACACGCCACCGAAGGCCAGGCGGCCCTGGATCGACGGCGCGCGGAAGCCCTTGGCCACGCGTGCATACGTGTTGACGTTGTCGGTGATCTGGTAAACGCCGCTCAGATCCCAGCTGACGTCGTTGACATCGGTGTTGGCCACGTACGGACCGCTGACCGGCGTACCACCCGGTACGGCCTGCAGGACACTGGCGGTGAAGTCCTTCTTGTCCTGCGTGTAGCGCAGGCCGCCGCGCAGCTTGAACTTTTCGGTGACGTCGAAGTCACCCGAGGCGAACGCCGCCCAGGCCTTGTTGCGCTGGCTCTGCACGGCATGGCCGGTCTGCGGATTGCCGGGGGTCAGCGAGTCGTAGTTGAAGCTGTCGATGGTGACGTCTTCATCGAAGTAGAACACGCCGGCCTGCCAGTCGAAGCGACCCCATTCGTTGGATTCCACGCGGAATTCCTGGGTCCACTGGCGGTGGTTGGGCAGGCCATCGGCGGACTCGGACGGGAACGGAATGAAGCCCGGGCCGTAGTTGCCGGCACCCAGGAAGCTGGCGCCGTAGCCACCGTCGATGTCGCCGTGGTTGAGCGATTCGGCGGTCTCATAGCCGGTGATCGAATGCAGGGTGACGCTGCCCAGGTTCCACTGCAGCCGCGCGCTGCCGCCCCAGGTCTCCAGTTCGGAGAAGTTCACGCCATCGTTGGAGACCGAATCGCGGTCGAAGTTCTCCACCAGGGCATTGCTGCCCGGCTGGATGATGTTGGCGCGGAACAGGCGCGCGGTGCCGTTGAGCTTGCGCTTGTGCAGGTTGAACAGCGCTTCGAACGCATCGCCTTCGTACAGGAACTGCACGCGGCCAGCGGCTTCGTCGTAGCCTTCAAAGCCTTCCGCCGGCGCATTCGGGCGGGTGTTGTCGACGTAGTTGTCGCGGCGCTGGTACAGCGCCGACACGCGTGCCGACCAGCGGTCGGTCAACGGACCACCGTAGGCGGCCTGCGTGTTCCAGGTGTCGTAGGTGCCGTAGGACACCTTGACGTAGCCATCGGCGTCCTGCGACGGACGGGCCGAATCGAACTTCACCACGCCGGCCGGGGTGTTGCGGCCAAACAGCGTTCCCTGCGGGCCGCGCAGCACTTCCACGCCGGCCAGGTCGAACAGCGGGAAGCCCTTCAGCAGCGGGCTTTCCTGCACCACATCGTCATACACCAGCGATACCGGCTGCGAGGCATTGAGGTCGAAGTCGGTGTTGCCCAGGCCGCGGATGTAGAAGCGCGGGAAGGCTCGGCCGTACGACGATTCAATGTTCAGGCTGGGCACGCGCGCGGACAGGAACCGGATGTCGTCGCCGGCCGAACCAAGCACATCGAGCTTCTCGCCCTGGATGGCCGAGATCGACACGGGCACGTCCTTGGCGTTCTCGACGCGACGCTGTGCGGTCACCTGCAGGGTATCGAGCGCAACCGGGTCCTTGGCGGCGGGGGCGTCCTGGGCTGCGGCCGTCAATGGCAGCAGGGCGGCAAGAGCGAGAACGAGGGGATGCACGGACGGGTGACGGCCGTGGGCAGTGCGGTTCGGGAACATGGCGATTAGGCTGTGTTGGGAGGGGTGGTGGACCGGCGCTACCAGACAATTGTTGCAGTACAACAACAGCGTCGCAAATACGGATCCTTCATTACCAAGATCCGGGCCCGCAGATGTGAAGGAAGAGCATCGGCGCCGGTTGACGTATCCGGTAGTGCCGGCCGCTGGCCGGCAACCTCGCATAACCGACCCGCTCGTGGTTGCCGGCCAGCGGCCGGCACTACCCGGTATGCTATCGCCCATTCACTTTCCGCCAATCCCATGACCGCCTTCCGCCGCACCCGTCTTACGCTGTCCGTTGCCCTGCTCGGCCTGCTGGCTGGCTGCGGCGGTGATCCCGTCCGCCCGACCCCGCCGCCGGTGGCCACACCCGTGGCGGCGGCCAAGCCGGTGAAGATCGGCATCGCGCTCGGCGGCGGTGCGGCCAAGGGCTTTGCCCATATCGGCGTGATCAAGATGCTGGAAGCCAACGGCTTCGAGCCGGTGGTGGTGTCCGGCACCAGCGCCGGCAGCGTGGTTGGGGCCCTCTATGCCAGCGGCATGGACGCCTTCCAGATGCAGACCAAGGCGGTGGCGCTGGACGAGGCGAGCATCCGCGACGTGCGGCTGTTCTCCGGCGGCCTGGTGCAGGGCCAGAAGCTGCAGGACTACGTCAACGCACAGGTCGGCAACCGGCCGGCCGAGAAGCTCAGCAAGCCCTTTGCCGCCGTGGCCACCAACCTGGACACTGGCGACCGTGCGGTCTTCGTGCGCGGCAATGTCGGCCAGGCCGTGCGCGCCTCCAGCAGCATTCCCGGCGTGTTCGAGCCGGTGAAGATCGGCAGCAACCTGTTCGTCGATGGCGGCGTGGTGAGCCCAGTGCCGGTGGACGCGGCGCGCCAGCTGGGCGCCGACTTCGTCATTGCCGTGGATATCTCCAGCAAGGCCAGCGGCAAGTCGCCGACCGGCATGCTGGGCATCGTCAACCAGTCGATCTCGATCATGGGCCAGCGCCTGGGCGAGCAGGAACTGGCGCGCGCGGACATCATCATCCGCCCCAAGGTGCTGGACATCGGCGCGGCTGATTTCAGCCAGCGTGGATACGCGATCCTGGAGGGCGAGAAGGCCGCGATGGCGGCCATGCCGCAGATCCGCGCGAAGATCCAGCAGCTGCAGCGCGCCCGCGCCGCCGCCGTGGCCCCGCCGCCGCCGAAGCCGAAGTGCGATGAACCCTCGCGCGTAGGCAAGCTGATGGGCCGCAAGGAAAAGTGCGAGGGCTGAGCGCCCGGGCGATGGCCGACGGGATGGCTGACCCTCCCAGTCGGCCAGCCGCCCCGCCCCGTCAGCGCTGCGCCGCTACTCGAGCTGCTTCAACGGCAACGCCCTGAAATCCTTCACCGTGCGCAGCACGAAGCTGGAATTCACATCCGCCACGCCGGCCGCGTTGAGCAGCTTGTCGAGCAGGAAGCTGGAGAAATGCTCCAGGTCGCGCACATAGATGTGCAACAGGTAATCCATGTCGCCGGTAAGCGCATGGCAGGCCACTACTTCATCCCACTCCACCACGCTGTCGGCGAATACGCCGATGGCGTGCTGGTCGTGCTTTTCCAGCTGCACGCGGACGAACGCCTGCAGGCCCAGGCCGATCCGGCGCGGCTCCAGCCGGGCGCCGTAGCCGGCAATCACGCCCTCGCTCTCCAGCCGCTGTACCCGCCGCAGGCAGGCCGACGGTGACAGGTTCACCCGCGCCGCCAATTCCGCATTGGTCGCGCGGCCATGTTGCTGGATCTCCGCCAGAAGACGCAGATCCGTGCGGTCGAACTGGGCATCTCCGGACATTGCTGCTCCGCAACATTGATTGGACGCAACGATATTGCGCCAATCCAGCATATCCGTGCAACTTTGCAATCCTCTTGCGCGCGCCCTGCCCTAGCATCAAGGGATGACTTCCCAGGAGCCCGCCTCGATGGATACCGCCACCGCCCCCCGCCGCGTCGAACACCAGCAGACCGACAAGGGCTACGTGCCGGTGTATACCACCGCCGTGGTGGAACAACCCTGGGCCAGCTACACCGCCGACGACCACGCCACCTGGAGCACGCTGTACCAGCGCCAGCGCGAGCTGCTGGAAGGTCGGGCCAGCAGGGAGTTCCTGCAGGCGCAGGACGAGATGGGCATGAGCGCGCACATGATTCCGCGCTTCGACCAGCTCAACGAAGTACTGGGCGCGGCCACCGGCTGGACCCTCGTGGGCGTGGAAGGGCTGCTGCCGGAGCTGGACTTCTTCGACCACCTGGCCAACCGCCGCTTCCCAGTGACCTGGTGGATCCGCCGCCCCGACCAGATCGACTACATCGCCGAGCCGGACATGTTCCACGACCTGTTCGGGCACGTACCGCTGCTGATGAACCCGGTGTTCGCCGACTACATGGCCGCGTACGGCCGCGGTGGCGTCAAGGCGCATGCGATTGGCCCGGAGGCGCTGCAGCACCTCACCCGCCTGTACTGGTACACGGTGGAGTTCGGCCTGATCAACACGCCGGAAGGGCTGCGCATCTACGGCGCGGGCATCGTCTCGTCCAAGGGCGAATCGCTGTACTCGCTGGAATCGGCGGCACCCAACCGGATCGGCTTCGACCTGGAGCGGATCATGCGTACCCGCTACCGCATCGACACCTTCCAGAAGACCTACTTCGTCATCGACAGCTACGAGCAGTTGATGGAATCGACCGCGCCGGACTTCACCCCGATCTACGCCGCGCTGGAAGCGAAGGACCACCTCCCCGCCGGTGACGTGCAGGACGGCGACCGCGTGTTCCAGAAGGGCACCGGAGAAGGCTGGGCGGACGGCGGCGACGTTTGACGTCGTTCGCTGACGCAATTCACCGGGCCTTTTGAAGTTTAGGCACCTAACCTTCAAAAGCCTCAGACGCTTTTGAAGGTTAGCGTCAGTAGAGCCGGGCCCTGCCCGGCTGCGCCTTCACCGCGGGTACGCCAGCAGCACCACCAGATCCTGCTCCCCCACCTGCTGCAGCGCATGCAGGCTGCCTACCCGGGTCAGCAGCGCATCGCCGGCGGCTACGTCGTACTGCTTCCCATCCAGCACGTAGCTGCCCCGCCCGCTGACGATGTAGTAGATCTCGTCCTTGTGCTGCGGGTGCAGGCCGATGCCCGCGCCCTTGTGCAGCACGCGCTTGCGCAGCACGAACGGCAGGTCCTTGTCGTCGGCGAAGAACGGGTACGCCGTGGTCGGGCCCGCGCCGCCGTGGGGCCCGGGCTGGGGGATGGCGATATCGCGTTCGTGGACCACGCGCGAGGGTTTGGCCGGGTCGCTGCCCTGCCCTGCGGGCTGGCTCACGTCGCAGTCGATGTCGCGCTTCAACGCCGGTTTCAGTTCGGGCGTCAGCGCCACCCAGTCGCGCACCACCAGACAGGCCACGGCGGTGGCACCGGCCACGCTGAAGTGGGTGCCGTCGGCCTTGTTCTGTTCGGGCACGAACAGGAAATAGGGCTTGGCGCCCTGCTCGCCCAGCGCGCGGATCCAGCGGGTGGAGCTGGCGTTGAGATCGATCAGCGCCACCTGTTCGCGTCCGGCCAGCTGCTTCACCGTCTGGGTATACAGCCCATGCGTGTCCAGCAGCGACCCGAAGTCGTACAGCAGCCGCGCCACCGGCGTGATCAATACCGGCGTGGCGCGCTTGTCGCGGGCCAGCTGCACATAGCGCATCAGGTACTGCGGGTAGGCCGTGGCCGGATCGTTGTAGCGCGTGGGGTCTTCGAACTTGGCGTCGTTGTGGCCGAACTGGATCAGCAGCACATCACCCGGACGTATCTCGGCGGCGATGGCGTCGAGGCGCTTTTCCTCGATGAAACTGCGCGCGCTGCGTCCGCCCTTGGCGTGGTTGCGCACCTCCCACACGGCCGGGTCGAGGTAGCTCTGCAATGCCTGGCCCCAGCCGGCCTGCGGTGCGCGTTCCGGGCCGTATTCGGCGGCGGTGGAGTCCCCCGCGATGAAGACGCGGTGCGGTGCGGCATGCGCGGTGCCGGCCGCAAACAACAGCAGAAACGGGAGCAAGACGCGGTGCATGTTCGGGCTCCTGCAGAAGGCGGCCGGCCAACGGCCGGCGCTACCGTTTGGACATTTCCCGGCACGTACCGACCACCGGTCGGTACCTACCGCACTCCCATCGGACGGTAGGTATCGACCGTTGGTCGATACCCGCACGTCATCTCGCCAGCCAACCACCATCCACCGGAATGACCGAGCCGTTGACGTAGTCCGACGCGCTGGACGCCAGGAACACCGCCGTACCGGCCAGGTCTTCCGGCGTGCCCCAACGGCCGGCCGGAATGCGGTCGAGGATGGACTTGTTGCGGTCCTCATCGGCGCGCAGCGCGGCGGTGTTGTCGGTGGCCATGTAGCCCGGGGCGATCGCGTTGACGTTGATGCCCTTGCCTGCCCATTCGTTGGCCAGCAGGCGGGTGATGCCGGCGATGCCGCTCTTGCTCGCGGTGTACGACGGCACGCGGATACCGCCCTGGAAGGACAGCATCGATGCGATGTTGATGATCTTGCCGCGGCCCTGTGCGATGAAGTGGCGGCCGGCGGCCTGCGAGATGAAGAACGCGGACTTGATGTTGACGTTCATGACGTCATCCCAGTCCTGCTCGCTGAAGTCCACCGCGTCGGCGCGACGGATCAGGCCGGCGTTGTTGACCAGGATGTCCAGGCCACCGAGGCCTTCCACGGTTTCACGCACGACGCGCTCGACCGGCTCGATGCTGATCAGGTTCGCTTCGATCGCCAGGCAGCGACGGCCCAGCGAGGTGATCTTGGCGATCGTCTCGGTGGGCGGCTGGATGCCGGCCACGGCGACGTCGGCACCGGCCTGCGCCAATGCCACGGCGATGCCCTGGCCCAGGCCGGTGTTGCCACCGGTGACGAGGGCGATCTTGCCTTCCAGACTGAACGGATTAGCCATTGCGGGTACGGTCCTTATCCAATGCGGAACAGGCGCCGCCCGCCCGGGGCGGGCGGCGCGTGAGGGTCACTTGAGCTGGCAGATGTCCAGCACGTGCATGTCGGTGTAATCCAGGTTTTCGCCGCCCATCGCCCAGATGAAGGCGTAGTTGCTGGTGCCGGCGCCCATGTGGATCGACCACGGCGGGGACACCACCGCTTCGTTGTTCTGGATCACGATGTGGCGCTGCGCGTCCGGCTCGCCCATGAAGTGGTACACGCGGTCGTTCTGGCCCAGGTCGAAGTAGAAATAGACTTCGCTGCGGCGGTCGTGCAGGTGCGGCGGCATGGTGTTCCAGACGCTGCCCGGCTTGAGCACGGTCAGGCCCAGCAGCAGCTGCGAGGACTGGCAGGTGGCCGGCACGATGTACTGGTAGATGGTGCGCTCGTTGCTGGTTTCCAGCGCGCCGCGCTCCAGGGCCACGGCATCCTTGATCGACAGCGCCTTGGTCTCGAAGCGCGCATGCGCCGGGGTCGAGGCCAGGTAGAACTGCGCCGGGGTGGCGGCGTCATCGGAAGCGAACACCACATCGGTGCTGCCCATGGCCACGTACAGGCCGTCCTTCGGACCGAGCGTGTACACGGTGCCATCGACGGTGACGGTGCCGCTGCCGGCGCCGACATTGATCACGCCCAGCTCGCGACGCTCCAGGAACGCATGGCCGGCGGCCGAGGCCGGCTCGGTCTGCTTCGGCAGCGCCACCGGACCGGTGACCGGGGCCGCACCACCGAGCACGAAGCGCTCGTAGTGGGTGTACTTCAGGGTCACCGCGTCGGCATTGAACAGGCCGTCGAGCAGGTACAGCTCGCGCAGGTCGTCATTGCTGGCGCCCTTGATGGCGTCGGGATGGGTGGCGTAATGAGTCTTGCAGTACATGGCGTCTCCAGAGCAGGGGTGGGCCGACGGGGCGGCCCCGGCGCGATTCCCCCTCATTCTAGCCAAGTGGGAAACCGGTGTCATTTTGCAGTGCACCGTGGTGCGGGCGGGCCCGGCACGACGTGGCGTCGGGTTTCGGGGCGAAGGCGTCGCGGCCTGCGGGCGCGACCTACCGGACTGACCCCGAGCGAGGAGTCGCGGCCTGCGGGCGCGACCTACAGGATTAACCCCGAGAGAGGAGTCGCGGCCTGCGGGCGCGACCTACAGGACTGCCGCCTTCGGCGTCAGTCCTCCGGCGGTTGGCAGGAATCGCGCACGATCAGGTGCGGGCGCACACTGGCGATCTGCAGCGCGGCCTGGCCATCGGGCTGGATCAGCATCGCTGCCGCCGTGCGCCCGGTGTCGCGGGTGTGGCGGCGCACCGAGGTGAGCGACGGCCACAGGCGCGAGGCCAGCGGGCTGTCGTCGTAGCCGATGATCGACAGCTGGCGCGGGATGTTGATGCCCGCGCGCAGGGCGACCTTGTAGATGCCGGCGGCCATTTCGTCGTTGCCGGTGAAGATGGCGGTCGGGCGCTGCTTGCCCAGCAGCAGCTTCTCGGCGGCGGCCACGCCGGATTCGAAGGTGTACCCGGCCTCCACGATGCGCGCCGGCGGCAGCTCGATGCCGCGCTGGGCGAGGGCGTCGATGAAGCCGGCGGTGCGCTCGTGCGCGGAACGGTAGGCGCTGGGGCCGGTGACCAGCGCGATGTCGCGATGGCCCAGCGACAGCAGGTAGTCGGCGGCTTCGGCCGCACCGTCGCGGTCGTGGGTGACCACCATCTGCGAGGTGTCATCCAGCGGCAGCGAGGCGATGCGGGTGAAGCGGCAGCCGATCTCGTCCAGCATGTCCACCAGCGCCTGGTCTTCCGATGCACGCGGCACCAGGATCACCCCGTGCAGCTTCTGCTGCTGCACGAAACGGCGCACGCCCTCGATGTAGCCGGGGCTGCGCGAATCACAGGGGTGCACCACCAGTTCGAAGCTGGAGCCGCGCAGCGCGTCCAGCGCGCCGTACTGCATGTCCACGATGTACTGCGCGGTGGGGTTGTCGTACACCATGCCGATCAGGAACGAGCGCCGGAACGCCAGTCCGCGCGCGAGCGGGTCGGGTGTATAGCCCACCTCGCGCATCAGCGCCTCGACCTTGTCGCGGGTGTCCTTGCGCACCAGTGGCGAGTTGTTGATGATCCGCGACACCGTTTTCTTGGATACGCCCGACAGCCGCGCGATGTCATTGATCGTGGCGGCCTTGCCCTTGGTCAACCCGTGCGGTGCAGGGTCGGTCTTGGTGCGCAGTGACATGTGTTCAAACCGAAATAGGTCGAAGGAGTCTACCGGCCGCTCAATCGAGGGCGCGGTAGCGGAACTGGCGGAAGCGCACCTTGCCGTCGCCGGCGGCGTACAGGGCCGGCTTCAGGGCGAGGAACTTCCCGGCCACATTGTGATGGTAGCCGGAGACTTCCATCTGAACCGGGTACTTCTGCCAGGTTTTGCCGTCGGTACTGGTGTGGATGGTGACGATGTGCCGGTTATTGGTCACCCGCAGCCACAGCCTGCCGCCCTTGGCACTGGGCGCCAGCTGGGTGGGGCGCTCCTCGCCGTAGCGGTGCATGATGAACTTCTCGCCATTGCTGCCCACGCCCACGTACAGCTTGTCGCTGTAGAACAGCAGGGCGCCGCCGACCGCGCCGGGCTCGATGTCCATTTCGACCTCGAACTGGTACGCCTGGTCACCGGCAATGGCCGTCAGCGGCGAACTGTCGCGCGGGGCCTGGCCCTTGCCCTGCAGCAGCAGACCCTCACCGCTGAAGTCCAGGCGGCGGTATTCATCCTGGGTCGGATTGAAGAATGACCACTGCGCGCCCAGCGTCGGCCCCGCGAAATCGTCCGACAGCGCCATGCCGTGCGGGCCCACCGAGTCACCGGACGGTTTGGCCAGCGGCTGCCCCAGGTCGCCGCCCTTGGCGACGAACCAACCGTCGTCGGTCCACTCGATCGGCTCCAGCAGCGCCTGGCGGCCCAGCGTCCAATAGCCGTTTTCATAGCCGTGGTAGATCATCCACCAACGCCCATCGGTGCCTTCCACCACGGTGGCGTGGCCGCGCGACCACCACGGCTCGGCGGCGGATTTCGTGCGCGTGATCGGGTTGTTCGGCGCGTTCACCCACGGCCCATGGATCGAGCGCGAGCGCGCGGTGATCACCATGTGCCCGGTCGGCGGCCCGGCGGTACCGCCCACGGCCGTGGTCATGTAGTACCAGCCGTTGTGGAAATTGATCTTCGGGCCTTCCTGCGCGTACGCCTCCACGTCCCAGCTTTCGGGGTACTTCCAGCCGTCGTACACGTGCTTGGGCTTGCCCACCACGCTCAGGCCGTCGTCGGCCAGCTGCACATAGGCCCCACCACTGAGGAACAGGTAGCGCTTGCCGTCTTCGCCCACCGCGTGGCCCGGGTCGATGTAGCCGCCCAGGCCGATGTCGATCGGCTCGCTCCACGGCCCACGGATGCTGTCGGACCAGACCACGAAGTTGCTGCGGGTCTCGCCGGTGCGCGCCGGGAAGTAGATGTAGTAACGGCCCTCGTGCTTGACGATGTCCGGTGCCCAGATCGCGCCGACGTTCTTCGTGATCGCGTGGCCCATCGGCTGCCAGTTGACCAGGTCGCGTGAATGCCAGATCGGCAGGCCCGGGTAGGCATCGAACGAGGACAGAGTGAGGTAGTAGTCGTCGCCGTCCTTGAGCACGGACGGGTCCGGCCGATCACCGGCGAACACCGGGTTGAGGAAGGTGCCGTTGCCCAGGTCGGCCTGGCGCTGGTTTTCGATGCCGCGCTTCCAGGCGGTGGCGGGCGCATCGGCGGCGTGCAGCGTGCCGGCAAGCAACAGGCCAGCGGTGGCCAGCCCGGCCAGCAGGGTCTTCTTTCGCATACGGTGTCTCCCTTGTTCGGTGCAGGACCCGCCCATGCCGGCGGGTCCACGTCAGCGATGGCGGCACGGGGCCGCCGCGCGGTCAGGCGCGCAGCAGCGCCGGCAGCCACAGCGACAGCTGCGGGAAGAAGGTCACGATGATCAGCACACCCAGCGCCGCGAACCAGAACGGCCAGATCGAGCGCATGCTCTCACCCACGCTGATCTTGCCGATCGCCGTGCCGATGAACAGCACCGAGCCCACCGGCGGGGTCACCAGACCCAGGCCGCCGGTCAGCACCAGCACCAGCCCGAAGTGGATCGGGTCGATGCCGTAGGCCTTGGCCACCGGCAGGAAGATCGGCGTGCAGATCAGGATCATCGGCGCCAGGTCCATGAAGGTGCCCAGCAGCAACAGCATGATCACGATCATCAGCAGCACCATGAACTGGCTGTGCGCGAACGACTGCAGGAAGTCCACTGCCGCCGTCGGCACCTGCAGGAAGGCCAGCAGCCAGCCGAACACCGCGGCGGTGGCGATCACGAACAGGATCACGCCGGTGCTGCGTGCCGCATGCGTCACCGTGGCCAGGAACTCGCGCCAGTTGAGCTGGCGGTACAGCACCGTCGTGACCAGCAACGCGTACACCACGGCGATGGCCGCGCTCTCCACCGCAGTGAAGATGCCCGCACGGATACCGACGAAGATCAACGCCACCAGGCCCAGGCCGGGCAGGGCGGACACCATGCGCATCAGCACCGCGCGCCAGCCCGGGAACACTTCCACGCCGTAGCCGCGACGCCGCGCCACCACGTAGCCGGTGACCATCAGCGCCACGGTCATCAGCAGCGCCGGCACGATGCCCGCCGCGAACAGGTCGGCGATGGACAGCCCGCCACCGGCGGCGGCCGAGAACAGGATGAGGTTGTGCGAGGGCGGCACCAGCAACGCAACCAGTGCGGCGGTGATGCTCACGTTGACTGCGAAATCGCGGTCGTAGCCGCGCTTGACCATCTGCGGAATCATCGTGCCGCCGACCGCCGACACGTCGGCGATCGCCGAACCGGACACGCCGCCGAAGAACAGCGAGGACAGGATCGACACCTGGCCCAGGCCGCCGCGCATGCGCCCCACCAGCGACGAGGCCAGCGAGATCAGGCGTTCGGAGATGCCGCCGCGCATCATGATTTCACCGGCGAAGATGAACAATGGAATGGCGATCAACGAGGCCGAACCGGTGCCGGCCGAGATCTGCTGGACCAGCACCAGGGTGGGCAGGTCCAGATACCAGAGCGTGGCCAGGGCGGCGGCGGCGAGGGCGTAGGCCACCGGCACGCCGAGCAGCAGCAGCACTGCAAAGACAGTGAAAAGAATCGTAATACCCATGGCTCAGCGGTCTCCCTCTGCTTCAACAACCGCCGGTTGCGCGGCCTGCACCATCTGGTTCAACGCGAACAGCGCCATCAACGCACCGCCGATGGACAGCGGCAGGTAGTTGATGCTCTGCGGCAGGTTGGCGCCGGCGGTCTTGATGTCCAGCCCATCCAGCAGCAGCACGGCCGCCCACCAGGCGATGACCACGCCAAGCACGGCCACGACCAGCGCGGCGAACACATCCACCGCACGGCGCAGGTTCGGCCCCATGTGCGCGGCGAGCAGGAAGAAGCCGAAGTGGCGGCGGGTATGCACGCCGGTGGCCGCGCCCAGGCTCATGGCGGTGGCCAGCAGCAGCAGCGTCACCGGCTCTGTCCAGCTGGGCGAATCGTTGATGACGTAGCGGGCGAACACCTGCCAGCCCTGCACCACCACCAGCCCGAGCAGGGCAAGAACGGCGATGTGGATGGCAATGTCGGCAATCCGGTCCAGCGCGCGCTGTGGTGCCGTGCGCAGGTCTACGGTGTTTTCAGGAGTCGTGTCGGACATCGCGTCGTGGCCTCAGGCGAAGTCGCGGATGCGACGGGTAAGGGCAGCCAGTTGCGGCTGCTGCAGGTAACGCTGCAGCAGCGGGTCGGCGGCCTTGCGGAAGGCCGGCATGTCGACCTCGTTGAACTGGATGCCGAAGTCGGCCACCGCCTGGCGGGCGGTGCTTTCCGAGGCGTCCCACTGCTGGCGCATCACCGCCACCGATTCGCGTGCGGTCTGCAGCAGCAGCTGGCGATCTTCGGGGCTGAGCGACTCGAAGCTGCGGCGCGACATCAGCAGCACGTCCGGCGCGTAGGAGTGGTCGCTCTGCGACCAGTAGCGCGCGGCCTCGAAATGGCGGCTGGAATGGAAGCTGCGCATGTTGTTTTCCGCGCCGTCGATCATGTGCGTTTCCATGCCCGAGAAGGTGTCGCCCAGCGACATCGGCGTCGGGTTGGCGCCCAGCAGGCGCATCAACTGGATGAAGATGTCCGACGACGCCACGCGCAGCTTCAGGCCGTGCAGGTCCTTGGGCGCCACGATGGGGTGCTTGGTGTTGTAGAAACAGCGCGCGCCCGAATCGTAGATGGCCAGGCCCACCAGGTCGCGGCTTTCGAAGCCACGCAGCACCGCGTCGGCCACGCCGCCGTCGAGTGCGCGGCGCATGTGTGCCACCGACTCGAACACGTACGGCAGGCACAGCGCCTGGGTCAGCGGAAACGCGTTGTTGAGTGCACCGGAATAGACTCGGGTGATGTCGATGACGCCGAAGCGGGCCATGTCGATCGCTTCTGACTCGCGACCCAGCTGGCCGGAGTGGTACTGGCGCAGCCGGAGCCGGCCGCCGGTCTTTGCTTCCAGCTGCTGGCCGATCCACTTCACCGCGGTCACGGTGGGGTAGTCGGCCACATGCACATCGGTGGCGGTCAGCAGCCGCGCACCGCCGGGTACGTCGCTTCCTGCGCGTGAACAGCCCGACAGCACGGGCACGCTGAGCGCGCCCAGACTGGTGGCAAGGAAACTTCTGCGAGTAATCATCTGCGCCCTCCCAAGCGTACTCGCCATGTCCGCACGGGTTACCCGGCGGCAATGGCCTTGCAGGTAATGTCGCCGTAACCGGCGAATCGGATCAGTGCCTGTTGGCCTACGGCGATGTCATGAATACCGGTGGCATTGCCACTGGCGATCAGGTCGCCGGCCTTCAGCGGGCGTCCGCGCTGTGCCGACCGGCCCAGGGCGAAGGCGAATGCAGTACGCAGGCCGCCCGGCAGCAGGGTCGCACCACCGGTACCGACCACCTCACCTTCGATGCGGGTCTCGGCGCGCAGCTCGGCATCGTCCAGCGTGGTCCAGTCCGGGATCTCCGGGCCAAGCACCAGGCCGTTGTTGTTGCCGAAGTCGGACACCACTACGCGCGGGCCCAGCTTGTTGATCGTCGCCAGCGGGCTGCTGGCCACTTCCACGCCGATGAACAGCTTGGCGGGCAGGGCTTCAGCCTCTTCCGGGGTCCAGTGCAGCTTGTCGGCCGGGGCGTCCTGCTGCAGCTGGATCACGTACTCGGCCTCGACCGCGCCGAAGCCGCCGACGAAGACCGGAATGTCCTGTGTTCCACCGGTAGCATTCCAGAGCTGACGCGAGAAGATCGGGCCCAGCAGGCGGTCGTCCCCGGACCCGTCGCGGCGCTCGGCGGCGATGAAACCGACCTTCCAGCCCACCACCTGGTCGTCCCACAGCGCGATGGCCTGGTCCTGCACCTGGTAGGCGGTGACCAGGTCATCCGGGATGGTTCCCGGGAAATCTGGCAGTGACCGACCCTGCTGGCGGGCCGAGACGAACGCGTGGGCGATGTCGCCCAACCCCTGTTCTGGCAGGTCCTGTTTGCCCTGATCGTTGCTCAAGCGGGTCTCCCGTTGATTTGTTGCACTGCCCATCGACAGCGCTTGGATGAGCTGTATATGGTAAACCGGTGTCATTGGCAATGTGCAGCGCATCAGAACCTGCCCAGGCCCGGCACGCCTCTGTTTCCACCTTCGAGGACCCCGCGGATGCGTTGTGCTGTGTTGATGCCCTTGTTGGCGGCCTGCCTGCTGGCCGCCCCTGCCCTGAACGTCGCCCATGCCGCCGAGCAGGCGGTCCCGCAGACCGAACCCGCCGTCGGTGCCCCTTCGCGGATCGACCTCTGGCCCGCCGGCCGCGTCCCCGGGGAGCCGGCGAACCCCGGTACGCCCAACGTGATCGAGCGCAGCGACGTCGGCGCGCTGCCAGACCGCTACATCGACACCGTCAGCGCGCCCTACCTGGTGGTCTACCGCCCGGCCCGGCCCAATGGCAGCGCACTGCTGGTGGTTCCCGGCGGCGGCTACCAGCGCATCGTGCTGGACAAGGAGGGCACCGCCCTCGTACCTGCCTTCGTCGAGCAGGGCGGGGTGACGCTGTTCGTGCTGCGTTACCGCCTGCCCGCCGGTCGCGACGACCGCCAGGCCGCCCTGGCCGATGCACAGCGCGCCCTGCGGGTGATTCGCGCCGGTGCCACACAGTGGAAGCTGGATCCGCAGCGGATCGGGGTGATGGGCTTCTCGGCCGGTGGCCACGTTGCCGCGCGGCTGAGCAGCGGCTTTGCCACCGCGCTGCCCGGCATCGGGGATGCAATCGATGCGGTCAGCGCACGGCCGGACTTCGCCCTGCTGCTCTACCCGGTGATCGACATGGGCGCGCATGCGCACAGCGGTTCGCGCGAGCGCCTGCTGGGCGCGCATCCGGGAGCGGCACTGGTGCGGCAGTTCTCCCTGCAGCTGCAGGTCACGCCCGCTACGCCGCCCACCTTCCTGGTGCACGCGCAGGACGACACCGTGGTGTCGGTGCACAACAGCCTGCTGTACTACCAAGCGTTGACGGCAGCCGGCGTGCCCACCGAAATGCACCTGTTTCCGCACGGCGGGCATGGCTTCGGCGTGCGCATTCCACCCGGCCTCACCGCCGCCCAATGGCCCACGCTGGCGCTGCGCTGGATGCAGGCACAGCCCCGGGGAGACGCACCATGACGGCCACCCCCGCCGATCTGCAGCGCCGCCGCTTCCTGCGCGACAGCGCGCGCTATGCCCTGATGCTGGCTGCCGGCTCGCTGCCGCTGCTGCCTGCACTGGCCAGTGCCTCGAACGGTCCTGCGCCGACGGATTCGCTTGCACGGGTGCGCGGCGGACGGCTGCGCGGCCGTTGCGAACAGGGCGTACATCGCTTCCTCGGGCTGGCCTACGGCGCGGACACCGCCACGCGGCGCTTCCAGCCGCCGCAGCCGGAACTGCCCTGGCGCGGTGTGCGCGATGCGCTCGCCCATGGCCCCTCCGCGCCGCAGGGGGGCAGCGACGGCCCGGGCAGCGAGGACTGCCTGTACCTCAACGTGTGGACACCGGCGCTGCGCGACGGCGTGCGCCGACCGATTCTGTTCTACATCCACGGGGGTGCCTACAACAACGGGTCCGGCAGCGACCCGCAGTACGACGGCAGTGCGTTGTGCAGGCGTGGCGACGTGGTGGTGGTGACCGTCAATCACCGGCTCAACGTGTTCGGTTACCTGTACCTGGCGCAGCTGGGCGATGCGCGCTTCGCCGATTCGGGCAATGTCGGCCAGCTGGATCTGATCCAGGCCCTGCAGTGGGTGCGTGAGCACGCCCAGGAGTTCGGCGGCGATGCGGACAACATCACGGTGTTCGGCCAGTCCGGCGGCGGTGCGAAGATCGCCACGCTGATGGCGATGCCGGCCGCGCGCGGGCTGTTCCAGCGGGCGTGGACGATGAGCGGCCAGCAGGTGACCGCGGCCGGTCCGCGCGCGGCCACCCAGCGCGCGCGCATTGCCATGGAGACGGTGGGCGCGGCTGACGTGGAGGCACTGCTGGCCCTGCCGGCGCAGGCACTGCTGGCCGCCACGCGCGCCCGCGATCCGTCGCGGGTGGAGAGCACCAGCCTGTATTTCGGTCCCGTGCTGGACGGCGGTGCGCTGCCGGTGCACCCGTTCTGGCCGGAGGCACCGGCACAGTCCGCGCAGGTGCCGATGGTGATCGGCAACACCCACGATGAAACGCGCGCGTTCCTGGGCAACGACCCGGCCAACTTCACGCTGACCTGGGACACACTGCCCGCACGGTTGGAGAAGGAGCAGTACGTCGATCTGCTGCCGTCGGTGGTGATCGCCGAATACCGCCGCCTGTATCCGCACTACACCCCGTCGGACGTGTTCTTCGCCGCCACCACCGCCGGGCGATCCTGGCGCGGCGCAGTTGAAGAACTGGAGGCGCGCGCGCGCCAGGGCGCGCCGACCTGGGCCTACCAGCTGGACTGGGGCTCGCCGGTGGAGGGCGGCCGGCTGGGCGCGTTCCACACGCTGGATATCCCGCTGGTGTTCGACACCGTGCGCGCGCACGGTTCGCGCACCGGCAACGGGCCGGAGGCGCAGCATCTGGCCGACCTGATGAGCGACGCCCTGATCGCCTTCGCGCGCCACGGCGACCCCAACCACGCCGGCCTGCCGCGCTGGGACACGTACTCCCTGGCACGGCGGCAGACGCTGCTGTTCGATACCACGCCGCAGCAGGCCGACGACCCACGCGGCGGCGAGCGCCGGCTGTACCGTCAGGCCCCGTTCGTGCAGCGCGGAACCCTGTAGCGACACGCCATGCGTGTCCTTCGGGAGCCCGGCCGCGTTCGACACCCCGGAGGATCGCCACGATAGGCAGCGCCAACGGATAAACGTGATTTGATCGCTATTTCGGCCATCATGCGGCGAACGGACGTGATTCAGATCAAACATGTTGTTCACCGGGATGGCCTAAACTGCGGGAATGCAAGACCAATGCAATCCATTTCCGCCGTTCCATGGCCGTGATCGACTGATCGCCGCGGTCGATCATGCGGTCCAGCACGACGATGCCCATCAGATCGCCGTAACCCTGCGCAGCGCGCTGCGCGAAGCCATCGCCGACAGCCGCATCCAGCTGCCGGCCTGCGTGCACCGCCCGATCAGCGACCACTACGCGCGCCGCGAGCTGTACCGCAGCCCCGTCCATGGCTACAGCATCGTGGCCATGAGCTGGGGCCCGGGGCAGGGCACGCCGCTGCACGACCACAGCGGCCTGTGGTGTGTGGAAGGCGTGTGGCTGGGGCAGCTGGAGATCACCCAGTACCGGCTGCTGGAACGCGACGGCGAACGCTTCCGCTTCCAGGCCGAGCCGTCGATCATCGGCGACTGTGGCAGTGCCGGCAGCCTGATTCCGCCCCATGAGTACCACACCATCCGCAACACCCGCGACGATGCGCTGGCGATTTCGGTGCATGTCTACCAAGGCGAGATGACCCGCAGCGCGATTTTCGAACCGGACGGCAACGGCTGGTACGAACGCCGCGTCAAAGAGATGGAAACCGACGCAGCCTGACCGCGCGGGCATCGTAACTGCGAGGGCGCGCATGGCTGCCCCGGTGAGGTCCAGGTCAAATCTAGGAGTTTGTTCAATGCGTGGCGCTATCGGCCCCGATAGGCTTGCGCCCTGTTCGCCATGGCGTTGCGTCGAGGCCCCCACATGCGGATTCTGAACATTGGACAGCGACGATCGTTCCGGCGTTGAATGCGATCCCACGGCCGACGACCGCGTGCGCCCGCCGTCGCAGGAGGCGCCGCCGGACCACCAGGCCGGTTGGCGCGTCGTCGAACTGCAGGAGGAAGGCATCGCGTACTTCGTGGTCAAGGACGACACCGACCGCGTTCAAGTGACCATCGGCAATGCCGGCGGTGTGTTCTGGGCGGTTCCCGCCGCCGGCGCGATGGCGAAAGTCTCGCTGCCGTCCTGGCGCCTCAGCATTCCCGCCGATGCCCTGCCGACGCAGGTGTATGGCAGCGCGGACTTCTCGCTGGTGCTGTTCGACCACGGCGGCGATGCCGTGTGGTCGGTCGAGTTTCTTCGCGAGGCACCGGGCCTGGATGCTCGACCCATTACGCACCGCACGCGATGATGGGCATGCAGCATGCGCCCCCCGCAGGAGATTCCGTGTCTACCCACCCCTTCCACCAGGTCAACGTGTTCAGCGCCGACCCGCTGCTCGGCAACCCACTGGCGGTGGTACTCGATGCCATCGGACTGGGCGAGGCGCGCATGGCCGCGTTCGCGCGCTGGACCAACCTGAGCGAAACCACGTTCGTGCTGCCACCGACCGATCCACGCGCGGACTACCGGGTGCATATCTTCACCACGATGGAAGAGCTGCCGTTCGCCGGTCACCCCACGCTGGGCAGCTGCCATGCCTGGCTGGCGCACGGTGGCGTGCCGCAGGGCGAGGAGATCGTGCAGCAGTGCGGCATCGGCCTGGTGCGCATCCGCCGCACCGGGGCAGGGCTGGCCTTTCTGGCGCCGCCGCTGCTGCGCGGCGACGCACTGGAGCCGGCATTGCGCGAGCGGGTGCGCCTTGGTCTGGGGCTGGACGCGGCGGCGGTGCTCGATGCGCGCTGGGTGGACAACGGCACCGGCTGGCTGGCGCTGCGCCTGCGCGACCGCGCTGCGGTGCTGGCGCTGCAGCCGGATTACGCGGCGCTGGAGGGGCTGAAGGTGGGCGTGTTCGGGCCATGGCTGCAGGGCGATGGCGATGCCGCACAGTTCGAATCACGTGCCTTCATCGCCGGTGACGGCGCGCCGGAAGACCCGGCCACCGGCAGCCTCAACGCCGGCATCGCGCGTTGGCTGCTGGACGAGGGGCAGGCACCGGATCGGTATGTGATCAGCCAGGGCACCGTGCTGGGGCGTGCGGGGCGGCTGCAGGTGGAGCGGGTGGGCGATGCGCTGTGGATCGGTGGGGCGTGTGTGACGTGTATCCAGGGTTCGGTGACGCTGTAGGCGTGCAGCCGGGCAGGGCCCGGCTCTACAGGCTCACGCTGTTGTTGAGCTGGGTTACTTCGGCACCGCCGTCGGCCAGCATCACCCGCACGCGCAGGCCGCTGCGGTTGCCGGCCGGCAACGGGAGGCCCACGGTGGTGGTTCTGGGCACCAGGTCGGTGGGCGCACCCATGGCGGGAATCTCGATGCGGGCCAGTTCGCGCCCGTTCGCGTCCTCCAGCACCGCGGTTCCCACCGGCGTCCCCACATGGCCCAGGCTGTGCACGGTCACATGCACCTGGCGGCCGTCCACGCGTATGTCGCCGCGGCCGACACCCAGGTCCGGTCGCTGCTCCACCGGTGTACCGGCGGTAACCAGTTCGAACTCGAACACCTGTGCCTGGCCCGGTGCGAAGCGCAGCGGCACGGAGGCGCTGCGTTCCAGCTGCACATCGCGCGTGGTGGCCTTGCCGTCGATGCGATCGTCGCCGTCGCGGTCCACGCCGCTGGTCATCCGCCATTGCCCGGCGGTGACGTTCCAGGTGCTCATCTGCGCCTCCACGGCGCGCGTACCGAGGTTGTACGCGATCACCTTGAAACGCGCGGTGGACGGCGCATGCACCAGCAACGCCACCTGCTCGGCCGCGTCGGGCTGCGCGAAACGCCAGCTCACCGTATGGCCCGGCCAGCTCTGGTTGCGCTTGAGCGCGATGCCGCCCAGCCGCGCGCGCTGCAGAAACTCGCTGGGGGCTTCGACACGGTCGGACCACCAGTGCCCCTCGGTGTTCATGTACTCGCGCTGCGCCTTGGCCTGGATGCCGTCGGCATGCAGTGCCTCCAGGTACTTCTTGTCACCGGTTGCCTGCCAGGCCATCAGGCTGGAGAAGCCGGTGTTGCCGGCATCGGCGTCGGCGATGAGCTTCGGATTCCACGCGGATGCCTTGCCCAGCACCTCCACGTAGTTTTCGCCCAGGTTCGCCAGCGCGCCAGGGCCGCCGCGTTCCACCCGGTAGTCCAGCGCCTTGAGGTACTTGTCGTCGCCGGTCCAGCGCCACGCGGCCCAGAAGGTGTGCATGACATCGCCACCGCCGGAGCCGTTGTTGAGTTCACCGCCGCGCACCTTGCCCGTCGCCCAGTTGATCTCGTTCGGCAGCGCCCAACGGCCCTTGTCGTCGGTGTAGGCATGGGCCAGGTAGCTGTCGGCCAGGCCGGTGACCAGCTTGCGCCCGGTCGGATCGGCGTTGTACTGGCCCATCAGGAACGCCGGGTGCAGCGCCGGGAACGAGTAGGGCTTCTGCCATTGCCAGTTCGGCTCGCGGTACACCTTGTTGCCGCCGAACCAGTTGCTGGAGAACAGCAGGTGGCCCTGTGGGTTGGGCAGGATGATGCGTTCGTCGAAGGCCTTCACCGTCTCCATCAGCCGCTCGACGGTGAGGGGGTCGCCCCAGTTGAGGTAGAGCATGGCGCTGTTGGCGTTGATGCCTTCCTCGTAGGAATGCAGTTCATCGGTCTCGATGGTGCTCAGGCCATTGGAGAACATGCCGTTGCGGTACACCGCATCGGACAGCGCGGTGAGCGAGCGGTTGAGCCGGTCCGGCTCCACGCCCATCAGCGCCAGGCCCGGCCACTGCTGGGTCAGGTCGGTGTCGTCGGAGATGCCGCCGCCGAAGTCGCCGTAGTCGATCTGGCGGTTGTCGATCCACCAGTCCACGAACCGGCGCACGTACCTGAGGTCTTCGGTCTGCCGGAACGCCCACAGCGGCACGCCCTTCGGCGCCACCGGCTGGGTGAACGGCGGTTTGCCCTGGCTGTTGTAGCTGATGTAGTTCCAGTACAGCCGGCCCAGCGCATGGTCCGGATCAACCCGCAGCAGATCGCTCAGGTCGGCATACACACGCGCATACAGGCGCTGGCGCTTGGAGGTGGTGTGTTCCTCCACCAGGAAGCCCCAGTTGTCACGGACCTGGTTGAAGCGGTCGGCCAGGTGCTCCTTCTTCGCTTCGTCGCGCGCCTTGTAGACCATGCGGATCTCCGCGCCATCCAGCGAACCGGCGTTGAAGCCCGGTGCGCCCGAGGCGATGCTGATCCACAGGCTGTCGGCGGTGAGGATGCGGTCGCGCAGGTCCAGCCACAGCGTGCGCTTTTCGTTGGGCTTGACCGACACCGACACGTCGATCATGTCGCGCGCCGGCCAGATCGGATCCTTGATGCGGATGTTGAGCGGAATCAGTCCGTCGCGTGCCGCAGGTAGGTCCAGCGCGGGCAGGTCGATGGCCACGCCATCCAGGCCGTCGTACATGTTTTCCCAGCTGTGTGCCCAGCTGCGGATCAGCGGCTGCGCGCCCGGTGCGTCACCCACGCCGGACGGCACCAGCACATGCACGATGGGCAGCGGGGTGGCGGGCAGCGTGTCCGCGCCGCGCCGACGGGAGCCGGCGCCCTTGGGCAGTGCCATCACCGTGCTGCGCTCGGCCGCCGGGTAGCGGCCGTCGATGTACTCGCGCAGTGCGGTGATGTTGAGGTAGTCGGGCAGGGCCTGGCTGTCGATCAGGTAGCGCTGCTTGACCGTGCCTTCCGGCTCGGCCGCGTCGCTGACCTGGTACGCCCAGATTTCCTGGATCGGGGTTTCCTGCGCCACGTTGCGGACGTGCAGCACGCCGCCGGTCTGCGCCGGAATGTCGTCCACGCTGCGCACCACGCCCTGCGGGCGCTGCAGCAGCGGCGTGGCGGCGGCGTCACCGCTGCCGTGGCTGAGCGAACCGTATGCCGCACCGCGCACTTCAATGCGGTTGACGGTCTCGCCCTCCGGCAGGGTCAGGTCGAGCTGCTGCCCGCCTTCCACGTAGGTGTTCCAGTCGGGCAGCTGGAAGTAATCGTTGCGCCCGGGCAGGCGCGAGCGGTTGTAGACACCGGGCCAGGTGGTCTCGGCAATGCCGTCGGTGGCCTTCCACATCCACTGCTTGTGGTCCTTGGTATCGGCGAACTCGATCTTGCGGATGGTGGTGGTGGACGCCGCCAGCGCCGGCGGTGCCGCACGGTCCCAGCCGAAGCGGTGGTTCCAGGCGCGCATCGGGCCGCTGTCGGCCACGGCGGTGGTGGGGGTTTTGTTGCCCGCCAGCGCCGCCATGCCGGCGGCATCAAGCAGGCGGTCGTAGACGCGGATCTCGTCGACGTCGCTGCCCCGCAGGAAGTTGTAACGGCTCTGCACCTGGTAAGGCGCCATCACCCGGCCGGCCAGGCCGAGCTGGTCCAGCGCGGCATCGTAATCGGCGGTGGTCTCCTGCCGCGCCACTTCCCGGCCGTCCACATACAGGCGCACGCCATGGTTTTCATCCCAGCCGAAGGCGATGTGCCGCCACTGCTGGGGCGAGGGATTCTGGTCAAGCTTGAACGACACGCGGGTGCGCGCCAGGTTGGCATCGGTCACGAAGGCGTCGAAGCCGTGCCCGTTCCAGTCGATGCGCAGCCAGGCCATGTCCCAGCTGCTGTGGTCGGCATAGCCGACCCGGAAGATCACGAACGGGGCTTCACCCACCGCATAGCGCGGGCGCCAGTAGAAGCCCAGCGTGCCGCGTTGCGCCTGGATGTTGCCGGGTGCGTTCCACGACAGCACGCCGTCGTCGTCCCACTGGATGGCGGCACCGTGCGCGCCGTTGGACACGCGCTTGACCTTGTCCTGAAAATTCGGAATGGCATCGCCCTGGGCGGTGTCGGCGGTAAAGCCCTGGTCGGCCGAGACGTGGAACAGCAGCTGTGGTGCGCCCTGTGCCCAGGCCCCCGCGCTGCCTCCCAGCAGCAGCAACAGCAGGCTGGCGGAAAGAAGGGTACGGCGGGGCGAACGGACAACGTGCAGCGGCATGGCGGTTCCTTTCGACAACTCAGCGGTACGGCAGTGGCGTTGGGGATGGGCACAACGCAATGCACGTGCGCTGCCTGCAGACGCGCGGCCTTCCCCGCCGCCTGTCATGCACGCAGCACACGCTAGCAAAACAACGGTTCCCCAACATCTTGCGTCGCAGCAGTGGCGGCGTGCCCTGGCACGCCGCCACCGGGTCTACGATGGATCAGAACTTGTAGCGCGCGCCCAGCATGAACTGCCGGCCGGTTTCGGTGTACTGCAGCGGCAGGCGGCCGGTGGCCGGCGAATACACCCACTCGTCGCTGGCCTCGTTGGTCAGGTTCATGCCTTCCAGGCTCAGCTCCAGCTTGTCGTTGATCGCGTAGCGGATCGACGCATCGATGAAGGTGGTGCCGGTCATGCCATGGGTACCGTCCACGTTGAAGCCGGCTTCGGTGCCCGGCACCTGGGTCAGGTAGTCATCGCGGTTGGTGGCCGAGACGCGGCCGGAGAACACCTTGCCTTCGTAGAACAGCGTGGCGTTCCAGGACGACTTGGACAGACCGGTCAGGTCCGCCTTCATCACCGGCTGGCCGCTGGAGTTGATGTACTGGATCTGCGATTCCACCCAAGTGTAGTTCAACTGCACGCCCAGGTTGGACCACTTGCCCGGCAGGAAGGTGAAGGGCTGGATGTAGTTCGCTTCCACACCGTGCAGCTCGCCGCCGGGGGTGTTGACCGGCTTGGTGTAGGTGAAGTCATCGGCGGGCGAGGCGCCCGTGCCGATCAGCAGTTCGGCCGGCAGGCCACTGGCGCTGTACGGCGCCACTTCGCGCGTGGTCTGCACGAAGCTTTCGATGTCCTTGTAGAACAGGCCGATACCGGCCATGGCACCTTCGGAGAAGTACCACTCGAAGCCCAGGTCCACGTTGGTCGCGCGGATCGGGTCCAGGTTCGGGTTGCCGCTGGCGATGGTGCGCGCACCACCGGCCACGGCCACCGTGGCACCCGGGGTCAGGCTGCCCAGGCCCGGACGGCTCATCACCTTGGCGGCGCCAAGACGGATCAGGAAGTCCGGGCTGATTTCGGCCACCAGGTTGAACGAGGGCAGGGTGTCGTCGTAGCTGCGGTCAACGGTGGTGGACACCGTACCGGTGGCCAGCGTGGACAGACCGGTGGAGCTCTGCTTGGTCTTGACGTACCGCACGCCGAAGTTGCCCGAGAACGGGATGCTGCCCAGGTCGGTGGAGAACTCGCCCATCAGGTAGCCGCCACGGTCTTCCTCGTCCACGCTGCGCACGTTGTTGGCGCGCGGGGCGACGGCGAAGATGCCGGAGTTGCTGTAGATGTCGAACTGGTTGGCGATGGCGTCCAGGTTCGGCACCACCCACTGGTCCGGGCTGCCGGTGATGCCCTTCAGGCTGGCCTGCTGGGTCATGTCCACCGGCACGATCTTGGTGCCGTTGGGGAAGTTGGGCACGGCCAGTTCGCTGGCGCGGCGCAGTTCCACGGTGCTGAAGGTGTAGTTCTTGGCCAGGATGCCGCCCTTCAGGCGGAAGCCGGGGCTGATGTTCCAGTTGAAGTCGACCTGGCCGGTGTCGAAGTCGTTGTCCACGTACTGCGGACGCAGGCGGATCTCGGCCAGTTCCCAGCCCGCCGGGTTGGTCGGGTCGATGCCGTAGTTCAGCGTCGGGAACCGGCTGTTGCCCCGGTAGTCGTAGCTGTAATTGTCGACGTCGTACTTGTCCATGATGATCGTGGTCTGGACCGGGTTCTCGTGCTTGGAGCGCGAGATGCCGACCTTGCCGGACAAGGTGAAGTCATCGCCAAAGCGGTGCTGGCCGTTCAACGCGATCTGCTTGAACTCGGTGCTCCACTCGTCGTGGCGGTTCTCGGTGCGGATGTCGACGTTGTCGAACTCACCGTAGACCAGCGCGTTGTTCTCGATCACGCCGTTCTTGACGATCATCGCCGGCTTGCCGACCAGGCGCGGGGTGGTGCTGGTGCCACGGCTGAAGGAGATCGCCTCGATGTAGTGCTCGTCGCGCTCGGCATCGATCTTGGAGTACAGCGCGTCCAGCGAGATTTCGGTGGCGTCGCTGGGCTTCCACTGCAGGGTGCCGGTCACGCCCAGGCGCTTCTGCTCGTGTTCCATCTGCACGTAGCGCGGGAAGCGCGGGTGGTAGACGTTGGCGCTGCGCGCGGCGGCGAACGGCGAGGCGGCGTTGAAGTTGCCATTGCTCGGGCCGTTGGCCCAGCGGCCGGTGTTGGAGCCTTCTTCCAGCGCCTGGCGCTCGGAGTAGGCCACCGACAGCAGGCCGCCGAAGGTGCCATCGGCCCAGGTGTTGGAGATCAGCGCGGCGATGCGCGGGTCGGCCTTCTGCGCCATGGCGTTGTAGCTGGCCTGGCCGCTGGTGGCGAAGGTGAAGCCGTCATAGTCGAACGGGCGCGCGGTGCGCAGGTCGACGGTGGCGCCCAGCGAGCCTTCCTCGACGTCGGCCGAGGCGGTCTTGCGCACGATCAGCTGCGAGAACAGGTCCGAGGCGAACACGTTGAAGTCGAAGCCGCGGCCGCGGTTGGTACCACCGCTCTGGTCGCCGGCGCCGACCGTGGTCAGGGCCTCCATGCCGTTGATGCGCACGCGGGTGAAGTCCGGGCCCAGGCCACGCACCGAGATGTTGCGGCCTTCGCCGGCTTCACGGGTGATGACCACGCCGGGCACGCGCTGCAGCGACTCGGCCAGGTTCAGGTCGGGGAACTTGCCGATATCCTCGGCGACAATGGCATCGACCACGCCGGACTCGCTGCGCTTGATGTCCAGCGCTTTTTCGACGCTGGCGCGGTAGCCGGTAACGGTGACGGTATCCAGGTCGGTGGCCGCGGCCGGGGCCGGGTCCTGCGCCAGGACGGTACCGCTCAGCGCCAGGCCGATGGACAGGGCGAGCAAGGTAACCGGTGTCTTTTTCTGGTTGTTTCGATATTGCATGTTTTCCCTCTCCCAAGGTGCTACATGAAACAGCAATCCGGCGACATGTCAGTGCAATGACACCGCTGGTCAGGGCGGACGTTAACAGTCCGTTGGAGATCGGGCATCTTGCACCGCAGCAGACTTTCAATGTCCCGTAGACGCTTGCGGGACATAGGTTCCGACATTCCGTCCCGGTGGACGGACGGGTCCGCACCCGTAGAATGACACCGCTAGCCAATCTGCCAGGCCATGACCCGCGGGTCATGCCACCACGAAGGATCCATCGCCATGAGTCGTGTTGTCTGTTTCGGGGAATTGTTGCTGCGCATGAGCGCGCCAGGCCGTGAACTGCTGCTGCAGACCGCGCAGCTGGCGGTCCACGCCGGTGGTGCGGAAGCCAATGTCGGCGTCTCGCTGGCCCACTTCGGCCACACGGTGAGCATGGTCAGCACGCTGCCGGCCAACCCGCTGGGCCAGTACGTGGCCGGCGAGCTGCGCCGGCACGGGGTGGGCACCACCCACGTTCAGACCCGGCCCGGCCGCATGGGCCTGTATTTCCTGACCACCGGTGCGGTGCAGCGCGCGAGCGAGGTGGTGTACGACCGCGTGGATTCGGCGTTCGCGCTGGGCAGTGCAAGCGACTATGACTGGGACGTGCTGCTGCAGGGCGCGCAGTGGCTGCACCTGTCCGGGGTCAGCCCGGCGCTGAACCCGGCCATGGCCGAGGCCACGCTGGTGGCCGCGCGTGCGGCCTGCGCACGTGGCGTGCGGGTGTCGTTCGACGGCAACTTCCGGCCCTCGCTGTGGGCGCGCTGGGAAGGCGACGCACCGCGCATCCTGCGCGAGTTGTTCGACTGCGCCACCGTGGCCTTCGCCGATTACCGCGATATCGGCGTGGTGCTGGGCGGGCAGTTTGAACAGGCCACGCTGGCCGAGCGCGTGGATGCCGCCGCCACCCAGGCATTCGCCGCGTTTCCGCGCCTGCAGTTCATGGCGTGCACGCAGCGCACCCCGCACAGCGTGGACCATCATGCGCTGGGCGCCATGCTGGTCGGCCGCGACGGCACCCGTGCCGTGGCGCCGACGCGCGAGATGATCGGCATCGTGGACCGCATCGGCGGTGGCGACGCGTTCGCCGCCGGCATCCTGCATGGCATGATGCGTGGCTTCGAACCGGAAGCGATCGTGCGTTTCGGCCTGGCTGCGGCCTGCCTCAAGCACTCGATTCCCGGTGATTTCAACCCCGTCAGCGAAGCTGACGTACTGGCCCTCACGGGCGAGGAGCGATTCGATGTCCGGCGCTGATCCGCGCGTACGCGCAGTCCTGAAACTGGCCCCGGTGATTCCGGTGTACACCCCTGAAAGCGTTGATGAGGCGGTGAACGTCGCCCAGGCGCTGTTCAACGGCGGGCTTCCGGTGATCGAGGTGACCCTGCGCACGCCCATCGCGATGGACGCGATCCAGGCCATGGTCGAGGCCGTGCCCGATGCCGTGGTGGGCGCGGGCACCGTGCTGACCGCCGCGCAGATGGAGCGGGTGAAGGCCGTAGGGGGCCGCTTCGCGGTGTCGCCCGGCGCCACGGCGCGCCTGTACGCCGCCGCGCGCGATACCGACCTGCCGTTCCTGCCGGGCGTGGCCACCTCATCCGAACTGATGCTCGGCCTGGAACACGGGCTGGATACCTTCAAGTTCTTCCCCGCAGTGCAGGCCGGCGGCGCGGCCATGCTGTCGGCATGGAACGGCCCGTTCGGCGACGTGCGGTTCTGCCCCACCGGCGGGATCAGCGCGCAGACCGCGCGCGACTTCCTGCACCTGCCCAATGTGCTGTGCGTGGGCGGCTCGTGGCTGACCACGCGCGCCCTGCTGCAGGCGCGCGACTGGGCCGGCATTGAACAGCTGGCACGGGAATCGGCGGCGCTGGTCGGCTGAGGCCATAATGGCCGCAGTTCCGTTGCGGTTGAATGCCCATGTCCTCTGCCCTGTCGCTCGCCAAGGCCGTTGTGTTGTCCGTGCTGTCGGTGGTGGTTGCGCTGTTCGTGCTGGGCATGATCAACGGCGCGGCGAGCTGGATCGCAGGGTGGATCGGGCTGGGTGAAGGGGAACCGCGCCTGGCGTGGGACCTGGCCTGGACCCTCCTCGGTGGCGTGGCCGCCACCGCCTTCGCGGCGCGCTACGCACCGGCCTGGCCGTACGTGCACGGCGGCGTGGTGTGGGCGCTGATCGCGGCGGCATCGGTGTATGCCGCGTGGGACCTGGGCAATGATTTTCCGTTCTGGTTCGTCGTCGTCTTGCTGGTGTCGCTGCCGTTCCAGGCTGCCGGTATCTGGCTGGGGGCGCGGTATCGGCCGCGGTGAGGGTGCGCAGCCACGCAGGGCGTGGCACTACGGCGGTGTTCGACGGTAACGTCGTAGCGCAACGCCCTGCGTGGCTGGGCGCCATGATAGGTCGCCGGGTTACAGCGTCGGCAACACCTGCCTGATCTGATCGATGCCTTCCCACGGGTCCTGCTTCAACTTCTGCGCGCGCTGCAATGCCTTCGGCAACGGGAATGCATCGGCGGCGGTGACCCGCCCCAGCTCTTCCCACCGCAACGGCACCGCCACACCGGCTGACGGCCGCGCGCGCAGCGACCAGGAACTCACGCTGGTCGCCCCGCGCGCATTGCGCAGCCAGTCGATGAAGATCACCCCGTTGCGCTTGGCCTTGCTCATGGTGGCCACGTAGCGGTCCGGTGCGTGTTCGGCCATGGCCTGCGCGAAGGCATCGCAGAAGTTTTTGGCCTGCGCCCAGTCGGCCTTCGGTGTCAACGGCACCACCACGTGCACGCCCTTGCCGCCGGACAGGCGCACGAAGCTTTCCAGGCCCACTTCCTGCAGGCGCGCACGCACGTCGCGGGCGGCCGCCTTGATCGCCGTCCAGCTCACGCCTTCGCCCGGGTCCAGGTCGAACACCAGGCGGTCGGGATGTTCGGGGTCCGCCACCGTCGCGCCCCACGGGTGCAGCTCCAGCGTGTTCATCTGCACCAGCTGCAGCAGGCCTTCCACGTCCTCGATGTACAGGTAGTCTTCGCGGCCGCTCTTCTGTTCGAGCGGAATCGCCTTCACCGCGTCGCCCAGCCCCGTGCCGTGGTGCTTCTGGAAGAAGCACGGCTTGTCCACGCCATCCGGGCAGCGCAGCAGCGACAGCGGCCGCCGTGCCACCTCGGGCAGGATCCAGCGCGCCATCTGCCGGTAGTAGTCGGCCACATCGCCCTTGGTGAGCCCGGCTTTGGCGAACACCACCCGTTCGGGATGGCTGATGGTCACGTCGGTCGACGTGTCCGCGGAGGCCTTCGCGGCCGAACGCGATGTCGCCCGCGCGGGGATGCCGGTGGTACGGCGCGCCTTGGCCGGTGTTGCAGCATCCGGTGCCCCCAGGTCCTTCGCCTGCTTGTCCTCGCGCAGCCGCTTGAAGCTGGCCTGGCGCAGCAACCCTTCCTTGGCCCAGCCGCGGAAGGCCACTTCGGCCACCAGCGTGGGTGTCACCCAGTGCACGCTGCGTGCGGTGAACGGCACATGCGAGGGCAGTTCAACCGCTGCGGTGTCGGTGGCCAGCGCCTTCAGCTGGCGATGCATGGTGGCCAGACTGGCGTCGTCGAAACCCGTCCCCACGCGGCCCACGTAACGCAGCCCGGCCTTGTCAGGCGTGGCCATCAGCAGCGAGCCGAAGCCACTGCGTGAGCCCTTCGGATCGGTATAGCCCACCACCACGAACTCATCGGTATTCTCGTGCTTCACCTTCACCCAGCTCGGCGAGCGCGTGTTGACGTAGGGCGCATCCACGCGCTTGCTGATGATCCCTTCAAACCCGGCCGTGCCGCTCGCCTCGAATACGGCCGGGCCATGGTCGAGCACGTGGTCGCTGTACGCGAGCGTGCCCGGGGTCTCGCCCAGCAGCGCCTTCAGCAGTGCCTTGCGATCCAGCAGCGGCGAACGGCTGATATCCACACCGGCCACGCCGGGCATGTCGAACACCACATAGCGCAGCGGCTGTTTCGCGCTACCGTCGATCACCTTCTGCAACGCAGTGAAATCGCTGCGGCCCTGCGCGTCGAGCACCACCAGTTCGCCATCCAGGCGCAGGTCGGTGACCGGCAGCGCGGCAATGGCCTGCACTACTTCCGGAAAATCATCGGTCCAGTTCAGGCCGTTGCGCGAACGCAACGCCACCGCACCGTCGCGCACGTCGGCGAGCAGGCGGTAGCCGTCCCACTTGATCTCGTGCAGCCACGCATCGCCATCGGGCGCGGTGGCGCGGTGGTCGGTGAGCTGCGGCGTGAAGTCGTGCGGGTAGGGCGTGTCGCGCGCGTGCTCAAGCGCCAGCGCGCGCGTGTTCCAGCGCGCGTTGGCGTTGCGGCGCGTGGTGGGCTTGGGTGCGGCGTTGGATCTGGATGTGGCGGTGGGCGTTTTCGCCGCAGCACGCTTCGCCGGCGCTGCTGGCGCGTCCAGCAATGCGTCGGCATCGGCATCACGTGCTTCATCGTCATCGCGCTTGATCAGCAGCCACTGGTGCTGCTTGCCCTTCATCGCGGTGCGCACCAGCTTCCAGCCGCCCTTCAGCCTGCTTCCGTGCAGCACGAAGTCGAGCTTCCCGGTCGCGATCGCTTCCAGCGGATCGCCATCGCACGCCCAGGTGCCGTGGTCGTAGACATCGACGTGGCCGGCCCCGTAGTGACCCTTGGGAATGTCGCCCTCGAAGGTGGCGTACGACAGCGGGTGGTCTTCCACTTCGACCGCCAACCGCTTCTCGCCCACACGCAGCGACGGTCCCTTCGGCACCGCCCAGCTCTTGAGCACGCCATCGGCCTCCAGGCGGAAGTCGTAGTGGCGGGAACTGGCATGATGCAGCTGCACCACGAAGATCGGCCGTCGCGCCGCCGCACCGCGCCGCTCGTCATCGGGCTCGGGCGTTTCACCGAAGCGGCGCTTGCGCCTGTATTCCTGCAGCGACATGGCGGCTTACCCGGCCTTGCGCGTGCTGGTGCGCTTGGGGGTCGCTTTGCTGGCGGCCTTGGCCACCTTGGTCGCGGCCTTGGCGACCTTGGCCGCCTTCTTGGCCGGCGTTTGCTTCTTCACCACCTTGGACACCGCCGCGCTCTTCTTCGCCGGCGTGCGCTTCTTGGCATCCAGGCTCTTCTGCAGCAGCGACATGAAGTCCACCACGTTGGTGGCGGCATCCTCGCGCGGCACGGGATCGTCTTCCACCGTGGTGGTGCCGCCCTTCTCCTTGATGCGCTTGGTCAGCACGGCCTGCAGGCGTTCGCGGAACTCATCGTGGTATTCATCCGGCTTCCATTCGCCGGACATCGATTCGATAAGCTGCTCGGCCATCTCCGTTTCCTTGCTGCTGATGCGGTATTCGGACAGCGAGCCGGTAGGCAGCTTGTGTTCTTCCGGATCCACCAGTTCCTGCGGGTAGCGCAGGATCAGCAGCACCAGAGCATGCTCGTGCGGCATCACCGCGCAGAGGTATTCGCGGGTACGCACCACCACGCGGGCGATGCCTACCTTGCCGGTACTGCGCAGCGTTTCGCGCAGGAGCACGTAGCCTTTCTCGGCCTTCTTGCCGGGCACCAGCAGGTACGGCTTCTCGAAGTAGCGCGGGTCGATCTGGCTGGCGTCGACGAAGCTTTCCACTTCCACCGTCTCGTGGCTTTCCGGCGCAGCGGATTTGATATCGCTCTCGTCCAGGACGACGTAACTGCCTTTGTCATACTCGTAGGCTTTGACGATGTCCTTCCACGGCACTTCTTCGCCGGTATCGGCATTGACCCGTTCGAACCGGATCGGCTTGCGGTCGCGCGAATCGAGCATGCGGAAGCTGAGGTCGGTCTTGCGCTCACCCGACATCAGGGACACCGGCACATTCAGCAGCCCGAACGAGAGGGTTCCGGTCCAGATCGGTCGGGCCATGGCGGCGCCACTCCACGTCGGAAAAGAGGGACGACAGCTGTACCGCGCAGCGTGTGAAACGCCTGTGTCCGGTGCGTGCAGGCCAGCTGCACGCGTGCCTGCCTGTTTACTGCACCAGGCCGTGCACGGCTGCAGCGGGCATGTGGTCCAGCGCCAGCCAGGCGTCTTCCACGATCGCGCGTGCCTGCACCCAGCCCAGCCGCGATTGCCCGCGCATCTGTTCCCAGTGCTCGGCCAGTTCGCCGTCGGTGTCGTCGTCGTTGCCGCGCGGCCAGTCCGCGTAGTGCGTGGTCAGCGCGAAGGAATACGCCGGGTACAGGTCCTTCCAGCTGCGCCGCCCGTGCGCGCGGCGGCGCTCGTAGTCGTTGCGCATGTACTGCAGGTAGTCCTGCGCCACTGCCTGCGGATCTTCGGCGCGCGCGCGGCGTCCCCGCCGTGCGTTCCGGTCCGGCTGCAGGTAGGCGTTGAACAGCACGGGTGCGGCACGGCGGTCCAGGCGGGGCATGGCACGTCTCCGGCGGTGGTGGGGGAGGCAGGAATAGCCCCGCCGCCGTTATCCAGACGTGACAGATCCGTTGGCATCCGCTGCGCTGCCTTCGTGCGGGCTTCACGGCAGATACCCACCGCGGGTGGGTACGCTGCAGGCTACCGCTCCCTGGAGACACTCCCATGCCACGCGACCCTCTGCGCGAAGCCACTGCCCCGGTCCCGGGCGAGCAGCGCGCCAAACATGACCTGCAGGACGCCGAAGACCGCGGCGCCGGCATGTCCACGCCGGATGAGGCGGAAACGACCGGTGCGGACGATCACCTGCCCATCGCCGCCAGTTCCTCGCACGGTTACCGCGACCGCAAGGACCCGACGGGCGCCCCGGCACCGGCCATCAAGGAAAACGAGCACCAGCGCCGCGAGCGCAAGGAGCACGCCAGCGACAACCAGGATGAGGCGTTGGACGAGACGTTCCCGGCCAGCGACCCCACCTCGCCGTTCGTGCCGGCCAAGCCACCGCGCTGAATGGGCGTGCCGCGCGTGGCGGTCGCGCGGGTCCGGTTGTTCAGCCACGCATGGCGTGGCTCTACGGACCGTTCGGCGTCTGCCGGTAGAGCCACGCCCTGCGTGGCTGTTCGCGCGCGTCAGCGCCACGTCCATTGCGCGCCCACGCTGTAACGACGGTCCGGCCCCGGCTCGAAGAAGCGCTGATTGCCGTCGTTGACGATCACCGACCCCACGTAGCGCTGGTCCAGGGCATTGTCGATGCGCGCAAACACGCGCAGCCCGCCCTGCGTCGTGGTCCAGCGCCGCGCGGCTTCCAGGTTCAGCAGTGCGTAGCCCGGTGCGCGGTCGGTGGCCAGGTCATTGACCACCGTGTCGCTGGAGGCCACCACCTCGCCCGCCCACTGCCACTCGCCGGGGCGGTAATCCACCCGGCCAAACCACTGCTGCTCGGGCACGCCCGGCAGTCGTGAGCCCGCCGCCACCGGCGTGTTCGGGGTGGCACAGCCGCTGCCGGCGCACACCAGGTACGGCTCGCGCACCGTGGCCTGCACGTAGGTGTAGGCCAGCGTCGCGTCCATCTGCGCGCCCAACGGCAGCTGCAGGCTGGCTTCCACGCCCTGGCGGCGGGTCTTGCCGATAGTGCGGTAGGTGCTGCGCCCGTTGGTGTTGCTGGCCACGGCCAGTTCGTCATCGGTGTCGGCGCGGAACAGTGCCGCGTCGAACGCCGCGCCCCCGGCACCGCGCCACTTGCTGCCCAGTTCCAGGTTGCGGCTGCGCGCCGCCGACAGGTCCAGCGCCAGCCCAGCCTGCCCATCGGCGCGGTAGCCCAGCTCGTTGAACGTGGGCGTCTCGAACCCGCGGCCTGCCGAGGCGTACACCCGCCAGGCGTCGGTGGGGTGGAACACCACGCCCGCCACCGGCGTGGTGGCGTCATAGTCGCGGCTGCCGCTGTCGTCCGGGTTGCGCCCGGTGATGTAGCGGTCGTCCGAACGGAAGCGCACCTCGCTGTGGCGCAGCCCAAGCAGCAGCGACCAGCGCGGCGCCCACTGCCAGAACGCCTGGGCGAACTGGTCCACGTTGCGCACCCGGTCGCGCTGGTCGCGTCGCAGCGCACCCCGCACGCCCAGGTGGTCGCCCACGAAGTTCTCGTAACCGCGCCGATCCTGCTGCTGCTGGTCGGCATTGGCGCCGATCACGAACTCCAGCGGCCGGCCGGCCCATTGCCCCTGCCAGGCCCAGCGCGCGTCCAGCCCACCGTAGCCGCCGTCCAGGTCGATCACCCCGCCGGCATGCAGCGGATTGGCCTGCGGGCCCGGCGGAATGGCCAGGTACTGCTCCACGCTGCGCTGCCCGGCATAGCCCATCGCGCGCCAGGTCCGGCCCCCGTCGGTACGGGTGAAGACCAGCCCGGCCTGCCCTTGGCGCACCGATTTGCGGGTGTTGTACTGGCGGGCCACGGCCGTAGCCTGGCGGGGGTCCTGGCGCACCTGCTCGCGGGTGAGGCCCAGCGGGTCCTGCGCGTCGGGGGAATCGAAGTAGTTGAGCACCAGGTCCAGCTGGCCGCCGCCCACATCCGTGCCCAGCCGCGCGTTCACCGACTCGCGCCGCGCGGCGCTGTGGTCGCGCCAGCCGTCGGTACGGAAGTGGTTGGCCGCCACGTTGTAGCGCACGCCCCCCTGTTGACCGCGCAGCTGGGCGCCCGCACTGAGCGTGGCGTCGCTGCCGGTGGCCAGGCGCAGCCGCCAGGGATCGCCCGGCGCACCGTCAGCGCTCCAGACCTGCACCACGCCGCCGGAGGAATTGCCGTACAGGGCCGAGAACGGTCCGCGCAGCACCTCCACGCGCTGCGCCGACAGCAGGTTGGCATGCGAGAGCTGGCCCTGGCCGTCGGGCATGGTGGCCGGCACGCCGTCCACCAGCACCCGCACCCCGCGCACCCCGAATGTGGACCGCGCGCCGAAGCCGCGGATCGACAGCTGGGTGTCCTGCGCCAGGTTCTGGCGGTCGCGGGCCACCACCCCGGGAATGCCGTTCAGCGCCTCGCTGACCTGGACGAGGTTTCCATTGGCGTCGTCATCCATCCAGACCGTGCTGATCGACGCCGGCAGGTCCACGTCGGCCACCTGCTGGCCACGTGCCGCCTGGACCTGAACCGTGGGCAGGCGCTCGATGGGCGGCGCCGATGCGGTGGGGGTCTGGCCCTGTGCCAGGTTCGGCAGGGTTGCAGCCGACATCAGCGCGCAGCAGCACGCCAGCGGGGTGGGACGGAACATGCGCAGAGGGGTTCTCCTGAATCCGGGGGTCCGCACGCCATGGTACGGATCCAGACGTGACGGCGTCTGCCGCGCCCACGCCACGGCTTTGTTACGATGACTTCGTTTCGCGCAAACCTCCCCCTTCCGTCATCCGAATGAGTACCGCCGTGTCCTTCTTTGCAAATGTGGAACTGGTCCCAGGCGACCCGATCCTGGGCCTGACCGAGGCATACAACGCCGACAGCCGTCCGACCAAGGTCAACCTGGGCGTGGGCATCTACTACGACGAAAGCGGCCGCATTCCGCTGCTCCGCGCCGTCAAGCAGATCGAGCAGCAGCTGGCCAATGAAGCCAAACCGCGCGGCTACCTGCCGATCGACGGACTGCCCGCCTACAACCAGGCCACCCGCGAACTGGTCTTCGGCAAGGATTCGCCGCTGCTGGCCGCCGGCCGCGTGGCCACCTCGCAGACCATCGGCGGCAGCGGTGCGCTGCGCGTCGGCGCGGACCTGCTGCACAAGCTGCTGCCGCACGCCACCATCGCCATCAGCAACCCGAGCTGGGAAAACCACCGCGCGGTGTTCGGCGCGGCCGGCTTCGACGTTGTGGAATACAGCTACTTCGACCCGGCTACCCACGGCGTGGACTTCGACGCCATGCTGGCCGACCTGGGCAAGCTGCAGCCGGGCACCGTGGTGCTGCTGCACGCGTGCTGCCACAACCCCACCGGCGCCGACCTCACCGTCGCGCAGTGGAAGCAGGTGGCCGAACTGCTGAAGGAACGCGAGCTGTTCCCGTTCATCGACATGGCCTACCAGGGCTTCGACAAGGGCATCACCGAAGATGGCGCCGCCGTGCGCATCATCGCCGAGGCCGGCATTGACAGCTTCGTGGTGGCCAACTCGTACTCGAAGTCGTTCTCGCTCTACGGCGAGCGCGTCGGTGCGTTGTCGGTGGTCGCTCCGGACGCCAACGCCGCCAAGGCGGTGCAGTCGCAGGTCAAGCGCATCATCCGCACCATCTACTCCAGCCCGTCCAACCACGGCGCCGCGCTGGTGGCCGGCGTGCTGACCAGCCCCGAGCTGCGCCAGCTGTGGGAAGCGGAGCTGACCGAGATGCGCGAGCGCATCCACGCCCTGCGCCACGGCCTGGTGGACAAGCTGGTGGCCGCCGGTGCGCCGGAGTACGCCTTCATCAACGACCAGGCCGGCATGTTCTCGTACTCGGGCCTGACCCGCCCGCAGGTGGACCGCCTGCGTGACGAGTACGGCATCTACGCCGTCGGCACCGGTCGCATCTGCGTGGCCGCGCTGAACCAGGGCAACGTGGAGTACGTGGCCAAGGCCGTGGCGACCATCGCCAAGGGCTGAGCAGCGACAACGGTGAAATGAAGAACGGCCGCCTCGTGCGGCCGTTTTTCTTTCCGCACGCGCGCACCCTGAAACCGGTTACGTGTCCGGTTACCTCGTATTGCCTTGGCGAACGGGCGACAATACGGCCCCCGAATATCGTTGGCAGCCCTCCATGTCCCCCACCTCGCTGACCCGTTACCTGATTGAAGAGCAGCATGCCGGCCGCATCAACGCCGACCTGCGCCAGCTGATTGCCGTCGTCGCCCGCGCCTGCACCAGCATTTCCATCGCGGTCAGCAAGGGCGCACTGGGCGGCGTGCTCGGCGATGCCGGCACCGGCAACGTGCAGGGCGAAGCGCAGAAGAAGCTGGACGTGATCAGCAACGAGATCCTGCTCGAAGCCAACGCCTGGGGCGGCCACCTCGCCGCCTGCGCCTCCGAGGAAATGGACCACTGCCAGCCCGTGCCGGACACCTACCCGCGCGGCGACTTCCTGCTGCTGTTCGATCCCCTCGATGGCAGCTCCAACATCGACGTGAACGTCTCGGTCGGCACCATCTTCTCCGTCCTGCGCTGCCCGCCGGGCACCGAACAGCCCAACGACGCCAGCTTCCTGCAGCCGGGCACCAGCCAGGTGGCTGCCGGTTACTGCATCTACGGGCCCAGCACCCAGATGGTGCTCACCGTGGGCCACGGCACCCACGCCTTCACCCTGGACCGCGAAAAGGGCGAGTTCGTGCTGACCACGCCGAACATGCAGATCCCGGCGGACACCCAGGAATTTGCCATCAACATGTCCAACCAGCGCCACTGGGACGCCCCGATGCAGGGTTACGTGCAGGACCTGCTGGACGGCAAGGAAGGCGCGCGCGGCAAGAACTTCAACATGCGCTGGATCGCCAGCATGGTCGCCGACGTGCACCGCATCCTCACCCGCGGCGGCATCTTCATCTACCCGTGGGACAAGAAAGACCCGTCCAAGGCCGGCAAGCTGCGCCTGATGTACGAAGCCAACCCCATGGGCCTGCTGGTGGAACAGGCCGGCGGCGCCGCCACCACCGGCCGCGAGCGCATCCTGGACATCCAGCCCGACCAGCTGCACCAGCGCGTACCGGTCTTCCTCGGCTCCCGCAACGAAGTAGCCGAAGCCACCCGCTACCACCGCGAGCACGACACCGCGCAGGCGTAGCCGGGTGTCGGCGACTGGCGCACCACCACCGGGACGTCGCCGACTGGGAACGTCGCCGACTGGGTAGAGCGGACTGTTAGTCCGCTGTCGCGTTCCGCAACGCACGGCACACCTCCAGACATCCCCGTTGCCACACATGGCAACGGGGTGACATCGGTCCTCCCAGCGGTCACCATCGGGCTCAAACGCCCACGGATGACCCCATGACGGCCGAAACACCGCTCGACTTCATAGAAGTAATCCACAACGCACTACCCGTCGAAACCTGCGCCACCCTCTTGGCCCAGATGCGCGCCAGCGCACAGTTGCAGCCCGGCGAAGTAGGCAGCGGTGTATTCCCGGAACTCAAGCACAGCAAGGATCTCCGCATCAGCGGCCGCCCCGAGTGGCGTCAGGCGGAAATCCAGCTGCAGCAGGCAGTATTCAGCGGCGTTTTGACTTATCTACGCCGTTATCCACAGGCGCTGATCTCCCCGCTGATGTTGCAGGTACAAGACAACGATGGCAGCGCACGCCGCCTGAAGGCCGAGGATTTCCCCGGCATGGACGACAGCGCCCTGTCCGAACTGGCCCGCACCTGCCTGCGTCCGGGCGCCATCAACCTGCAGTGGTACGCGGCAGGCGAGGGCGGCTATCCCTACTGGCACTGCGAGCTGTACCCGCGCGACCCGGCCGGCGAGACCCTGCACCGGCACCTGCTGTGGACGCTCTACCTCAATGATGAATTCGAGGCCGGCGAAACCGAGTTCCTGTTCCAGGACCGCAGGATCGCCCCGCGCACCGGCAGCCTGCTGATCGCCCCCACCGCATTCACGCACACCCACCGGGGGAATCGGCCACAGGGTGGGGACAAGTTCATTGCGACAAGTTGGATCCTGTTCCAGAGCGCGGAGAAGCTGTATGGGGGTCGGTGAGATGTGTGGGTTAGCGCTCATTTGAGAGCAGATTTCTGGATGGTGCGGGGCTGTAGACGACAAACACTAGGCCCGCTCTACCGAATCCGAAAACTCAACAGAAACAATCGCTTTGTCTTGCTCCAGACTCGTCGGCAAGGTTGTCGACGGAGCTCAAATACTCCGTTTAGCCAAATTACTGGATGCCCCATGTCTGGCACCTCGACCAATAACGCTAGCCGTGTTGGAAATGACTAACCTCGAATCATCAACAACCTCCCGGTAGCGACTGTCTCTGATGCTGTTTTCTGGCAGAAGTTGAGACCAATGCCATAGGTGGCCGCCATCGTCTTATAGGGCATGCTTTCATTGATGTGAGCGTTTATGCACAGCTGCAACATCATGGCTCCAAGCTCGCGGCCGCCCCAAAAGTTGATTGGCTGGCCAGACGCGCGAGGCCACATTTCTGGCTTTTTGGAGCCGATCGGTGCGGTCCCATTTATGTAAGTGAATTGACACACGCCCGTTGTGCTCCGTGCCTTTTCAGGCGCCCCATGACATGGCCAGACTACCCTTCGTTGCTGACGTTCCATTGCCGACATATCGTTGCTTGCACGTCTGTAATGCTCCCATTACACTTCGGCCAACACACCCGCCACGCCTCTGACGCGAATTTCGCGCCATGCTCAAATTGGCGGGTTTTTTTTTGGCCGCTCGCTGGTGTGTCAGGATGACCAAGTACTGCAAGCAACCGCTCTCCTTCCACGCCCAGCTGGAGCAACTACAGTCCCGCGGCCTTGGCATTGCTGACCCAGCCCATGCCGATCACTTTCTCCAGAGAGTGGGGTACTACCGGCTAATGGGCTATCTCTATCCACAGCGACTTGTCGGTAGTGATCACTTTCGGAGCGATGCCACCTTTGAGGAGGCCGTCGGTCTTTATGAATTCGACAGGGTACTTAGAGACCTGGTGATGGAGGCGGTGGGGCACATTGAAGTGGCCACGCGGACCTTGCTCACGTATCACTTTTCGCATGCCCATGGCGCGTTCGGTCACCTGGACCAGGACAATTTTTCTTTCTCTGCACAACAGCATCGTGAGTGGCTTGAAGGCGTGTGCAAGGAAGTGGAACGGTCCAAGGAGACCTTCATTCGCCACTACAAGGACAAGTACACCCAGCCACAATTCCCAAACGTGCCGATCTGGATGGCTACGGAAGTCATGTCACTGGGATCGCTATCGCGGTTCTACAAAGCGCTCCGAGGGGCAGAGCAGAAGTCAATTTCCCGCGCCGTTGAACTTGCCCCGCCTGTGTTTGAGAACTGGCTTCACGTCACCAGCGTTGCACGCAACGTAGTTGCGCATCATGGTCGTCTGTGGAACAAGGAACTCGGTGTCAGTGCAGTGCGGCCGCGCTCAGCAGGATGGTCCGAGCGAGAGGCAACTTTCCCAACGGGCCGCTGCTTCTTCCTTCTGCTGCTCCTTCGCAGGCTCCTGGTACTCACGACGGCAGATCACGTGGTCTGGCGTGATCGCGTAGAAACACATTTGAGCACCGGTTTGATCAGTAGTGCGCGCATAAGTAGCTTAGGCACCTCGGAAGGCTGGGATTCCCATCGTCTATGGCGAGGCTAGACGATCAATCGGCTGGTCACGTATGCAACTTCCTTACACGCCTGCGAACGATGTCCCTGGCACGATGCATGTCGATCATTTCGTCGGTGGACTTCACAACGATCCTGGACAGTTGCTCCAAGCCCTGCTCAAGATGCAATGCAAAGGCGACCTTGATGATGGTGCTGAAAGCACAGTCGCCAGTTCGTTCCAGAATCAGTTTTCCTGATAGTCACTTTCATCGTACGTGCCCGCGACCGTGCAGGTCAGCTTCGCGGCGCCGTCGTCGCTCAGCATGAGCTCGCCCATCGCGGTGGTACGCCCACCCTCCGCGTTGAGCTTCGCTGCCTTGCGTACAGCAGCCGCACCAGCGCCGATCTCGGCGGTGTAGCTTTCGCCCAGTTCGCCATCCGGGTCGATGAAGATGGATACCTCCCGTACCGGCAAACCGAACACCGCAAAGGGCGCAGGCGGCGTAATCGTCTTGATTCCACCGGACGCGTCACGGGGCAGGACCTTCCACGCCTTCGCGGCGGTATCAGGCTTGGCCCGGCACTCCAGCGCAGCCTGGACCGAAGGTGCGACGGCCTGCCATTGCGCGGCGTCAAGTGCGTGCGCCGCCGGGGCGGCCAGTGCGGCAAACAGCAGAGCGGTCAGGGTCGTCACTCGAGCGCCGCGACGATGCGGCATCCGTGGGGTCATGGTCATTGAAGGGCATTCCGTTTGCATGTGGGCTTCGGCGTCCCGGGAGCGCGATCTCCGCCTCCCAGGTAGGACAAGTCTACTGCCCAGGTATGACGCTCAACGCATCAGGCCGCCTGTTGGCGGCCTGATGGTTTACGTAGCTGCGATGCTCAGAAGAAGATCGCGTACAGGATCAACAGCGGAATCGGAACGCCAAGCGCCCAAAGCAGCAAGGTCTTCATGGCTGGTCTCCTTGGTAGTGGGTGGAATTACAGGTCACGGCGACGGCCGCCCCAGGTGGCACTCAGGCTGGCGAAGAACGCACCGATCAGCAGCGTGATGAACAGCCACAGCGCGGCGTAGGCGGTGGCCTTGCGGGCATCGTCCGCCACCTGCTTGGCCTTGTTCTTCGCGTCTTCCAGGGCGGCACGCATGCGCGTCTGGATGTCGGTGACGCGTGCCTCTGCCTCAGCCTGGCTCATGCCCGTCTCACGGGCGACCACCTGTGCCAGGTACTGCTTGTCGGCCGGATTGAGGCCTTCCGACTGCAGGCTGGTGACGATGATGCGGTTGATCTCGGCGCGCACTTCGCGACGATCACCGCCCGGACCACGGCCCGGCATCGGGCCCTGCGGCGGCATCGGCCGCGGCGGCGGCGCGGTGCGTGGACCTGCGCCGGCGACCATCGCCGAGGGATCCACCGGTGCAGCAGGATCGGCCGGCGGCGGCGGTGCATCGACCGGGGTGGAGGCGCTGCGGAACAGCGAATCCACCCAGTAGTTCAGATCGCCCTCTTCGGTGCCCATGGCGGCTGCCCCTGCACCTGCCGTCGCGGCACCTGCGGTGGTTGCCGCCGCGCCTGCGGTGGCGCCGGCTGCTTTGACGCCCGTACCCAGCACGCCACCGATGGCCGACGTCAGCAGGCCTGCGGTAAGCAGCGTGGCCACTGCCCACGACACGAACCCGTGGGCCGTATCGCGGAAGTAGGTTTCGTCGCCATGGAGACGGGTCCACTTGGTGCGCAGTCGCCCGGCGAGATAGCCACCGAGGCCGGACGCCGCCAACGCGGTAAGCGTCAACCAGACAATGCTGCCCCAGCCGAAGGTTTCTTTGGAGACGCCCTCGAAGGACCACGGCGACACCGAGGACAGGCCCAGCCCGACCCCCAGAATCAACAGGATGAGCGACAGCGCGGCGGCGGCCACGGCACCGGCCAGGATCGCGCCCCACGACACCGCGCTCTCCGGTGCGGGTTCAATGACGGAGGTTTCGGTTACTACGGCGATGTCGGGCCCTAGTGGGCCTCGGTCGGGGTAATCAATTCGGCTGCTCATGGAATATGCGCTCTACTTGGACGCTGCAACTGCAGCTGGCCATGAGAGGCTGCGCGAGCGGGCGTGAAATCGGTGAGACACGCGTTTTCACCTGATGTATGCGTTGCGGGCCGGATGACGTCGGCAGCAGACGTGTGGGCCGGTATCCTTTACCGATGCATGAAACACCCCTGCCCAATCGCCGTCGCCTGCTTGCAGGCCTTGCCAGCGCTCTCTTGGTCTCTGCCTGCACGCAGAGCAGGGCGGAGCCGATCACCGCAGCGCCGCCTGCGTTGCTACCGCCGGAAGACGCCATCGCACCCACGGTGTTCCTTACCCTCACCAGCGCCACACGCAGCGCTTCGCAGCTGGAAGACGCGGTGCGGTCGATCCTGCTTCCCGTATTGGCGGCTGCGGGCGTAGCGCGTGCCAGCGGGCCGGGGGTGGGCATGATCCAGCTGTGGTTGGAGCTGGACCCGCGCGAGTTGGCGCCCTACGGGATGGAGGTGGATGCAGGGCTGGCAACACTGGCCGCTGCAGTGAATGGAACTGTAGCCCCTGTGCCGGGCCGCCACCGCATGCAGGCGTGGGCACTGCATCGTCCGCAGACGTTGAAGGAGGTGAAGCCGCAGGAGGTCTCGCTGCTGTTGCCGGGCGGCGACTACGCGCCGCTGTCCGCACTGGGCAGCATGCAGTTCGCGCTCGCGCCGTTGGCATGGGCCGAGCAAGCGACGGTCACGGTGTTGCTGGAGTCCGATAGCCGCCTGGATGAGGCCTTCCTGCAACGCTGCGAGGCGGCACTGCTGGGAGCTGGCACCACCGTTCCTGACGACCTTGAGATACAGCTCGGGCGGGTGGGCGAGTTCCTGAAGGCGGTACCGGATGTGTATGTGAGAATGGCGGCCAGCAACCAGGACGCGTAGGAAAGCTGCATTGCTACACTGCCTGGTTGTTGATGTGGTGAGGATGGCAAGGCAGATGGATCTACCGGTACGTTTCCATACGATCGCCGTAATGGCGTTGCTCCTGATTGCCGGAGTGTCGGCAGCGGAGGAATCAGGCCATGACGATGCGTCGGTGTACTACGTTCGCCACGCGATCAGCAGCGGCTTGGACGCGGGCGATGAAGTTTCGCAATCGGGCTACTATCGCGCCACGCTGCAAGCATCGCCGCGCGGCGCGGCTCAGGTGCTGCTGGCCCCGCTCTGGATGCAGCGGGTGGATGCAGCAGGCAAGTCGCACTATCTGCTGGATCTCGAGCCCGGCAAGGACGACAGGCTCCTCGATGTGCTGCAGGACGGATTCGTCGCGCAGGTAACGCAGGAGGGGGAGTCCGGCCCGTTGCGGGCCGTGGATCAGAAGGCGTGGTCAGCCTTGGCGAAGAAGACGCCGGCTGAGGCGGAGATGTTGCTGGCCGGTTACCAGGCACCCGGGCTGCGCCCGGTGGCGCTGCCACGAACCGTCGCCGTGGGCGACAGCATCAACAGCTGGCAGCGCATCGAGCCTTACGCGAGCTTCAAGGCGAAGCTGCGTGTGCTTGAGGTAACGCCCACGGCGGTGTTGATGGACATGACCATGGCAGCGACTGGCGTCCAAGGCGAAGGACGGCTGGTGGTGCAGCGCGCAGACGGCATGCCGATCGAACTGCGGATGGAAGTAAGCCACGCGGCGACCAGGACGGCGCCGGCGTCCCTGCACCGTGTACATCTGGCCGACACGCGCCATGACCTCATGCTGCACATGGCCGAGGACCTGCAGAGCTATGTGGGGTACGTCGAGCAGATCAACCACCAGCTGCAACACCCTCCTTTCAGCAACCCTTCGCCAGACGCTTCAGCGTACACGCAGCAGTCGGCAGCGTTGGGTGAGCTGGAGCAGTACATGGTGGGTGCCGGCGCGTTGCCCGCACTGGAGCCTTACATGGGCTCGCTGTGGATTCCCGCAGAGGACGGCAACGGTCGATGGCTCGCCATCGGCGCCCGCGCCGCCGCAGCGGTGCGTCCGGGTGCGCGGCGTGTGCAGCATGAGCCTGTGCTGATGTCCCGCCTGCACGGTGTGGAGCTGCTGGATGCGCGCGGTGCGCCCATTGCCGGGCTGGAGGCGCAGACGGTGACGCGGACGCTGTTCTTCCCGGAAAAATACTCGGCCGCACAGAACGAGCTGAACTTCCCGTTCCATCTGCCGCTGGGGGCACCGCGTGCGCTGCTGGGTCAGATTGAGGCCGTGCGCATGTTGGTGGACGCCGAGGTCTACGCCTTCGATACGTCCGAGACGCTGGCGGCGGGTGAGCATTCAACGCTCAACCCGGATGCGACGGTACTGTGGCCGGCGGCGCATCGTGCCACGCTCGTGCAGGGCAGGCAGACATGGAAGGAGAAGACCGGCCTGTACAGCGTGGTGGTTCCGCTGGATGAAGACGGTAACGAGATGCCCTCGGAGCAGCTCATTGTCGCTCCGCTGAAACCCGCACAACCGACCCGGCTCGCCGAGGTGCCGCTGGCCTGGGAGAACAGCAAGATCCCGATTCGTACGGAGATCGCCACTGGCCGCCCCATCGCACGACTCCAGGTGCGGCACTACCGGTGGAGTTCGGTGCCCAGGACGTGGATATTCCCGATGTATCCGTGATCGCTGCGGCGGGGGCAAGGGAGTAGAGCGGACTGTTAGTCCGCTGACTCGGTAGAGTGGACTGTTAGTCCGCTGACGGGGTGGCGCCTGATGTTGACGATTGGTCGCGGCGAGCAGCGGACTAACAGTCCGCTCTACCCCGTCGCTCGGGGCGGGGCTGGTCCGTACAGAAGCCAGTGTTGGTGTCGCACAAAGGACTGTGTGGGCGGTTAGCTCGGACGGCCTTCCAGTTCATCAATTCGCACCCAGCTCCCCGGGCAACTCGCGGGAATGGCAGGCCCCTCTGCGTCGACCTCCTCGCGCGAGGTATTGCCACCTCCGTACGAAGAACGCCTGCCGAGTTTCAATGATCGACCAGATGCCTCATCCCTGATGATTCCACGCGTGCGGTCAAGGGAGAACCGTGGGGGGAACACCACGGCCCGATCCCCGCCATTGCCTCGCAGTACGAAGCATCCGTTGCTGTCGACAACGCGACCATGGAGCAGCCCTGTCAGGGATATCGCGTCATGCCCTTCCGCGGTCGGTGATCGAGTCAGCAATGGTGCGCTGCTGGCGCGCTCTCTCCCGCTGGACGCGCAGCCTGCGACTGCGACAATGGACAGGAGAAGCATGGCGTAGCGTGTGAGGTGTTGCTTCATCATGGACGGCCATCCGCAACAGGTTGGACGCACCGTATCATCTCGCGGCGCGCGGGTATGCATTGCGACCCAGGAGGATGTTCTGCTGTCCTGCGAGGGATGGCATGCCGCGGGTGAGTCTCCGGGATGCCTACAACATGGCTAACGTCGGCCTCCCTCGCGCTCCGCGGTTGACCAACCAATGCGGATCACGAACCACCTCAGGACTTTGGACGTAATGACGACCCAAGCAAGGCCGAAAAGGATCGAGAGGTCCGAGATCGGACTTGGCAGGTTCCAGATGACCGTTATGCCTCCCATGCACATGACCAGGAACACAACTTTGATCAGCACCGCTTTGGCGACGTCCGCCATGTGGTCCCACCTCATGGATGACGCTCATACTGAGTGGCAAGCGTGCCGAGATCAATCGGCCCAGCCGATCTACCAACGCTACTGACCTCGACGGTTTTCGATTGGTACGTGCGGCCGTTCGTGCATCGTGCAATGAAGTAGACGCTATGCGGATGGCGACCCACGACGATCATGGTATTGGTTGAGAAGCTGCGATCGACACGCTGCGTGGAAAGGGAATGTCCGTTGGCGGACATCTGCTCAAGGCTGCATTGCTCAGTATTCGAGGCGTCGACTGGAATCACGCCAGACACGCGGAACATGCGGTCGCCACCCAGCAGCGCGCAGCCAGCTATCGATACCATGACGATCACAGCCGTAACCATTCGATGACAGATCGTCGCCGCCCGCGCTCGATCCCTCATTGCGGCCTTTTCCAGATGCACCCTTTCATCTGCATGTCCTTATATTGGCCGTCCTGGGCCAGCGCACCGATCACCGGTACCGAGTCGGATTGTTGGGTACCTTGCTGCTGTATGTCCAGTGGCTTAGATGGCCATCGAGGCCCACACGCCTGGGGTCGCAGTGCGTGCTGCGATCTGGCGCAACGCCACAAGAATGCAACCTCGACGGGTAGACCGGACTGTTAGTCCGCTGGGGCGAAGCGCCTGGGGTTGCGGGTACCGCCTGCGATCTACGGCCTCTCGGAGGTGAACTCAAGTCGGAGACTGCACGTTGGAAGAAGCCTGGCGCAAGCTGCTGCGTTACCTGCCTACCAGTAATGGACCTACTGCAGGGTGCCGTGATCCTTCCTTGCCTCAGGAATCGTCGGTGTCATGGAGAGAAGGCACGTTCCAGTCTCCCCCTGCCGCCTTGCCAAGGTGTGAGTTCTTTTAGCGGAAGCTGCCTCGGCTCGCACTTCAGATGCACCTGAAAGGACCGGGTGTTACCTCGGAAGGCGTTATTGGCGTTTACTGTTCCGGTTACCTCAATATTGCTTGATTCTGCGTTCGACTCCAGACGTATGGATATGTTCTTTGCCACCCATGCGTCAGCCTTGTATGAGAAGCCAGACCATCCACTGGAGAAGTTTCCATTCAGAACGACTGGCCTCGCTCCACTCAAGTCGCCATCATTCAGGTAGAGGGTCAACTTTGTGAATTCTTGGGAATCGGCGATTCCCTCATCTTCAGAGAACTGTCTAATGATCAGTGCACGATGTGGGCCCGGTTGAAGCTGATGCCCAGAGGTAGCCACCCATTGGGCGTGCTCAACTTGCGTCAAATTTCCCAAGGGTGACGTCACTATTTCCACCTTATCCACCGTGATGCACTCAAGGAGTTCCTTGGCCGATGGGTTGGCTTGAGCTCCAACAGGGATCAAAAAGACCAGTGAAGCCACTCTCCGCGCTTTTCTTCTCATTTTGGGCACTCGCATCTGGACCTTCGAACCTTATCGAACTCGTTGACCTGCTCTCTCGACCGTCGAATCGACTCCGAGCTCATGCAGGCGTGATCCCAGTTGTTGCTCTCGCCCTGCCTTGCCAGTGGCCGCGTGAAATGGAGCCCCGCGTGAATCACAGTGTCCAGCAATTGTAGATGCCAGCCCAGGGGGCGGGCGGTAGTTCGGCATGCGCTCCGTAGGGTCCGCTCGTGCTGGTCTATCGGAGAATCCTCAGGCACCGGCTATCGCACGACGGGGTAGAGCGGACTGTTAGTCCGCTGGCGCGAAGCGCCAGGTGTTGACGGTGGGTTGCTTATCACCACACGCAAGTTGCACGATGCTCTCCGCATCCTGCAGGCCACCTCCGTGTGCCATCAGAAGAAACCGACCGTTTTGGCGCTGCTGAACTACCAGTCCACCCTTGAGGATCAGGATCTCGCTGGAACCAAGCGTGATGCGGTACAAAGGCGCGTAACTGACGGGCGACGCCGCGTGCCAACCTGAAGGGTATCGCTTCTCCAGGTACGTCAGGAGCGCTCTGGCCAGGGCAGGATCGTTCGATGTACAGAGTGGAGCACCGGGCTTCGAGGTCGTCGCGAACACGTTGATGTGTCCGTCGGCCACGAAGGCGGGGAAGCCATCGCTCTTGGACGTTGGATGATTGCAACCTGCTGTTGCCAATAGAGTCATTGCTGCAAGCGCGGCAAGGGGGAACGGCGTGTTCACTGTTCTCGACTGCGCGGTGCTGGTCAAAAAGGTCGAACTTGCTTTGCCGGTTCCTGGAGACACGTACATCCTCCTGATGCAGCCAGTGCCGGGCCAGGGCACCGATCATCGAAGCCCAATCGGATTGTTGAGGAAAGTTCGGTTGTATGTCCAGAGGCTGTTCTGGCTATCGAGGGTCAGGCCATGCGTTTGCATGGGGGCCGGGACGCTCACCAGTGATTGGGATATCTCCACCCCGACGGGGTAGAGCGGACTGTTAGTCCGCTGGCGCGAAGCGCCGGGGGGTGCGGGTTGGGCGCGAGGAGCAGCGGACTAACAGTCCGCTCTACCCAGTCGCGCGTTGCGTCATTGCGTGATTGCTTGTGTTGCGTGGTTGCATGCTTTGAACGCGTTCGCGCGCGCCCCCCCTCAGAACAACGACCCCTGCGGCGAATCCTCGCGCGGCGGGAGTGGCCGCAGGAACTTCGTGCAATCCAGCTTCGGCCAGTGGCTGTTCTGCGCGTCGAAGCCGATGCGCTTGCGGGCCAGCCTGAAACGGTTGGAGAGCAGGTCGGCGTACACGCCTTCGCCGCGCATGCGGGTGCCGAATTCGCTGTTGTAGTCCTTGCCACCGCGCAGCTGGTTGATGGTGCTCATGACATGCGCGGCGCGGTCCGGATGGTGGGTGTCGAGCCAGTCGCGGAACAGCGGCGCCACTTCCAGTGGGAGCCTCAGCAGGACGTAGCCGGCGGTGGTTGCACCCGAATCGTGGGCGGCCTCGAGTACGGCTTCCAGTTCGGCGTCGTTGATCCAGGGAATCACCGGCGCGACCATCACGCCCACGGGGATGCCGGCGTCGTGCAGGCGGCGCATGGCGCGCAGGCGTGCGTGTGGTGCGGACGCGCGCGGCTCCAGCTTCGCCGACAGGTGCGGGTCCAGCGAGGTCACCGAGAAGTGCACGCTGACCAGGTTCTTTTCCGCCAGCGGGGCGAGCAGGTCGATGTCGCGCTCGACCAAGGCGTTCTTGGTGATCAGGGAGAACGGGTGCTGGGTTTCCAGCATCACTTCGATCAACTGCCGGGTGAGTTTGAGCTTGCGCTCGATCGGCTGGTAGGCGTCGGTGTTGATACCGAGCGCGATGGGCAGCGGCACGTACGCGGGGCGCGAGAATTCCTTGCGCAGGAGCTGTGGGGCGTTGGTCTTGGCGAACAGCTTGGTTTCGAAGTCCAGGCCCGGCGAGAGGTTGAGGTAGGCGTGCGACGGACGGGCGAAGCAGTACGAGCAGCCGTGCTCGCAGCCGCGATACGGGTTGACCGATTGGCTGAAGCCCACGTCCGGGGACTTGTTGCGGCTGATGATGCTGCGCGCGGTTTCGGCGCGCACCTCGGTGCGCAGGCGAGGGGTGGCGAATTCTTCGCTGTCGTCGGGTTCCCAGCCGTCGTCCATGGCTTCGCTGACGGTGACCTCGAAGCGGCCCGCCAGGTGTGTGGTGGAGCCTCGGCCCTTGATCGCGATACCCATCGTCAAAGGCTATCGCTGGGGTGTCTCAGGGGCTGAGACCTTGGCGGGGCGAGGATTGCTGTGGGCTGGGTGTGCATGGGTTAGTAGTATTACTAACCACAGGCGGGGAGGGAAGCGGAATGCGCGCCCCTGTTAGGTTCTGGCTGAATCGTTGGGGTTTGTTCCCCAGGGTTATCCACAGGCGCGGGTTGGGCGTGGTTGGGGGGTCCCTTTAAGGCACGAACATTGATCGGCAGGGGAATGTGCGCGGAGACGGGCCGGGCAGAGCCAAGCGGTTCGATCCACCGGAACTATGGCGGTATGGGGTTGACTGGCGGTATCCGGGAGCCGGCCAGCGGCCGGCACTACGGTCGGGGGGATGGTTGACTGGCGGTGTCCGGGAGCCGGCCAGCGGCCGGCACTACCGGGGTACTCGGGGACAGGTTTTAGATGACCGGCATGTGCCCTTCAGAGCAGGGCCAGGTAGGCCTTGACCGTCGTGTCCAGGCCGGCGTACAGGGCTTCGCTGATCAGGGCGTGGCCGATGGACACTTCCAGCACGTCGGGCACGGTCTGCAGGAAGTCGCGCAGGTTGTCCTGCGAGAGGTCATGGCCGGCGTTGACGCCCAGGCCGGCGGCTTGGGCGCGTCGGGCGGCGTCGGCGAACAGCGCGAGCATGACCGTGGCGTCGCCGGCGGCGTGCGCCTCGGCGTAGGGGCCGGTGTAGAGCTCGATGCGGTCGGCGCCGATGGCGGCGGCCTGGGCCAGGTCCGGGTTGCCGGCGTCGACGAACAAGCTCACGCGGCAGCCGTAGGACTTCAGCTCGGCAATCAGCGGGCGCAGGCGCTCGGCGTCCCGGCTGAAGTCGACGCCGTGATCGGAGGTGAGCTGGCCATCGCCATCCGGTACCAGCGTCGCCTGGGCCGGACGGGTCTGCGCGCACAGCGGCAGCAGGCCGGGGTAACCCGGGCGCGGCGGCGCGAAGGGATTGCCTTCGATATTGAATTCAACGCCGCGTGCGCGGGTCAGCGCCGACAGCGCAAGGACGTCCTCGGCGTGGATATGCCGGCGGTCCGGGCGCGGGTGCACGGTGATGCCGTGTGCGCCGGCGTCCAGGCAGGCGCGCGCGGCCTGCAGGACGTCCGGGTCGCTGCCGCCGCGCGAATTGCGCAGGACGGCGATCTTGTTCACGTTGACGCTGAGCTGGGTCATGGCCTTACGGGATATCGCTCTCATCGCGCTGGGCGTCACGGCGGGCCTGGGCCTGCTCGCGCAGCCGGCGCAGTTCGGTGGGGTCGATGACGCTGTGGATGTCACTCGGCATGCCGCTCTGCGCGTCGCCGAACTGGGCCACGTAGCGGCCACGCACCCAGGCCAGGAAGAACAGCAGGGCGCCCAGCAGCGAGAGCATCATGATGCCGGTGGACGGTGTTTTGATGGCGAAGGCGAAGCAGCCGATCGCCAGCAGCAGGAACAGCCAATACATTGTCATGACTCCCCGTTTTGACCGGGCCAGTGTAGCGCCGCCACCCACTCCGGTTCCACGTGGCGGTGGCTACAGTAGCGGCGAGGCCAGGCGGGCAAAGGCCTCGGGTACGCGGTGCAGCCAGAGCGAGCGCCCGCGGTCGTTGCGAACCGGGGTGGAAGCGGCGAACTCGGCGGCCAGGATCTTCTCCAGCGCGGCCACGCGGCCCGGGTCGCTGATCATCATCGACAACTCGAAATTGAGCCGGAAGCTGCGGTGGTCGAAGTTGGCGCTGCCGGCGATGCACACATCGCCGTCGGCGATGAAGGCCTTGGTATGCAGCATGCGCGGGCCGTATTCGTAGATCTTCACCCCGGATTGGAGCAGCTCGTCGAAGTACGAGCGCGCGGCCTGGGTGACGAACCACGAGTCGCTCATCTTCGGCACCAGCAGGCGCACGTCCAGCCCGCCCAGCGCGGCCGAGGTCAGCGCCATGCGCGCCGCCTCGCCTGGCACGAAGTAGGGCGTCACCAGCCAGACGCGTTCACGCGCCTCATGGATGGCCGCCACCTGCAGGCGGTGGATGGTCTCCCAGGACGAATCCGGCCCGGATACCAGCACCTGTGCGTTGATCGAACCGTCCTGGCGGCTGGGCATGTCGTTGGGCCACAGCTGGGCAATGGCGAAGCGATCCTTCGGCTCGCCGGTGGCGTAGATCCAGTCTTCGATGAAGACCAGCTGCAGGCTGCGCACCACGTGGCCTTTGAGCCGCATGTGCAGGTCGCGGTACGCGTCGGCGTTGCGGCTCTCGTCTTCCTCGTCGGTAATGTTGATGCCGCCGGTGAAGGCCACGCGGCCATCGATGACCACCAGCTTGCGGTGGGTGCGCATGTTCAACCAGGGCCGCTTGAACGGCTTGAGCAGCTGGCGTGGATGGAACCACGCGACTTCGCCACCGGCGTCGAGCAACGGCTGCAGGAAGCGCTTGCGGATGGCCGAGGAACCCACCGCATCCAGCAGCAGGCGTACGCGCACGCCCGCACGGGCACGCTCGACCAGCGCATCGCGCAAGGCGGTGCCCGCATGGTCCGGGTTGAAGATGTAGTACTCCACGTGCAGGTGGTCGCGTGCCTCGGCCACGGCGGCCAGCAGCGCGGCATAGGTCTGCGCCCCGTCGACCAGCCACTCCACTTCGGTGGCCGAACTGGGCGACAGGCCGGTGGTGGCCTGGGCGATCTTGGCCAGCTCGGTGCAGTCGGCATCGGGCGGGCACACGCTGCTGTAGTGCTCCATGCCGGAGCGGGCGCGCCCGCGGCGCAGCCGCTGCCGTTTCACCTTCTGCGGGCCCAGCAGGTAATAGATGAAGAGCCCCAGGTAGGGCAGGGCGGCCAGCGACAGGATCCAGCTGAGCGTGGCCACCGGTTCGCGCTTCTGCAGCATGATCCAGCCGGTCAGCCACAGCAGGTACAGCACGTAGGCGGCAATGAGCAGCGGGCGCAGGTGCGGAACGGCATCCAGCCAGTGGAGCCAGTCGGCGAGCGCGGGGTAAGTGGCGAGCATGCGCGGATGATAGCCGGACACATGCGTCCGTTGCGTGCAAAAAAAACGCCCCTGTTTCCAGGGGCGTTTTCCAGTCGCGTCATGACTTGGTCTTGCGTATTACTGTTGCTGCTGGAACCCGATCTTCTTCATCTGAGCATTCTTCGCGGCGGCCAGTACCTTGGCCATCACGTCGTACTCGGAGTCCGGGCTTGCGTCGATGCGCAGTTCCGGCTGGTTGGTCGGGTCACGCTGCACTTCCTGCTCCATGCGCTGCTGGAGTTCGCCCGTTGCGATCGGGCTGTTGTTCCAGGTCACCTGGTTGCTGGCGTCGATCCGCAGCTCGATCGGCGGCGGCGGTTCGACCAGCTGCGGCGGTGGGTTGAGCACGCGCTGCGGCAGGTCCACGGCGATCGGGTACGTCATGATCGGCGCGGTAACGATGAAGATGATCAACAGCACCAGCATCACGTCCACGAGGGGCGTCACGTTGATGTCGGCCATGGGGCCTTTGCCACCACCAGAACTGAATGCCATGGCTTACTGCCCCTTCTCTTTGGTGGCAACGAAGCCAACGTCGAGCATGCCCTGCTCCTGCGCAATCTTGGTCATCTCGTTGATGACACGCATCTTGGTGGTGCGGTCACCACGCAGATTGAGCGGGGGCTGGGGGGTCTGCTGGGCGGCGGTCGCCAGGCGCGACTCGAGAGTCTGCTTGTCGATCTCTTCGTCGTTCCAGTAAATCGAGCCGTCTTCCTTCACCGCGAGGGTGATGGGGCCCTTGCGATCGGCCGCATCTTCCGGGTTCTGCACCAGGTTGGCCTCGGGCAGATCGACCTTGACCTTGTGGGACATCAGGGGCGCCGTGATGATGAAGATGATCAGCAGCACCAGCATCACGTCCACGAGGGGCGTAACGTTGATGTCGGCCATGGGGCCGCCGCTGTTACCACTACTGAAAGCCATAACGGGCTCCGTCTAGATCGTGTTGACTACGTTCTCGCTGGGTACAGCGCGTCGCAATTAGCGGACGCGCGAACCGGTAGCGAAGAAGTCGTGCAGGTCGTGAGCGAACGTATCGAACTTGCTGATCGTGGCGCTGTTGATCTTGCTGAAGAAGTTGAAGGCGAACACGGCCGGGATAGCCACGAACAGACCGATGGCGGTCATGATCAGTGCTTCACCCACCGGGCCGGCAACGGCGTCGATCGAGGCGGAACCGGTGGCACCGATCTTGATCAGCGCGCCGTAGATGCCCCACACGGTACCGAGCAGACCGACGAACGGAGCGGTTGCACCGACGGTGGCCAGCAGGGTCATGCCCGACTGCAGGTTGTTGCTTTCGCGGGTCACGGCCTGACGCAGGGCGCGGTCGACGAATTCCGAACGGCTCAGGCTCTCACCCAGGCCACCGGTGGCACCGCCTTCGGCACGCTGGTGGTGGGCAGCCGCCTGGGCAGCGTCCAGAGCGATCTTCGAGAACGGCTCGGAAGCCGGCTGTTCTTCCATCGCACGGATGGCGTCCTGGGCGTTCGGGGTATCCCAGAACAGGCTCACGACCTTGTCGGCAGCGCTCTTCAGGCGGGTAGCACGGAAGATGTTGATGACAGTCCAGTACCAGGACATGGCCGACATGATGACCAGGGTCAGCAGCACGACCCAGGAAACCGCGAAGTCACCCGGCTTGGTGGTCATTTCGTGGAGAAGGTGTTCGAAGCCCATCTGCGAGAGGGCGTTCCCAGAGTTGCCCCCGGCAGCAGCGGCGATGAAGAGTTCCTGCAGCATGACGCTTACCTTTGTTGTGTGTGGTGATAATTAGTGTTGCTAGTAAATAACCGGCAGGGAGGTGGCCGGCGGGCCACCGACCACTGTCAGTTCAGCGCAAAGTTGACCGGGACGCGAACGCGACCTGCGACCTTCTTCCCGCCCGACTCCGCAGAACGGAAGCTCCACTTGCGAGCTGCTTCCATCGCGGCGCGGTCGAGGTCACGGTTACGGCTGGACCGTTCGACCGACACATTGGTGACGTTGCCGTTGGCATCGACATCAATGATCAGGATGACTTCACCCTGGATACCTGCGCGGAATGCGGCCGGCGGGTAACGCGGGGGGTTCATGTTCTTCGACGAGATATCGACGCTGGCCTCGATCGAACTCGGCGGCTGCGGCGGACTCGGCGGAGACGGCGGCGTGACGATGTCGTTCGGACGCGGTTCCGGCACATCGATCACCGGCGCCTGCGGCGGCGGCGGAACGGGCGACGGCTTCGGCGGCGAGAGGTTCTTGACCGGCGGCGGCGGCGTTTCAGTCGGCGGCGGCGGCGGCGGCGGCGGTGGGGGCGGCGGCGGAGCGTCGACCAGGGTCACCATGATGTTGCGTTCTTTCTCCGTAGCGGCCTTGGGGGCCACGGCCGGGATCAGAAGCAGCATCAGGGCGGCGAGATGCAATGCGATTACAAAGGCGATACCCACGATGCGCGGCCAGCTGAGGCCGGTGTCATCGCGTTGTTCGTACCTGTGAACGACTAGTTGTTCCGTCATGCGCCAAGAGCTCATTAGTGGGGCCGGGTACCCGAGGACAGGTAGCCCATGATCAGCGGTGCATGACACCGCAGGAACCTCCAAGCTTATACCAATCCTGAGCGCCTGCGCACGATTGTCGCAGGCGTTCAGGCGTTATTCCTACTTACTTCAGGTTGATGATTTTGTCCGCATCTTTCGGATTCTTCACACCCTTGGCCTTGGCCTGGCGGGCCGCTTCCTTGGCCTCCGGAATCCGACCCTCGGCATGCAAAACGCGTGCCAGGTTCAAGTAGGTTTCACCGTCCTTGGAAAGCGGGGCAGCGAGCTTCCACGCTTCAATTGCTTTGTCTGCCTGCTGCGGCTCGGAGTAGTAGTACGCCTGGGCCTGGGCCAGGTACACCTGGTAGTCCGGCTTCAGGATGCCCTTCTGCAGCCCGTCATTGATAACGGCAATGACTTCCTTTTCCTTGTTCTCGGTGTTGGCGTAGATCGAGTAGAGCTGCTTGTACTCGCGCTCGTCGGTCAACTTGCCGCTCTTGTACAGCGTGTCCATCACCGCAGCGGCCTTGTCCATCTGGTCGGCCTGCATGTACATGCTGGCCAGGTTCATCTGGGCCTTCTTGTCGTCCGGGCTGCGCTTGGCGATGGCTTCGGCTTCCGCGACAGCTTCACCAGTCTGGCCAGCTTCGGACATGGCGGCCATCAACAGCTGGCGCCAGCTGTCCTTGGCGTCGGCGCCGGCAGCAGTGATGGCCTGCTTCAACACCGGGATCGCGTCCTGGTACCGCTCCAGCTGGTACAGGGCCTGGCCCTTGATGATCAGCTGTTCCGGCTTGGTCGACTTGGTTTCGGCGAAATATTTGTCCAGCGTCGCCAAGCCTTCGGTGGTCTGGTCGTCCTGGATCTGCAGCTGGCCCAGCATCAGCATCGACTGGTAATGGCCGTTGTTGTCCAGGCCGCCCAGTTCCAGCACCTGCTGCAGGTACTTCTTGGCGGCTGCAGTGTCGTCGTCGCCGTAGGCGGCCTGCGCAGCCAGCTGGGCGGCCAGCGACTTGTCGTAGGCGTTCGCGGCGCTGTTGGCCAGGATTTCATCGGCCAGGGCGCGGGTCTCCGGGAACTTCTGATCGTTGTAGCTGTCGATCAGTTTCTGCAGCTGCTTGCCCAGCTTCGGCGACGCCTTGATGTTCGGCTCTGCGCGGGTGGCATCCGGGAACATCACCTCGGCCTTCGCCTCCTTGCCTCCGCGACGCTCGCTGCTGCGCTCACGGGTCTGGGCAACGGCATCAGTGACCACAACGCCACCGAGGGCGGTCGCGATGAGAACGGTAAGCACGGCTTGCTTGTGGTTGCTGAAAATCATCTTTCACCTCGATCGAACCGCCGCGGCGGGGTCAAAACGGACTGTCAGAAAAATCTGAGCCGCCAAACGTATCAGAAACCGGTGGCATGAGAAATCGTTTCCGATGCTGCATCACAGCATCCTTTAGTCGAATCAGCCGCACTTGGGGCGCCTGCCGGCCGCTTGGGCCTGCTGGAATACACCGCCAAGAGAGGGAGCATCCCGCTGCAGTTCCCGGATCCGGTTGGCAGGATCGGGGTGGGTGGACAGCCATTGCGGCGAACGACCGCCACTGGCGGCCATCATGTTCTGCCAGAGATTGACCGCCTGGGCGGGGTCGAAGCCGGCCTCGGCCATCAGCCGCTGCCCGACCACGTCGGCCTCGCTCTCCTGGGTGCGCGAACCGGGCAGCAGGAAGGCGGCCTGCGCGCCGGCACCGCCGAACTGGCTGACGGTGCTGGCTGCGCCCTCGCCGTAGGCGGCGCCCGCGAGCGCCCCCAGCACGGCCAGCCCGGTCTGCGCGCCCATCTGGCGGGTCAGGCGTTCCTCGTGGTGGCGCGAGATGACATGCCCGATCTCATGCCCGATCACGGCGGCCAGCTGGTCCTGGTTCTTGGCGACGGTGAAGATGCCGGTGTTCACCCCGACCTTGCCGCCGGGCAGGGCGAAGGCGTTCGGTTCGGGATCGACGAACACCGCCGTCTCCCACCGTACGCCGCGGTACTGAGATGGCAACTGGGCCACCAATGCATTCACAACGCATTGCACGTAGCCGTTCTGGCGGCCATCGGTGCTGATCTTTTCCTTCTGCTTGGTCTCCGCGAACGCCTGTGCGCCCAGCTGATCCAGCTCGGTCTGTGAGACGCCGCCCACCATCTGCCGGCGCCCGGTGGGCGAGGTGGTGGTGGCGCAGGCGCTGACCAGCAGCGTGATGGCAAGTCCGAGCAGCAAGGGTTTCAAGGCGGGGACTCCGTGTTCATGTCTGCAGTGTGGCGGGGTTGGACGTAAGGTTTCGTCAAGCCGACATGGTCAGTGCACCCCAAGGAAAACCAGCGCACCCAAGGCGATGGCGTTGTTCAGGGCATGCGCGGCGATCGGCGCCCACAGGGTACCGGTGCGCCGGTACAGCCAGGCGAACGCCGCGCCCATGCCGCCATAGACCAGCCACAGCTGGGCAATTTCCCACGGACCATTGGCGCTGGTACCAGGTACCTCATGCACGAGGGCGAAGGCCAGGCTGCTGAGCAGCATGCCCAGCCAAGGGCGGCCGGCCTGCCACAGGCGGCCGAACAGCACGCGGCGGAACAGGAGTTCTTCGTAGGCGGGCGCCAGCACCACGGCGAACAGCGCCAGGAACCAGGGAAAACGCGCCATGGCCTGTTCCATCAGGGCCAGGTTGGTGGGCACCGGTTCAACCCCGGCCTGTTTGGCCAGCCACGCGATCAGGTTGCTGCCGATCACCACGGCGGTGGCGACCACCAAGGTCCAGCCCCAGGTGGACGGCCGCCGTGCGGCCTGCACCGAGGCGCTGCGTTCGGCGGCATCGGCGCGCCGACGCGTGAAGTAGAGCAGCAGCGCTGCGCCGCCCGTGGCGAACAGGGCCAGCAGGATCTGTGCGAGTGCACCGGGCTGGCCCACCTGCTGGACCAGGCCTTCGTCCAGCGAGACGCCGCCTTCGCGAGCGACCACCACCGCGCGGTACATGCCCCAGAACAACCCACCGACCATGCTCAGGGCGAGCAGGGTGAGGGTTGCGATACCGAGGTCAATCAGGAAACCGGCCACCGGAGAGCCGGGCTTGCGGCGCGGAGGCTGCGGCAGGGCGGGAGGCAGCGGAGGCGTCGAGGACGCCGGGGCAATAGCGGACATCGGGTTCCTGGCAGCAAAAGGCGGCGGCCGGGCCGGTTGCAGGTCGCAACCGGCCGGCCCTGTGCCGATTGTGTCAGATATCCAGGTTGGCGACCCGCAGCGCGTTGTCTTCGATGAACTCACGGCGCGGTTCGACCACATCGCCCATCAGGGTGCTGAAGATCTGGTCGGCGGCCACGGCATCTTCGATCCGAACCTGCAGCAGGCGGCGCGTATCGGGATTCACGGTGGTGTCCCACAGCTGCTCCGGATTCATTTCACCCAGGCCCTTGAAGCGCTGGATCTGGCGACCCTTCTTGGCTTCATCGAGCAGCCAGTTGCGGGCGTCGGTGAAGCTGGCGATCTCCGCGGACTTGGCGCCGCGCACGATCTTCGCACCGTCGCGAACCAGGCCATGCAGCAGCAGTGAGGACTGGTGCAGGGCACGCAGTTCGCCGGTCTCGAACGCCGACAGCGGCAGCACCTGGATCAGCTCTTCGCCCATGTGGCGACGCGTCACCAGCACGGCGGCCGGACGCTGGTCGTTGGGTTCCTGCAGCTCCAGGCTGAAACGCGGCGAACCCAGGCTGCCCCGGTTGAGGCGGGTTGCCAGTGCGGCCAGGCCTTCATCGGCGCCGGCCTTGCGCAGGTGCTCCAGGTCCATCGGGGTGAAATCGACCAGCGCTTCGAGCAGCTGGCGATCGTAGCGATGGGTGTTGCGACCGATCGATTCCTGCGCAGAAGCGTAGGCGAGCAGCAGCTTTTCCAGGGCCACCCCTTCGATGGCCGGCTCGTTGTCGGCCGGAATCAGCGAGGCGTTCTCCACGGCGTTGCTGGCCAGGTAGGCATCCAGCGCCGGGTCGTCCTTGAGGTACAGCTCCTGCTTGCCCTGCTTGATCTTGTACAGCGGCGGCAGGCCGATATAGACGTGGCCACGCTCGATCAGCTCCGGCATCTGCCGGTAGAAGAAGGTCAACAGCAGCGTCCGGATGTGCGCGCCGTCGACGTCGGCGTCGGTCATGATGATGATGCGGTGGTAGCGCAGCTTGTCCGGGTTGTACTCGTCGCGACCAATGCCGGTACCGAGCGCGGTGATCAGCGTACCGACCTGATCCGACGCCAGCATGCGGTCGAAGCGGGCGCGTTCCACATTGAGGATCTTGCCGCGCAGCGGCAGCACCGCCTGGTTCTTGCGGTTGCGGCCCTGCTTGGCCGAGCCACCTGCCGAGTCACCCTCGACGATGAACAGCTCGGACAGTGCCGGATCCTTTTCCTGGCAGTCGGCCAGCTTGCCGGGCAGGCCGGCAATGTCCAGCGCGCCCTTTCGGCGGGTCAGGTCGCGGGCCTTGCGCGCGGCTTCGCGTGCACGCGCGGCGTCGACGATCTTGCCGGCGATGGCCTTGGCTTCGTTGGGGTTTTCCTGCAGGAATTCTTCCAGGCGCTGGCCGAACGCGCTTTCCACGGCCGGGCGCACATCCGAGCTGACCAGCTTTTCCTTGGTCTGGCTGGAGAAGCTGGGGTCGGGCACCTTGACCGACAGCACCGCGATCATGCCTTCGCGCATGTCATCACCGGTGAGGTTGATCTTGGCCTGCTTGGCGATGCCGTTCTGCTCGATGTAGTTGTTGAGCACACGGGTCAACGCACCGCGGAAGCCGGCAAGGTGGGTGCCGCCGTCCTTCTGCGGGATGTTGTTGGTGAAGCAGTACATCGTTTCCTGGTAGGAATCGGTCCACTGCAGCGCCACGTCCACGGTGATGCCGTTGGACTCGCCGGTGACCGAGATGACGTTCGGGTGCAGCGGGGTCTTCAGCTGCGCCAGATGCTCCACGAAGCTGCGGATGCCGCCTTCGTAGTGGAAATCATCGCGACGGCCATCGCCACGCTCGTCGCTGAGAACGATCTTGACGCCGGAGTTGAGGAACGACAGCTCGCGCAGGCGGCGCGCCAGGATGTCGTAGTGGAACTCGACGTTGTCGTGGAATGCCTTCACCGACGGCCAGAAGCGCAGGGTGGTACCGCGCTTGGTGCTGGGCTCGACCTGCTTCAGCGGGACCAGCGCCGCACCGTCGCCGTATTCCTGCTGGTAGTGGAAACCGCCCTGATAGATGTCCAGCACCAGCTTCTGCGACAGGGCGTTGACCACGCTGACGCCGACGCCGTGCAGACCGCCGGAAACCTTGTAGCTGTTGTCGTCGAACTTGCCGCCCGCATGCAGGACCGTCATCACGACTTCCGCGGCGGACACTTCGCGGCCGAGCTTGCCGCTCATCTGCTCATGCTTGCCGGTCGGGATGCCACGGCCGTTGTCCGACACCGACACCGAACCATCGGCGTGGATCGTCACCGAAACGTTGTCGGCGTGACCGGCCAGGGCCTCATCGATGGAGTTGTCGACGACCTCGAACACCATGTGGTGCAGACCGGTACCGTCATGGACGTCACCGATGTACATACCAGGACGCTTGCGGACCGCCTCCAAACCTTCCAGGGCGGTGATGCTGTTGGCGTCGTAGTTGCCGCTCGTTGCCGGGGTGTTCTGTTCTTCAGTCATTGCGCTTGCCATAGGCTCCGCAGTTCGGGCCGCCGCCCGGGGGGCGGGGCGCCGATGGATAAGGGGTTGCAACAGCAATTATACCAGCCGGGCGCGTTGGGCCCTGAAGCCACTATGGCACAAGCTGGACATGGCCATGTTCCACGTGGAACCGGGTGATATCGGTGCGGTCGCACAACGCGGCCGGGGTTTCTGTTGCAGTGATGAAGATCTGCGCCGGGCCAGCCCGCAATCGGTCCAGTACGCGGGCCTGGTGGGTGCGGTCCAGCTCGGAGGCCAGGTCATCCAGCGCGATCACCGGCCATTCGCCGCGTTGTTCGGCGTAATCCTCCGCTTGGGCCAGCAGGCAGGCGAGGGCGGTGAGCTTGGCCTGGCCACGCGAGAGAGCGTCGCGGCCCGGGATGGCGGCGAAACCCACACTCCAGTCCGCCCGGTGCGGGCCCACGGAGGTATAGCCGGCCAGCCGGTCGCGGTCGCGCGCCAGCAGCAGCGCGTCCGCCAGTGAAACCTCCTGCTTGCGCCAGCCCGGGCTCAGGGTGAGCGATTGGATGCCCAGCGTAGGCGCCAATTGCTGTGCCAGCGCGACGGTTCGGTCCTGCAGCCGCTCCAGATAGTGCTGACGGCGGCTGTTCAGGGGTTCGCCGGCCTCCGCGAGCTCGCGGTCCCACGCATCCAGCGCATGTGGATGCCCGCCTTGCTTGAGGAGCGCGTTGCGCTGCTTCAGGGCGCGGGAATAGCGACGCCAAAGCCCAAGGAAGTCTGGTTCCACGTGGAACAAACCCCAATCAAGGAAGCGCCGACGGGGTTCACCGCCGCCACTCACCAGTGCATGGCTGCCCGGCTCGAACGTGACCACCGCCAACGCGGCACAGAGATTGCCCAACTGGGCGACATCTTCCCCGTCCAGCCGTCCCTTCCAGTCCTGGCCGCTATGCCGAAGCCCGGCTTTGCGCCGCGTGGGGCTTTCCGCACCTGTGCGCTGCTCATCCCATTCGACAAACACCTCCAGGGCCTCCGCGCCCTGCCGCACCAGGCCATCCCGTACCCGTCCGCGGAAGCTGCGGCCATAGGCCATCACGTGCAATGCCTCCAACACACTCGTTTTACCGGCGCCGTTGTCACCGGTTATCAGGTTGATACCGGGTTGCGGTGCCAGTTCCACGTGGTCGAAGCGGCGGATCTGGTGAAGGGAAAGACGGCGGATGTGCATGCAGATCGATCGAGGCCAGCGAAGGCACTTGCAGTGGGGAGCCAGTCGATCAGCTTACTGCATCGTCTGGATTGCCGTGGCCCAGCGCACTGCGGGCGGAGCAGTCATGGAGACGGCGTCGGGATGTTCCACGTGGAGAAAAACGCACTGCGGAACGGTGTGAATTCCTTCAAATCTGGTAGCCGGGCAGGGCTGCAGCCCTGCAGATTTCAAGAAATCTGGCGCGATCCGAGTAGCCGGGTGAGCGGGCTGGATCAGAGCACGGGCTGAATTTCTTGAAATCTGAAACCGCGTCTTGGTACGGGCCGTGCAGATTTGAAGCGACTGAACGGGTGCGCCGTCTGCTGTCCACAGGGGGCATGTATGACTTATGCACAACCTCTGTGCAGTCTGTGGATAAAAAGAGCCACCTGGACCCCTCTAAAAGATATCCACAGGTTCAACCCCAGGCTCAGGGCTCTTTTTACCGGGGGTTTCGAGGTCATATAAGCTTTATTATTCAAACACTTAAGGTACTTTTCAACCAAATCTGGCTCTACCACCACCACCTAGCTTTAGATTTATATACAGTTTTTAAAAGCTTAGAGCTGTGATTCGGGGCATGCGGGGCGTCAAAAACAGGAGCCGACCGCGGCCGGCTTTCAGGAGGTTGATTCATCCAAATCCAGATGGCCACGTAGCAGGTCGTAGGTCCTGCCCATGGCTGGACACCGCGCACGGCGCGGCACAACCGTCCAGGATCGCGATCACATCGGTGATCCGCAAACCACCCGACGTTTACACCTGCCGACGCCGTTCGTCAGGTGTGCAGGATGCAAGAGCGAAGACCAGCCACGTAGGGCGTGGCTCTACCGCGCCGACACAGCCAATGCTCCACGTGGAACCAAAAAAAAACCCGGCGGTTAAGCCGGGTTCTTTTTGGTCAGGTTCCACGTGGAACCGACGTACAGGTCAGAGACGCAGCGGCATCACCACATGGCGCGACTTCTCGCTGCTGGCCTCACGGACCAGGGCGGAGGAGTTCGAATCACGCAGCTGGATTACCACGTGCTCATCGCGCAGGGCAGACAGCGCGTCCAGCAGGTAGTTGACGTTGAAGCCGATGGCCAGATCGCTGACGGTGGTGTCGGCCTCGATCTCTTCCTGGGCTTCTTCCTGCTCCGGGTTGTGCGCGCTGATCTTGAGGTTGCCCGGCGACACCTCGACGCGGATGCCGCGGTACTTCTCGTTCGACAGAATCGCAGCGCGCTGCAGCGACGCACGCAGCGCTTCGCGATCCACCTTCACTTCGCGGTCGGCACCGATCGGAATCACGGCCTCGTAGTCCGGGAAACGGCCGTCGATCAGCTTGGAGGTGAAGGTCACATCGTCGCGCTTGACCCGCACGTGGCTTCGGCCCACTTCCAGTTCGATCTCGCGATCGCCGCTTTCCAGCAGACGCTGCAGTTCGGTCACACCCTTGCGGGGCACGATGATCTGGCGCTTGGCGCCACTGGCCTTTTCCAGCTCGGTTTCGCACAGCGCCAGGCGGTGGCCGTCGGTGGCGACGGTACGCAGGGCATCACCGCGAAGATCGAACAGCAGGCCGTTGAGGTAGTAACGCACGTCCTGCTGGGCCATCGCGAACGCGGTGCGCTCGATCAGCTCCTTCAGGGTGGCCTCGCCGATCGCCACGCGCTCGGTGGCTTCGACTTCGTCAACCGACGGGAAGTCGTTCGCCGGCAGCGTTGCCAGGGTGAAGCGGCTGCGGCCGGCCTGGACGGTGATCTTGTCGCCGCTCTGCGAGACGGTGATCCGGCTGCCATCGGGCAGGGCGCGGATGATCTCGAATAGCTTGCGGGCCGGGATGGTGGTCTCGCCATCTTGGGCATCTTCCACCGCGATCCGCGACACCATCTCCACTTCCAGGTCGGTACCGGTCAGCGAGAGCTGGCCGTCCTTCACCTGGACCAGGAAATTAGCCAGAACCGGCAGGGTCTGGCGGCGTTCGACCACGTTGACGACTTGTGCCAACGGCTTGAGAAAGGCTTCGCGCTGCAGTGTGAAACGCATGTGGTTCCGTGCCCCTATGCTTTAAAAAGATGTGGAATAAATCAAAAGCTTGGTGGTGATGGTAGGGCCAGATTCGCTGGAAAACTCAGCTAAACATCTGAAAACAAACAGGTTTTCAGACGTGAAACCCTCTGCACTACTACCCCCCAAGGGGTGGGGAAAGCTGTGGATAAATTTACCGCGATTTCAAACGGCGTTCTTATCCACAGGCTGTCCCTCGCTTACACCGGGATTTTGCACCGTTTTATGCGATGACGCCCGTGTGGTGTGCATGCATCATGCGCTCCACCTCACTCACTCAACTTCCGGATCAACTTGTCCCAGTCTTCCCGCAACTTGCCGTCGGTCTCCATCAACGTCCGGATCTGCCGGCACGCATGCAGCACCGTGGTGTGGTCGCGACCGGCAAAGGCGTCGCCGATCTCCGGCAGGCTGTGCTCGGTCAGTTCCTTGGTCAGCGCCATGGCGACCTGGCGCGGACGGGCCAGCGAACGGGTCCGGCGCTTGGACAGCAGATCCTTGATCTGCAGCCCGTAGTAGTCGGCCACGGTTTTCTGGATGTTGGGAATGCTGATCGCCTGCTGCTGGGCGCGCAGCAGGTCGCGCAGGGTTTCCTGGGCGAAGTCGGTGGTGATCGCACGGCCGGTGAAATTGGCCCGCGCGGTCAGGGTATTCAGCGCGCCCTCGAGGTCGCGGACATTGGAGCGCATCTTCTTGGCAATCAGAAACGCCACATCGTCGGGAATCTCGGCACCGCGCTCGCGCGCCTTGGCCAGCACGATGGCGGCGCGGGTCTCGAAGTCCGGCGGCTCGATGGCCACCGACAGACCCCAGGCCAGCCGCGACTTCAGGCGTGCTTCCAGGCCCTCCACTTCGCGCGGGTACCGGTCGCAGGTCAGGATGATCTGCTGCTTGCCGTCGAACAGGGCATTGAACGTGTGGAAGAACTCTTCCTGGGTCCGATCCTTGCCGGCGAAGAACTGGATGTCATCGATCAGCAGCGCGTCCACCTGCTGGAACTGGCGCTTGAACTGATCCATGGTCTTTTCCTGCAACGCACGGATCATGGCGCTGAAGAACTGTTCCGAGCGCAGGTACAGCACCTTGGCGGCCGGATTGGCCTGGCGCATCGCATTGCCGGCCGCGAACATCAGGTGGGTCTTGCCCAGACCGGTGCCGCCGTACAGCAGCAGCGGATTGTGCGAACGGTCGCCGGGCTTCTGGGCCGCCTGGAACGCCGCGGCCAGACCGAGCTGGTTGCTGCGGCCTTCCACGAAGTTGGCGAAGGTGTAGTGGGAATCCAGGTTGCCGGCGAACGGCACCAGCGGCTCGGCCACGGCCGGCGCGGAATGGCCCGAATTCGGCGCAATCTGCGCCTCCACGGCCCGGGGGCGCGAGCCGATTTCAAGGAATACGTCGCCGAAACCGGCGAAATGCGCCATCAGTTCCTTGATGCGCGGCAGGTACAGCTCGCGCACCTGGTCGACGATGAAGGCGTTTGGTGCATAAAGCACCAGGCTGTCCGCGCGCAGATCAGCCTGCAGCGGCTTCAACCAGGTGTGAACATCCTCGGGCGGGAACTCCGCTTCAAGGCGTTCGAGACAACGGGACCAGGCATCCAT